>NZ_JBVAYU010000009.1:0-171628 GCF_055412745.1 Pseudarthrobacter woesei
CGCGGCGCCGCCGCGTCCGCCAGCCGGGCCGCCGTCCTGGCCGCCGACGCGAAGGCCGCCCACGCCGGGTCGCACCCCGCACCGGCGGCCCCGCAGTTGCAGGCGCCCGTGCCGGCCCCGGCCGACGCCGACGCCTGAGCCCGGTCTTCGGGCCAATCGGGAGCCGTCCGGCTGGCCTTGCTCGCCCTCCGACCCCTAAGGTTGGAACGTGACTGAGACTATTCCTGACGCTGCCCCTGACCTCGACTTCGACCTGAAGGGCCTTCCCAAGGTTTCCCTTCACGACCACCTGGACGGCGGACTTCGTCCGGCCACCATCATTGAACTTGCCGATGCCGCGGGACACACGCTGCCCTCGACCGACCCCGTCGCGCTGGGGGAGTGGTTCCGTGAGTCGGCCGACTCCGGCTCCCTGGTCCGCTACCTCGAAACGTTCGACCACACCATCGCCGTGATGCAGACCAAGGAAGGCCTGTTCCGCGTCGCCAAGGAGTTCGTGGAGGACCTGGCCGACGACGGTGTCATCTACGGCGAAGTCCGCTGGGCACCCGAGCAGCACCTCCAGCAGGGCCTGAGCCTGGACGAAGTGGTCGAGGCGGTGCAGGCTGGCCTCGAAGCCGGCGTGGACGCTGTCGCCGAGACCGGCCGCGATATCCAGGTCGGCCAGTTGATCACGGCCATGCGCCACGCCGACCGCGGCCAGGAGATCGCCGAACTGGCCGTCCGCCACCGCGACAACGGCGCGGTCGGCTTCGACATCGCCGGTGCCGAGGACGGCTTCCTGCCCGCACGCTTCAAGGACGCCTTCACCTACCTGGCCCGGCACAACTTCCCGGCCACCGTCCACGCCGGTGAGGCGGCCGGCCTGGAAAGCATCCAGTCCGCCCTCGTCGACGGCCGGGCCCTGCGCCTCGGCCACGGCGTACGGATCGCCGAAGACGTCACCGTTGAATACGACGAAGACGAAGGCGCTGCCGAATTCAACGACAGCAGCGACGAGGTCAACGACAGCATCGGCATGGTGACCCTGGGCGAGCTCGCCAGCTGGGTCCGCGACCGCGGCATCGCCCTGGAGATCTGCCCGTCCTCCAACCTGCAGACCGGCGCCGTTGCCGGCTTCGGCGAGGGAATCGAAAACCACCCGCTGGACATGCTCTACCAGCTCGGCTTCAACGTCACCATCAACACGGACAACCGGCTCATGAGCGGTGTGACGCTCACGGACGAGTTCGAACTGCTGGTCGAGACCTTCGACTACGACCTCGACGACCTGCTGGAGCTGACGCTCAACGCCGCCGAGGCCGCCTTCCTGCCGCTCGAAGAGAAGGAAGCCCTCGTCGAATACATCAACGAGGCCTACGCAGACCTTGGCTAACGAGGATCTTTCGCCAGTCTGGGAACTCGTGGCTGGGCCCACAGCGGCAGGGGTCCCCGGCCGAGCTGGCGAGGTGGGGGAGTTGCTGGCTGGGCCCACAGCGGCAGGGGTCCCCGGCCGAGCTGGCGAGGTGGGGGAGCTGCTGGCTGGGCCCACAGCGGCAGGGGTCCCCGGCCGAGCTGGCGAGGTGGGGGAGCTGCTGGGGATCATTGCCGCGCTGCGCGAGCACTGCCCCTGGATGGGTGCCCTCACCCATGAATCCCTCGTGGAGTACCTCCTCGAGGAGGCCTACGAGGTGGCGGAAACCATCGAGACCGCCGGCGGCGACGCCGAGCTGAAGGCCGAGCTGGGCGACCTCCTGCTCCAGGTGGTCCTTCATGCCCGGCTCGCCGAGGAGCGCAACGCCTTCGACCTCGACGACGTCGCCCGCGGCCTTTCCGCCAAGATGGTCCGGCGAAACCCGCACGTCTTCCGCCCCGACGGAACGCTGCAGGATTCCTTCCCAGCGACCGTCGAGGAGATCGTCCGGACCTGGGACGCTGTCAAACGCTCCGAGAAGCTCCTGCACTCCGGCGCACCCCGCGCCGGCACCGCCGGCTCCGGTGACCCCTTCGAGGGCGTCCCCGCGGCGCTGCCCGCCCTGGCCCGGGCCCAGAAACTCCTGGACCGGGCGGAACGCGCCGGCCTCCCGGCGTCGGGTCACGAAACCGCCGTCGGAATCCCGTCCACCGAAGCGGAACTCGGCGAGCTGCTCTTTGGCATCGCTGCCGCCGCCAGGGACAACGGACTCGACGCCGAACGCGCCCTTCGCGGCGCGATCCGCCGCTACGAGGACAGCCGGCGCGCGCCGTCGGCCGGATGATTCCGTTTGATGACGTCCGGGGACTGGATAGGTTTCCGTAACCTTAGCCACTCTCGACTAGGCTGGGGACGACGAGGACGCCGGTTATCCCGCTCGATTCCCGCTTGATTCCCGGCCGTCAGATTCCCAGCAGATCGCTTCACCCAAAGGAGCATATCCATGGCGCTTATCGATGCCATCCACGCCCGCGAGATCCTCGATTCCCGTGGCAACCCCACCGTAGAAGTTGAAGTCCTGCTCTCGGACGGCCAGATCGGCCGCGCAGCAGTTCCCTCCGGAGCCTCCACCGGCGAGCACGAGGCCGTTGAACTCCGCGACGGCGACAAGGGCCGCTACCTTGGCAAAGGCGTCCAGAAGGCCGTCGACGCCGTCATTGACCAGATCGCCCCGGCTCTCATCGGCTTCGACGCGACAGACCAGCGCAGCATCGACCAGTCGATGATCGACCTGGACGGCACCGCCAACAAGAGCAAGCTCGGCGCCAACGCGATCCTTGGGGTGTCCCTGGCCGTCGCCAACGCCGCGGCGGCCTCCGCCGACCTGCCGCTCTACAAGTACCTGGGTGGCCCGAACGCCCACGTCCTTCCGGTGCCGCTGATGAACATCCTCAACGGCGGCTCGCACGCCGACTCCGACGTCGACATCCAGGAATTCATGGTTGTCCCGCTCGGCGCCGAGACCTTCTCCGAAGGCCTGCGCTGGGGCGTGGAGGTCTACCACGCGCTCAAGGCAGTGCTGCAGGCCAAGGGCCTGTCCACCGGCCTCGGTGACGAGGGCGGCTTCGCACCGAACCTGCCGTCCAACCGTGCAGCCCTGGACCTCATCCAGGAGGCCATCCGGAACGCCGGCTACACCCCGGGCAAGGACATCGCCCTGGCCCTGGACGTGGCTTCCTCGGAGTTCTTCAAGGACGGCGCCTACCAGTTCGAGGGCAAGTCCCTCAGCGCCGCCGAGATGAGTGCTTACTACGCCGAGCTGGTTGCCGATTACCCGCTGGTTTCCATTGAGGACCCGCTGGACGAGAACGACTGGGACGGCTGGAAGATCCTCACCGACGCCATCGGCGACAAGGTCCAGATTGTCGGCGACGACCTCTTCGTCACGAACCCGGAGCGCCTCCAGACCGGCATCGACTCGCGGACCGCCAACTCGCTGCTCGTGAAGGTCAACCAGATCGGTTCCCTGACCGAGACCCTGGACGCCGTTTCCCTCGCCCAGCGCGCGGGTTACACCACCATCACCTCGCACCGCTCCGGCGAGACCGAGGACACCACGATCGCTGACATCGCCGTTGCCACCAACGCGGGCCAGATCAAGACCGGCGCGCCGGCCCGTTCCGAGCGGGTGGCCAAGTACAACCAGCTGCTGCGCATCGAAGAGGAACTCGACGACGCCGCACGCTACGCCGGCCGGAGCGCCTTCCCGCGTTTCAAGGGCTAGCAGCCGCAAAAACGACGAACCGGTGGCTATGGTTGAAAGACCGTGGCCGCCGGTTCCGTTTGTGGCCCTTCGCAGTGGGCGACGGCTGACCGCAGACCGGTGCAGCCGGTCCAGGCCACGGTTGTCAGCACGAAGGCAGCACGCCAGCCCGGCAGGGGCCGGGCATTACAGGAGTGACATGGCTACCCGCCGACCCAAGGTTCCCCGGGCGACGCCTGCGGCCCCGAAGTCTACCGACACGGGCGACGGCGGCGACGTCATCCTGGCTGATTTCGGCGGCCCCCGCGGCACCGCGGGGAACCCTGACGGACCCCGGCAGGATCGGGGCACCCCAGCGGCAGGCACAGCCACCCCGAACTCCCACGCCGCCGGCAAGGCAGCACCGGGCAAGCCCGGCACGTTCCAGCTGAGCACAGCTCGGCACGGTGGCGCCAAGGACGGTTCGGGAACCCAGGCCAAGGACTCCGCCGGGGCGGAAGAAAACCTCGATCCCGTCCCCGCCAAGGCATTCTCCGGCCGCATGCTGGCCTTGTTCGTCGTTATGATTGCCATCACCATCATGCTGGCCCCCACCGTGAAGATTTTCTTCGAGAAGCGCGCCGAAATCGCCGGATTGCAGGCGGATATCTCCGCGAGCCAGTCGAAGCAGGCAGACCTGAAACGCCAGGTCTCCCGCTGGCAGGATCCGAACTACGTGAAGCAGCAGGCCCGCGACCGGATTAACATGGTTATGCCCGGAGAGACGGGCTACTGGGTCTTCGGCGGCGATCTTCCTGCACAATCCGGTGGCGCCGCCGGTGCGGGGTCCGCGCAGGACCCGGCCAAGCTGCCATGGGTGGATTCCCTCTGGGACTCCATCCGGCGTTCGGCAACAGACTAAGACGCGGCGCCCGCCGCAGGATTGTCCGCCGGACACTCCGTATAGGGCAGGAAGGCGCCGCGCCAGTGGACGAGAACCGAGTGCACAAGAACCCAACCGCAGGGGACCCCCGGGCTGCAGGCACGGCAGGCACACCGGAGGAATCCCGCCGGACCTCGCCGCTCGACCTGGACGTCCTGAGCCGGCAGCTCGGCCGCCCGGTGCGCGACGTCGTCGAGATCCCGGCCCGCTGCATCTGCGGCAACCCGCTCGTGGCGGCCACCTCGCCGCGGCTCAGCAACGGGACACCCTTCCCCACCACCTTTTACCTGACACACCCGGTCATCACCGCCGCCGTATCCCGGCTGGAGGCCGCGGGCCTGATGAACCAGATGAACGAGCGGCTCGGCGCCGATGACGCGCTGGCCGGCGGCTACCGCGCCGCCCACGAGGCCTACCTGGCTTCCCGCTCCGGGATCGGCGCCCGCTCCGGGATCGGCCCCGTGCCGGAGATCGACGGCATCTCCGCCGGCGGAATGCCCACCCGCGTCAAGTGCCTGCACGTTTTGGTGGGCCACTCGCTCGCCGCCGGACCCGGCGTGAACCCGCTCGGTGACGAGGCCCTCGCGGCCATCAGCGAATGGTGGACCAAGGACCGCTGCTACTGCGACGGCGCCTGGGAAACCGGCGGAGCGGTTCCCTCCCAGGACCTCAGCAGGCACGGACCGCAAGGCCTGCCGGAGATCGTGGGCCGGCCGGCCCCGGTCCGCAAATCCCGCACGGAAACAGCCGAAGGCACGGACGCCGGAGCCGGGCAATGAGCCGTGTGGCCGCGATCGACTGCGGAACCAACTCCATCCGGCTGCTGATCGCCGACGTCCGGCCGGGCGCTACACCCCGGCTGACGGACATTGTCCGCGAAATGCGGGTGGTCCGGCTGGGCCAGGGCGTCGATGCCACCGGAGAGTTCGCCCAGGAGGCCCTGGACCGCACCCTGGCGGCCACGGCTGACTACGCGGAGCTGATCCGCCGGCATGGCGCCCGCAAAGTCCGCTTCGTCGCTACCTCGGCCACCCGGGACGCGAGAAACCGGCAGGTCTTCATCGACGGCGTCCGCGAGCTTCTCGGCGTCGAACCCGAAGTCATCACGGGGGACGAGGAAGCCGCCCTGTCCTTCGCCGGGGCAAGCAGCGTGCTGCCGTCCCGCGGCCAGGACCAGGTGCTCGTGGTCGACCTCGGCGGCGGCAGCACCGAATTCGTCCTGGGAAACGCCGACGGCGTGACCGCCGCCCGGTCCGTCGACGTCGGCTGTGTCCGGATGACCGAACGGCACCTGCGTAGCGACCCGCCCACCGCGGAGCAGATTGCCGCGGCGGAGGCCGACGTCGACGCCGCCATCAGCGTGGCGGCGCAGACCGTCCCGCTGGACCGAACCACCGCCGTCGTTGGGGTGGCAGGCTCCGTTACCACTATCACCGCCCATGCCCTGGACTTGCCGGAGTACTCGCCGAAGGCCATCCACGGTTCGGAGCTGCCGCTGGCAGACGCACGGCGGGCCTGCACCGGACTGCTCGAAATGACACGCGCAGAACGGGCGGCCCTGCCGTACATGCACCCGGGCCGGGTGGACGTGATCGGAGCGGGCGCACTCGTCTGGCGGCGCGTGCTGGAACGGCTGGCCGAGGTCACGGAAGGCAGGGTCACCACGGCAGTCACCAGCGAACACGATATTCTGGACGGCATTGCCCTGAGTATCAGCTAGCCGCATCAGCTGGATCGAACGGAACCGACCACCCTAACCGCAGCGCCACCGTGACTGCAGCCCACCAGCCGTACCGCCGATAGGACCCGAATGACCAGAGCAACAGCCCGGCCCCGCCGGACCGCCTCCGCGTTGATGGCCCTGGCCCTTGCCGGCGGCAGCCTAGCGGCAGCGCTGACTGCCGCCCCCGCCGCCCACGCGGACGCCTGGCGCGACAAGGAATACTGGCTCGCCGAGTATGGCATCACCAAGGCATGGGAAGTCTCCAAGGGGGCCAACGTCAAGGTCGCCGTGATCGACAGCGGCGTGGACGGCAAGCACCCGGACCTGGCGGGTGTTATGGCCGGGGGAGTCGACATCTCGGGAGCCGGCAGCCCGGACGGCCAGAAGAGCATCGGCGCCAAACCCGAGCACGGGACCCTCGTGGCCACGATGCTTGCCGGCCGCGGCCACCAGCCCGCCGGATCCACCGCGAGTCCCGGCCCCAGCGCCACCCCCGGTCCCACCGTCGGCCCGGACGGGATCGTGGGTGTGGCGCCGGAGGCCCAACTGCTGTCCGTCTCCACCTGGCTCGGATCGGCCAACCCCGGCGGCAAGAGTGACCAGGACCAGATCCCGCAGGCCGTCCGATGGGCCGTGGACAACGGCGCCCGCGTCATCAACATTTCGCTCGGCAGCACCTCCCCGGAGTGGCCGCAGAGCTGGGACGCGGCCTTCCTGTACGCCGAACAAAAGGACGTCGTGATCGTCGCCGCCGCGGGAAACCGCGTGGGCGGCAATGTGCAGGTCGGGGCACCGGCCACCATTCCCGGTGTGCTGACCGTCGCAGGGCTGGACCGCAAGGGAACCGCCAGCATCGACTCTTCCTCCCAGGGCATCAGCATTGGCGTCGCGGCCCCCGCGGAAAACCTCCTGGGCGGCATGCCCGCCGGTGGCTACGCCGAATGGGCCGGCACCTCGGGCGCAACACCGATCGTCGCCGGCGTTGCCGCCCTGATCCGCTCCAAATGGCCGCAGATGACGGCGAGCCAGGTCATCAACCGGATTGTCAGCACCGCGAAGGACGCCGGGGCGCCGGGGAAGGACCCGCTGTACGGCTTTGGGGTCCTCAACGCCGAGGCGGCCCTCAAGGCCGACGTTCCGGAGACCAAGGTCAACCCGCTGGGCTCGATTTCGGACTGGGTCCGGGTCCACCGGCGCGGAAACCTGGCCACGACGCCGGCCGCCGCGGCAGCCGCCCCGTCCAGCGCCGCGCCGACGCTGCCGGAGGCCACCGTGCCGGTCGCCGAGCCGCCCTCGCAGCTCGATAGCGCCGTCCCGGCCATGGTGGTCCTGGGCTTCGGCGGGCTGTTCCTGTGTATCGTCGGGGCAGCCGGATTCCAGCTTCGGCGTGCCGGCCGGACGCCGCCAACGGGAAGTCCGGGCGGCTCCGCGGAGCCGGAAACAGGAGTCCTGGACCCGGTGGACCCCGGCGGCAAACCAAGTTAGTGAAGTTTTTCACAAACTACGGTATTCTTGACGGATGGCATCCTCCCCTCAGCTCCAGGACCGTCCCAGGGTACTCGTCGTCGGCGGCGGCTACGTCGGCCTGTACGTAGCGCTCAAACTGCAGAAGAAGATCGCGAACGCCGGCGGCATCGTCACCGTCGTTGATCCCCTGCCCTACATGACCTACCAGCCCTTCCTCCCCGAAGTTGCCGGCGGCAACATCGAGGCACGCCACGCCGTCGTCTCGCACCGGAAGCACCTGACGCAGACGGAACTCATCCAGGGCCGCGTCACCTCGATCGACCACGCCAACCGCACGGCCGTGGTTGCCCCGGCTGACGGCGGCGAGAACTTTGAGATTCCGTATTTCGACGTTGTGGTGGCCGCAGGCGCCATCACCCGCACCTTCCCGATCAAGGGACTCGCGGACAAGGGCATCGGCCTCAAGACCATCGAGGAGGCCGTCGCCCTGCGCAACGGTGTCCTTGAGCGGATTGAAGCCGGCTCGCTGATGACGGACCCGGTCCAGCGCGCCCGCGCCCTGACATTCGTCGTCGTCGGCGGCGGCTTCGCCGGCATCGAGTGCATCACCGAGATGGAAGACCTGGCCCGCGCCGCGGTCAAGAAGAACCCGCGCATCAAGCAGGAGGACGTCCGCTTCGTCCTGGTCGAGGCCATGGGCCGGATCATGCCCGAGGTCACCGCCTCGCAGGCTGAATGGGTCGTCGAGCACCTGCGCAGCCGCGGCATCGAGGTCCTGCTCAACACTTCGCTGGACAACGCAGAGGGCTCCCTGAAGCTCATCAACCTGCCGGACAAGACCCCGGCGCAGGAATTCGAGGCGGACACGCTGGTCTGGACCGCCGGTGTGCAGGCCAACCCGATGATCCGCTCCACCGACTTCCCGCTGGAGCCCCGCGGACGTGTCCGTGTGCTCCCGGACCTGCGCATCGCAGGTGACGAGGGCATCGTCGAGAACGCCTGGGCTGCCGGCGACATCGCGGCCGTCCCGGACCTCACAGGCAGCGGCCTGCCGGACGGAACGTGCGTCCCGAACGCCCAGCATGCCCTGCGCCAGGCCAAGCGCCTCGCCAAGAACCTGTGGGCCTCCCGCTGGGAGAAGCCGCTCAAGGACTACAAGCACAAGAACCTGGGCGCCGTCGCCGGCTTCGGCGAATGGAAGGGTGTTGCCAACATCAACCTCCTGGGCCGCATCGGGCTCAAGGGCCCGCTGGCCTGGCTCGCGCACCGCGGTTACCACGGCATGGCCATCCCGACCGTTGAGCGTAAGATCCGCGTTATCTCGGGCTGGTTCTGGGCCCTCTTCCTGGGACGCGACACCACCCAGCTGATCGACCTGGACAACCCGCGCGGCGCCTTCGTCTCCGCTGCCACTCCGGCTGCGAAGCCGGCTGTGGTCCCCGCCGCTCCCGTGGCGGAGAAGCCGGCCGCTGAGGCTGCCACGGTTGAGACCAAGGAAGCTGTCTCGGCCGACTCCAAGTAGTCCGCAGCAACATTCGACGGCGGCCGTTCCCTTTCGGGGAGCGGCCGCCGTCGTCGTTACCCGGGCGGACGGAGCCTGTCGGTGGCGGCGCCTGAACCGGCCGTCAGCGCCGGGCCCGCCCTAGACTGGCTTCATGACAGGTGAAAAGGACCTCCGCACCCTGCTGGCCAGCATGCGCCCCGAACTCCGCGATGGCGAATTCGTCTATGTTTTGTGGCCACACGGCAAACCCCTGGCCGGAGCCATCGCGGCCGCCGTCCGTGAGGCCGAGGGGCTGACGGTGGTGCTGCCGCGGGCTGAAGCGGACAGCCTGGGCCTCGCCTATGACTTCGTGGGGGCGTGGATCACCCTCCAGGTGCGCTCCTCACTCGAGGCGGTGGGCCTGACCGCGGCGGTCAGCGGAGCCCTGACCGAAGCCAGGATCAGCTGCAACGTCCTGGCCGGCTTCCACCACGACCACCTGCTGGTTCCCGTGGCTGATGCCGACCGCGCACTGGAGGTGCTGCACGAACTGGCCGCAGCGAGCGGGGAGCAGAAGCCTGCCCCGGAACTGGTGCTGCGCAGCGAACAGCCTGCGGACCGGCCGGCCATCCTCGCGCTGACCGCCGCCGCCTTCGTCGTCCCGCCGGTCACCGGGCTGCCCGTCGGGGGCGAGCCGGAGGAGGTTGAACTCCTCGCTGCGCTCTGGGGGTGCGAGGACTACCTGCCGGAGTTCAGCATCGTCGCGGAGCTCGACGGCGGGATCGTCGGGCACGTGATCAGCACCCGCGGCTGGGCGGGTGGGCTGGGCCTGCTGGGACTCGGCCCGATCGGGGTGGTGCCGCGGCTGCAGCGCCACGGCATCGGGACCGCGCTCATCAAGGAAACGATTGACCGGGCCAACGCCGCGGGGGAGCGGGGGATCGCCCTGCTGGGCAGCCCGGAGTTCTACTCGCGCTTCGGCTTCGTGGCGTCGGTCTCGCTCGGCGTTGAGGCCCCTGATCCTGCCTGGGGCGGACACTTCCAAATGCTTCCGCTGGCCGTCTGGCCGGGAGGCGTGAGCGGGACCTTCCGCTACGCCGGGCCGTTTAACACGCCGTCCGTCGTGGCGGACGGGGCAGTGCGACGGGATACCATTGACCGGGCGCCCCAGTAGCCCAATTGGCAGAGGCAGCGGACTTAAAATCCGCGTGTTGTGGGTTCGAGTCCCACCTGGGGCACACATTCCCGTCGTCTCCGAATCCTCACGCAGATTTCTCCTATGCAACGACTGTTATAAGGATGTGACCCTAGTCACTTTGGTTCGGGCCAAAAGTGCACTAGCTTGAAGATAAATCAGGAACACCTGATCTTTCGCATCAAAGGCCGTTCGCACCTTTAGATCGAGGAGATTGTAAATGACTTCATTCCCCCAGGTGGCGCCCCGCATCGCTAAGCTGACAGCGCTTAGCATCGGCGTCGCCCTTCTGGCTACGGCTTGTGGTGGCACGTCCACCCCGACGTCGACTGGATCCGCCTCCGTCAAGGCCGCGGGCATCGCCTGCCCGGCCCCCGGCGCCGGCGCCGGAGCCAGCACCCAGGCCGCCGGCAACGCCGGTCCTGTCCCTGCCGCCACCACCACCACCCCCACCGCTTTGAAGATCGGCTCGCTTCTGCCGACCACCGGGTCGCTGGCCTTCCTCGGCCCGCCCGAAATCGCGGGTGTCAACCTTGGCATCAAGGAAGTCAATGATGCCGGCGGCGTGCTGGGCAAGCCTGTTGAGGTCACCCACCGGGACTCCGGTGACACCAAGACCGATATCGCCACCCAGTCCACCACAGCACTGCTTGGCCAGGGTGTCAGCGCAATCGTTGGTGCCGCCTCCTCGGGCGTCTCCAAGACCGTGATCAGCCAGATCACCGGCGCCGGCGTCATCCAGTTCTCCCCGGCCAACACCTCGCCGGACTTCACCGCCTGGGACGACAAGGGCCTCTACTGGCGCACCGCCCCCTCGGACGTGCTTCAGGGCAAGGTCCTGGGCAACTACATGGCTACCTGTGGCGCCCAGACCGTTGGCATGATCGTACTGAACGACGCCTACGGAACCGGTCTTGCCAAGAACGTAAAGTCGGCATTTGAGGCAGCAGGCGGCAAGGTTGTCGCGGAGGAACTCTTCAACGAAGGCGATTCCCAGTTCAGCAGCCAGGTGGACAAGGTCATCGCAGCCAAGCCGGATGCCATCGCCCTGATCACCTTTGACCAGGCCAAGAGCATCGTTCCGCTGATGACGGGCAAGGGCATCAAGCCCACGCAGCTCTTCCTCGTGGACGGCAACATGTCCGACTACAGCAAGGACTTCACGGCAGGAACCCTGAAGGGCGCCCAGGGCACCATCCCGGGCACTTTCGCCAAGGATGACTTCAAGAAGAAGCTGCTGGCGATCGATCCCGCGCTGAAGGACTACAGCTATTCCGGCGAGTCCTACGACGCCGTGAACCTGATCGCACTGGCCTCCGAGGCTGCCAAGAGCACCAAGGGCGTGGACATCGCCAAGCAGCTCAAGGCGGTCTCCGAAGTGGGCGAGAAGTGCAACACCTTCCCGTCCTGTGTCACCCTGCTCCGCAACGGCAAGGACATCGACTACGACGGCCAGTCCGGCCCCGTATCGTTCTCCGACGCGGGGGACCCGACGGAAGCCTACGTCGGCATCTACGAGTTCCAGGATGACAACACCTACAAGGCATCCAAGGAAGAATTCGGCAAGCTGTAAAGCCGCCCTTCCCTAGCCACAAGAAACCCCCGTCCCCTCCGGACGGGGGTTTCTTGCGTGCGGGGAAGGTAGCCCAGGGAGGGCATCACGCGCGGCAGGCTTTCGAGCCGGGCCGGGGCGTTCGACGCCGGGAATCCGGCTCCGTTGTTGGGGCCCCGGCCAAAAGACTGCGCCGCGTGACGCCGTCGTCGTTCTGCGGGGGAGCATGCGGTGAGGCAAACGCTGAGGGGTCCGCCGGGGAGCAACGAGCGCAGGCGCCGAGCAAGCGGCTGGGGAGGCGCCCGGACTGTATTGACGCGGTCGGACGATGCCGGGCACGCAGAAGGGCCGCCACCGGCTGGTGACGGCCCTCCTGTTCTGCGGGACTGCGGGGCTACTCGACGGTGTCGGCCAGGGTGCCCAGGTACAGCTGGATGACCTTGGGATCCTTCATGAGCTCACGGCCTGTGCCGGTGTAGGCGTCCTTGCCCTGGTCCAGCACATAGCCCCGGTCACAGATCTGCAGGCAGCGACGTGCGTTCTGCTCGACCATGATGACGGAGACGCCGGCCCGGTTGATCTCGTGGACCCGGAGGAAGGTCTCATCCTGTTTGACAGGGGAGAGGCCCGCCGAAGGCTCATCGAGCAGCAGCACGGCCGGATCCATCATCAGGGCCCGGCCCATGGCCACCATCTGGCGTTCGCCGCCGGAGAGTGAACCGGCCCGCTGGGCACGCCGCTTGCCAAGTTCCGGGAACAGGCCCGTGACGAAGTCGAAGCGCTCCGCGAAGTCCTTGGGCCGCTGGAACATGCCCATCTGCATGTTCTCCTCGATGGTCAGGGCCGCGAACACATTGTTGTTCTGCGGAACGAAGCCCACGCCCCGGCTGACCAGCTTGTTGGCCTTGAGCCCGGTGATGTCCTGGCCGCGGACCACGACGGAGCCGGAGTGGACCTTGACCAGACCGAACATCGCCTTCAGCAGAGTCGACTTGCCGGCGCCGTTAGGGCCGATGATGCCGATCAGCTCACCCTTGCGGGCCTCGATGCTGCAGCCGTTGAGGATGTTGACGCCGGGGATGTAGCCGGCCACCAGGTCGGTGACCTTGACCACCGAATCCTCATCGTGGACGGGCTGGGCGGCGGGTGCCGCGCTGGTGGCGCTCATTCTGTGTCCTTCTCTGTGCGGTTCGGCTCGTCGGCGCTGCGCCTGCCACGCGTCGTCCCGTTGGTCTCTGGCGCCGTCACCTCGGTCGCGATGACATCGGCGGCGATGATGCCGGCGTTTTCGGTGCCGACGATCGACTCCTCATCGGCTTCGAGTTCGGCGGCGAGCTCCTTGATGCCCTCGGAGTCGCCCAGGTCCACGTCGTGGTGTGCGCCCAGGTAGGCGTCAATCACGGCCGGGTTCTTCATGACGTCCGCGGGCGGGCCCTCGGCCACGATCTTGCCCTCGGCCATCACCACGACCCAGTCGGCGATGTGGCGGACCATGTGCATGTCGTGCTCGACGAACAGCACGGTCATGCCCTCGGCCTTGAGGTTCTTGATGTGGTCCAGCAGGGACTGCGTCAGGGCGGGGTTAACACCGGCCATCGGTTCGTCCAGCATGACCAGCTTGGGCCGCACCATCAGCGAACGGGCCATCTCCAGCAGCTTGCGCTGGCCGCCGGAGAGGGACGCGGCGTAGTCGTCCTTCTTGGCGTCGAGCTTGAACTTCTCGAGCAGCACGTTGGCTTCTTCGGTGATCTTCTTCTCCTGACCGCCCCAGATTCCCTTAAACAGGGCCTTGGAGAGCCGCTCGCCGGACTGCTGGGAGGCGCCGAGGCGCATGTTCTCCATGACGGTGAGCTTGCCCATGACCTTGGTCAGCTGGAACGTGCGGACCATGCCCATGCGGGCAACCTTGTACGAGGAGACACCGGCAATGCTGTTGCCTTCGAACTGCCACTTGCCCGAGTTCGGTGTATCGAACCCCGTGAGCAGGTTGAACAGGGTCGTCTTGCCGGCCCCGTTCGGGCCGATAAGCGCCGTGATCTTGTGCCGCGGGATCTCAAGGTACTCGACGTCGACGGCGTTGATGCCGCCGAAGCTGCGGGTGACGTTCTCCGCCACCACGATCGGATCGCGCTTCTTGCAGCCGGGCGCAATTTCCCCGGCGGCAATCGGACGGGTGTCCGTCATGTAGTCAATTGTCTCTGTGCTGTTTGTGTTGCCTGTTTCTTCGCTCTGCGTGCTCATGCGAACGCCAGCTCCTTCTTATTGCCGAAGACGCCCTGGGGCCTGAAGATCATCAGCAGCATCAGCGCGACACCCACAAGGATGTAACGCAGCTGGCCGGCCTGGACTGTGTTCAGCCAGGTCACCGCGCCGGATTCGATCAGGCCATACAGGATGCCCTGTGTGAGGGACAGCACCACCCAGAAGATCATCGCGCCGACGACGGGCCCCAGCACCGTGCCGAGGCCGCCGAGCAGCAGGCAGGTGTAGAGGAAGAACGTCAGTTCCGTGCCGTAGTTGGCCGGCTGGACCGCGCCGCGGGGGAGCGTAAAGACCATGCCGGCCAGGGCGCCGAGCACGCCACCGATGATGAGGGCCTGCATCTTGTAGGAGTACACGTTCTTGCCAAGGGAGCGGACGGCGTTTTCGTCCTCGCGGATGCCCTTGAGGACACGGCCCCACGGGCTGCGCATCAGCAGCCACACCAGGGTGCAGCAGATGACGACGACGATCCAGGCGACCACGCGGATGAAGAAGTCCCTGTTGTTCATGCCCATGTACAAGCCCTCGGGGAACGGGTTCATGGCATAGAACCCGCCTTCGAAGGCGGCGAGGCCGTTGGCCGAGCCGGTCACTGAGGTCAGCTGGTTGGTGGTGACGATGTAGCGGACGATTTCCGCCGCGGCGATCGTCACGATGGCCAGGTAGTCAGCCCGCAGCCGGAGGGTTGGTATCCCCAGGAGCAGGGCGAAGATGGCAGCGGCTACCACCGCGATGAGCAGCCCGACGAAGAACGGGGCGCCGAAGGTCAGGGTGGAGATGGCGAAGCCGTAGGCCCCCACCGCCATGAAGCCGGCCTGGCCGAAGTTGAGCAGGCCGGCGTAGCCGAAGTGAACCGCAAGGCCGAGCGCCGCGAGGGCGTAAGCCGCCGTCGTCGGGCTGAACAGTTCGCCGGCAGCGCTTGAAAGAATGAATCCGAAGTCCATGGCTGTCTCCTAACCCACGCGCTCGCGACGGCCCAGGATACCCTGGGGCCGGATCAAGAGGACAATAATCATGATGAACAGTGCTCCCACGTATTTGAGGTCGGCGGCGAGGCCGAACACGGTGGTCAGCTCCACGAAGATGCCGACGATGATGGATCCGATCAGGGCACCCCAGACCGTGCCGAGACCACCCAGGGTGACGCCGGCGAAGATGAGCAGCAGGATCTGCGACCCCATATCAAAGGTGACGCCGGGCCGGTAGTAAGCCCAGAGGATGCCGCCGAGGGAGGCAAGCATGCCGCCGGTGACCCAGACAATCCGGATGACAGAGTCGACGTCGATGCCGGAGGCCGCAGCCAGCGCCGGGTTGTCGGCGACCGCGCGGGTGGCTTTGCCGAGCCGGGTCTTGAGCAGGACGACACCAAGGATGGCAATGACGACGGCGCTGATCACGAGGGACCAGAGGTTGTTGGGGGAAATGGACACCGGGCCGATCTGGATTTCCGCGCTCTGGGCGAACGGCAGCTGCTGCGTGGCGCCGCCGAAGAAGAACTGGATCACGTAGCGGACGGCCAGTGCAAGGCCGATGCTGACGATCATCATCGGAACCAGGCCGGTGCCGCGGCGACGCAACGGCTTCCATAGGCCGGCGTCCTGGACGTAGCCGAAGAGTCCGCCGCCGAGCAGTGCGAGCACGATCGCCAGCCAGAACGGCAGGTTCATGGCATTGAAGGCAAAGACGAGGACGGCGCCGAGGGTGACCATTTCACCATGTGCGAAGTTGGTCAGGCCGGTGGTACCGAAGATCAGCGAGAGGCCCACCGAGGCGAGGGCAAGCAGAAGCCCGAAGCTCAGGCCCGCCACGAGGCGGTTGATGAGGTTCTGGCCGAAATCCTGTTGTTGCACAACGATGCCCTCGCCGAAGGCGAAGATCACGGAGAGGTTGGAAGTCTGGCTGAAGGTGACCTTGCGGGGATTTTCCTGGCCGTCGGCGAGCTTGATGCCTTCTGGAAGCGTGGATTCATCCAGCTTGACCTCGTAGGTCCCCTGGGTGGGGACGCCGATGGTCCAGGCGCCGTTGGCGCTCGATTTCGCGGTTCCCGTGAAGTCACCGCTCGTGGCGGTGATGGTGACCTCAGCAATCGGCGCGCGGTCGTCGCCGCGCAGGAAGCCGCTGATGCTGTTCTGGAACGTGGTTGCCGACGGGGATGGTGTCGGCGAGGGGGTCGTGGCGTCCGATGCCGGGGCGACGATCAGCAGTAGTGCTGCCACGGCGGCGAAAACGGCCCCCACAGCTTTCAGTAGTCTGCCGCGCCGTCTCAGCGACGGGCCTCTCGGTGTGCTTCTCAAAATGAAAACCTCCACATGGGGGTGGTGTGGGTTGCGCCATTGCAACCGCTGCGAACAGTCAGGGTGACGAGGGGTGGTGCCATACGATGCGGATAGAGCGGTACTGCTTGTGATATCCGTCACCCTGTTGCGCCAATGTTACAGCCCGTTCAGGGCAAAGAATGCCGCCGCGAGCAGGCAGAACGTCGCGATCGGGTAACAACCGTGAAGCCCGGAGTTCGGCATATTTTACCTGCGCTAAAGAAAACTTTTGTTGATTCCGAGTATGCCTAAACATTCAACCATTGCAAAGGGCTACGGCCCGGAAAACGGCGGAGGGCAGATCACGGTTGGGTTGCGGCCGGTCCTTCCCGGGAACTAACCCTGCCCGCCGGCCGTGGGAATTGGTAGCGTGAGCTATAGGCAATCGCTCGCAATGCACCACCGGAACATCATCCACCCCCTTTATTTGGAGGACACCCGCAATGGCACTTGGCGGAAACCCAGTCTTCAACGGAAAGAATTTCCGTGGAGCAACCCAGGCACCGCCGGCCCCGCCGGCCTCCGGCCAGGGCCATCCCGGACAGGTCATGGACGCCCATACCGGCTGGAACGCCACCCAGCAGGGCATGACCCAGGACCAGCTCCAGGACATGTACAACCGACCCGCCGCCGGCCCCGCCGACACGGGACGCATGACTTACGACGACGTCATCGTCAAAACCGCGGTCTGCCTTGGCACCGTGATCGCCGGTGCGGCCATCACCCTCGTGGTGGCCCCCGGCCTGGCCAATCTGCTGATGATTGTGGGCGCGCTGGGCGGCTTTGCCCTGGCCCTTGTCAACACCTTCAAGAAGCAGCCCTCACCGGCCCTGATCCTGGCCTACGCGGCGCTGGAAGGTCTGTTCCTTGGCGGGCTGACCCGGGTCCTGGACGGGATGTTCCCGGGCGTGGGCCTGCAGGCCGTCATCGGCACCCTCTCGGTCTTCGCCGTGACGCTTGTGCTCTTCAAGAGCGGCAAGGTCCGGGCCACCCCCAAGGCCATGCGCTTTTTTATGATCGCGCTGATCGGCTACGCCGTCTTCGCGCTGGTCAACATGGTCATGGTGTGGACCGGCGCTGTCAATTCTCCCTTCGGCCTGAGTACCAGCGTTGAAATCTTCGGCATCCCGCTGGGCGTCTTCATCGGCGCGCTGGCGATCGGCCTGGCCGCCTTCTCCCTGATCATGGACTTCACCAGCATCGAAGCCGGCGTCCGCGCCGGTGCCCCGCAGCGCTTCGCCTGGACCGCGGCCTTTGGCCTCACGGTGACGCTGGTCTGGCTCTATGTCGAGATCATCCGCCTGCTCTCAATCCTCCGCGGCAGCGACTAACAACCGCTGCTTACCGCTAGCGAGAGAAGGAGGGCCCCGCCAAACGGCGGGGCCCTCCTTCTCTCATCCGGCTCATGCTTGTCCGTCGGAGGGGAATCATCCGCGCCGGAGCGGGACCAGGCTCAGCTCAGCCGCTCGAGCACCACCGCCATGCCCTGCCCGCCGCCGACGCACAGGGTGGCCAGGCCCAGGCCCGCATCCCGTTCCCGGAGCCCGTTCAGCAGGGTGGTGGTCATCCGGGCGCCGGTCATGCCAAAGGGGTGGCCCAGGGCGATGGCGCCGCCGTGGATATTAAGCTTGCCGTGATCAATCCCGAGTTCCCTGGCACTCGCGACGACCTGAACGGCGAAGGCCTCGTTGAGTTCCACGAGGTCGATGTCCTCGATGCCCAGCCCGGCAAGCTGCAGCGCCCGCCGGGCCGCCTCGACGGGGCCCATGCCCATGAGCTCAGGGGACAGGGCACTGACGCCGGTGGAGACAATCCGGGCGAGCGGTTCCAGCCCAAGGTCGCGGGCCCGCACATCACTCATCACGACGACGGCGGCGGCGCCGTCGTTCAGGGGGCAGGCGTTACCTGCGGTGACGGTGCCCCCGCCGCGGAAGACCGGCTGCAGGGCGCTGACCGACTCGATCGTGACCCCGGCCCGTGGGGAGTCGTCCCGGTCAACCACGATGCCGTCCTTGCGGGTGTACGGCGTGATTTCCCGGGCGTAGAAGCCCGCGGCGATCGCCGCTTGGGCACGGTTCTGGCTCAACACGGCCCATGCGTCCTGGGCCGCCCGGCTGATGCCGTAGCTCGTGGCGACGTTCTCGGCGGTCTGGCCCATGGCGATGTAGATGTCCGGCATCCGCCCGCCCAGCCGGGGGTCGGTCCACGGAGTGTTGGAGGCAGCCCGGGCCGCGGTGCGTTGCCGGGCGGCGTCGAAGAGCGGATTGTGGGTGCCGGCGTCGGTTTCCCCGGCCCCGGCCCAGTCGCGGTAGCGGGACACGGTCTCCACTCCGGCCGAGACGAACGCATGACCTTCGCCGGCCTTGATGGCGTGGAACGCCATCCGGAGGGTCTGCAGGCTGGAGGCACAGAAACGATTAATGGTGGCGCCGGGGACGTTGTCCAGTCCGGCCAGGATGGTCACCACGCGGGCCATGTTGGAGCCGGCTTCCCCGCTTGGCTCGGCACAGCCCAGATAGAGGTCATCGAGGCCCCGGCCGGTGGGGTCCGCGGCGTCGAAGGCCGGGATCCTTGCCAGGGCCGCCGTCACCATGGCGGCGGCCAGGTCGTCGGGCCGCTCGTCTTTCAACGTGCCCTTGAAGGCGCGCCCGATGGGGCTTCTGGCAGTGGACACGATGACGGCTTCTGGCATGCGCCCAGCCTACGCTCCGGTCATGCCACGCGGATGGCCCCCGCCGCCGGGCGCACGCCGAAGATTTCCGGTGCGGCGTACCCGGCCCGGGTGAAGGCACGTTCGACGGCGGCCCGGACCCGCGGCTCCGCCTCCACCGGGGTAAGCGCGATCGCCGAGCCGCCGAAACCGCCCCCGGTCATCCGGGCGCCGATCGCGCCGGCGGTGCGGGCGGTCTCCACCGCAAGGTCAAGCTCGGGACAGGAGATTTCGAAGTCGTCCCGCATGGAGGCGTGGCTGGCGTCGAGTAGCGGGCCGATCGCCGTTGGTCCTGCGCTGCCGAGGAGCTCTACCGCCTCCAGCACGCGGTGGTTCTCCGTGACCACATGCCGCACACGGCGGAACGTCACCGGATCCAGCAGGCCGCTGGCTTCCCGCAGATCATCGAGCCGGACATCGCGCAGGGCCTTGACCCCGAGCGCACCGGCGCCCAGCTCGCAGGAGGCGCGCCGGGCTGCGTAGCCGCCGCCGGCGTGGGAATGGGCCACCCTGGTGTCGATCACGAGCATAACCAGCCCGGCGCTTTCGGCGTCGAACGGCACCAGGCGAAGGCTTTGGTCCCGGCAGTCGAGGAAGATTGCGTGGCCCGCCGCGCCGCGCAGGGACGCCGACTGGTCCATGATGCCCGTGGGGGATCCGACGAAGTCGTTTTCTGCGCGCTGGGTGGTCAGGACCATGTCCTGGGCGCCGAGCCCCGCATCGGTGAGGTCGTTGAGCGCGGAGATGACGGCGCAGTCGATGGCATGCGAGGAGGAAAGCCCGGCGCCCCGGGGGACATCGGAGTCCAGCAGCAGGTCCAATCCGGGTATGCGGAGACCGCGCTGCTGCAGGGCCCAGAGGACGCCCAGCGGGTACTTGGTCCAGCCCTTGGCCGTGGCGCGCTCCAGCGAACCGGTATCCGCCGTCGTCAGGCCCTGGTTGCCGAAGGTGGACAGCAGCCGGACCGTGGAGTCCGGCCGGACGCGGACCGCCACCCGGGCGGTCCGGTCGATGGCGAAGGGCAGCACGAAACCTTCGTTGTAGTCCGTGTGCTCGCCGATCAGGTTGACGCGGCCGGGGGCCTGCCAGACGCCGTCCGGTGCCGCACCGAAGATGGATTCGAACCGGGCCGCAAGGTCCTTCGTGCTGGTCATGGCTCCAAGGTATACGGCTTGGGGTGCGGCTCGGTACGGTGGTGCCCATGGATCCGACCAACTCACCTTCTCCGTCCTCCGCTGAAAGCGGCGGCTCCGACAGACGCCGCGGCCTCGACGGCACCGTCGACGGCACCCCGCGGCGCTACGCCTCGGGCCGGCAGTACGAGCTGCGGCGCGGCGACGCGCTCGCCGTCGTCACGGAACTGGCCGCCGGCCTCCGGCTGTACAGCCGCGGCGGCACCCAGCTGACCGAAAGCTACGGCGACGCGGAGATCCCGCCGGGCGCCGCGGGGATCACGCTGGCGCCGTGGGCCAACCGCGTGGAAGACGGGGTCTGGAACCTCAACGGCAAAAAACAGCAGCTGGACATCACCGAGGTGTCGCGAAACAACGCCAGCCACGGGCTGCTGCGCAACTCCCCGTACGAACTTGTGGACGAAGCCGAATTCTCCGTGACGCTGGAAGCGGCAGTCTTTCCGCAGCACGGGTATCCCTTCCTGCTGCGCCACCGGGTGCAGTATGAACTGGCCGACGACCTTGGCCTGGTGGTCCGGCAGATGCTCATCAACGACTCGCAGGAGCCGGCGCCGTTTGTCCTCGGCGCCCATCCCTACCTCCGGCTGGGTGAGGTGCCGAGCGAGGAACTCACCGTGACGGTCGGCGCCCGGACCCGGCTGGTGACGGATGAACGGCTGATCCCGCGCGGCACCGAACCGGTGGGCGGCGACTTCGACCTGCGCACCGGCCGGCTCGTGGCCGAACTGGATCTCGACTCCGCCTACACGGACCTGGAGTTCGACGGCGGCCTCGCCCGCCACACGCTCCGCGCCCCGGACGGGCAGAGCGTGACCCTGTGGCAGGACGCGGTCTGCGGTTACGTCCATGTGTTCGTGACCACGAACTTCCCAGGCCGGACCAAGGCGGTGGCGATCGAGCCCATGACCGGGCCGGCCAACGCCTTCAACAGCGGCGAAGGCCTCCGCTGGCTGGGCCCGGGGGAACGGTTCACCATGGCCTGGGGGATCAGCGCTTCCCTGGCGCCAGGGGTTTCGCATCCGGGCGCCGCTGGGGAATCATGGGGCTATGACCCCAGCTGAGGACGCCGCCGCGCAACGCCCCACAGACACCTCCCGGGCCCAGGCTCCCCTCCGCGGAGTGACTGACCGTGAGCTGGACCAGGACATCCCCTATGGTGTGCGCATCGCGGCCTCATGGGCCTGGCGGATCGGTCTCATCCTGCTCGTCACCGGCGCGCTCATCTGGCTGCTCGGCAGGGTGAGCTTCCTGATCATCCCGGTCATGGTGGCAGCCCTGCTGGCGGGCCTGCTCAGCCCCGTTACGCGCTGGCTGACACGGCACCGGGTGCCCAACGGCCTCTCCGTAGCGGTCACGGTCCTCGGCTTCATCGGTGTCATCGCCGGCGCGCTGACGCTTGTCGGCCGGCAACTTGCGACCGGATTCGGTGAACTCTGGTCAGAGGCACTCGCAGGCGTCCAGCAGGTGCAGGCCTGGCTCTCGGAAGGCCCGCTGCATCTGACGGCGGCCCAGATCGACCAGTACATCAAGGAGGCCTCCGCGGCGCTGCAGACCAACAGCAGCAGCATCCTGAGCGGGGCGCTGAACTTCGGCAGCACCGCCGGCCACTTCGCCGCCGGACTGGTCCTGGCGTTGTTCGTCCTGGTCTTCTTCCTGCTCGAAGGCGACCGGATCTGGGCCTTCATCGTCCGCCTGCTGCCGCGGAAGGCCCGTGCCGCCACGTACGGGGCCGGCCGCAAGGGCTGGACCTCGATGGTCAGCTACGCGCGGATCCAGATGTTCGTGGCCTTCGTGGACGCCGTTGGCATTGGTGTCGGCGCCGCCATCATCGGCGTTCCGCTCGCGCTGCCGCTGGGTGTCCTCGTGTTCCTGGGCTCCTTCATTCCGATCGTCGGCGCCCTCGTCACCGGCGCTGTTGCCGTCCTGCTGGCCCTCGTCGCCAACGGCCCGGTCAATGCCCTGATCATGCTGGGGATCGTGCTGCTGGTGCAGCAGCTTGAGAGCCACATCCTGCAGCCGCTCGTGATGGGCAAGGCCGTGTCCCTGCATCCGGTCGCCGTGATCCTGTCCGTCGCCGCCGGCTCCTACCTGGCCGGCATCCCGGGCGCCCTCTTCTCCGTGCCGATCCTGGCCGTAGCAAACTCGTCGATTCGCTACATTGCCGGCAGAACGTGGGAACATGATGAGGTGCTGGCAGCCGCCGGGCTTCAGGATGTCCTTGCGCCTGCAGCCGGCAGCGACAACACCGTGAGGGACGTCCACCTGCCGGGTAAAACCCCCGGCCGCGGCGAGGACGCCGCACACCACCGCGGTGCCCCGGGCAGTGATGCCGGACGGGACACCGGGGACTGATCCGCCGACCGGGCCGACGCCTGATCCGAGAAGGAGACTAGTTCGTGAACAACCTTGAGAGCCTGCCCGTCACGCTGGACGATGTCCTGGAGGCGCAGAAGCTGCTCGACGGGATTATTACGCGGACGCCGGTCGAATCCTCCCGGGCCCTCGGGACCATGGTGGGCGGCGAGGTCTACCTCAAATGCGAGAACCTGCAGCGCGCCGGCTCCTTCAAGGTCCGCGGCGCCTATGTGCGGATGGCCAAACTTTCGCCGGCGGAAAAGAAGCGCGGCGTCGTCGCGGCCTCTGCCGGCAACCACGCCCAGGGTGTTGCAGTCGCGGCGAAGAGCCTCGGCATCAAGTCCCGGATCTACATGCCGCTCGGCGTTGCCTTGCCCAAGCTCGCCGCCACCCGCAGCCATGGCGCCGAGGTGGTGCTGCACGGCCACAACGTGGACGAGGCCCTCGCCGAAGCGAAGCGCTACGCCGACGAGTCCGGCGCCGTCTTCGTCCACCCGTTCGACGACGTCGACGTCGTTGCCGGCCAGGGCACGGTCGGCCTCGAAATCCTCGAACAGATCCCCAACGTGGACACCATCCTGATGGGCGTCGGCGGCGGCGGGCTGCTCGCCGGCGTCGCCGTGGCCGTCAAGGCCAGGGCCAGGGAACTCGGCCGCGAAATCCGGATCATCGGTGTCCAGGCCGAAAACGCGGCCGCGTACCCGCCCTCGCTCGCCGCTGACGCGCTGGTCCCGCTCAAGCGCGTCTCCACGATGGCCGACGGCATCGCCGTCGGACGGCCGGGACAGCTGCCCTTCAGTATTATCCGCGAACTCGTCGACGACGTCGTCACGGTCAGCGAGGACGCGCTGGCCCGCGCCCTGATCTTCCTGCTGGAACGCGCCAAGATGGTCGTGGAGCCCGCCGGCGCCGTCGGCGTCGCGGCGTTGATGGAAGGCAAGATCGAGAACCCCGGAACCGTCGCCGTGGTCCTCTCCGGCGGCAACATCGACCCGATGCTGATGCTCAAGGTCATCCAGCGCGGCCTCTCTGCCGCCGGCCGCTACATGACCGTGCGGATGATGCTGGACGACCGGCCCGGTTCGCTGGCCACGATCGCCCGGATCATCGCCGAGAACGACGCCAACGTGACCGGCCTTGACCACACCCGGGTGGGCGGTTCCATCAGCATGGGCGACGTCTCTATCACGGTGAACCTTGAAACCAAGGGCCACGAGCACTGCGGGCAGGTCCTCGCGGCACTTCGGGCCGAAGGCTTCCAGCCGATCGTGGTTCACTAGGGTCCATGATGCTTGATTCCACGCGCAACGGCAGGCCCCCCTCCGGCGAAACGACCGCGGGACGTGCCCGGAAGGGCCTGCTGGTGGTGGGCTCGTTCGTGCTGGTGCTGTATTTGATCGAAATCATCAATACCCTGATGCTGCATTCCCTCAACGGGACATTCGGTCTGCGGCCGCGGAGCCTCGACGGGATCCTGGACATCCTGACCTTTCCGCTGCTGCACGCCAACCTGGCGCACCTTTTCTCCAACACGCTGCCGCTGATCATCTTCGGCTTCCTCGTGTTCCTGTCCGGACGGCGGGTGTTCGCCACGGCCTTGGCCTCGAGCTGGTTAGGATCCGGGGTGGTGGTATGGCTGATCGGCGGCTTCAGCGTCACCGTGGGGGCGTCCGGCCTGGTCTTCGGACTCTTCGCGTTCCTGCTGGTGCGCGGCTTCTTCAACCGCAACTGGTGGCAGATTCTGCTGTCCGTCGTGCTGTTCCTGAGCTACGGCGGCATCCTGTTCGGCATCCTGCCGTCCGTGGCGAGCTTCGTTTCCTGGCAGGCGCACCTCGGCGGCGCCATCGGCGGCGTGGTGGCTGCCCTGCTCCTGAGCACCCGGCGCGCCGGGATGCTGCGCGCCGGGCGGTAGCGCAAACGACGCCGGCCCCAGCGGGAGAGCCGGGCCCTGCTGAACTGGCCCGGCTTTCGGCATGGCACTCCGCAACCAGCCCTGTGACACGGGCGAGGGCGGGTGAAAACCGGGCCAGCCCAGCCGGGCCCAGCGAATCGTCCAGGAAGCAGGGCTGAGAGAAGCAGAAAGTCCCCGCCGTGGCAGGGACTTTCTGGTGGGACCGGTATGCGCGGGTGTTAGGCGGCGTACGGCTTCGCGGAGATGATCTCGACGGGGATGACCTTGCCGTTCGGGGCGGTGTAGCTGATCTTGTCGCCCTCCTTGTGGCCTACGATGGCCGCGCCCAGGGGCGACTTTTCGCTGAAGACGTCGAGGTCTGAGCCGCCGGCGATTTCACGAGACCCGAGCAGGAAGGTCTCCTCGTCGCCGGCGATCCTGGCAACGACGAGCATTCCGGGCTCGACGATTCCATCGTCGGCCGGGGACTCGCCCACGTGCGCATCCCGGAGCAGGGCGTTGAGCTGGCGGATGCGGGCTTCGATCTTGCCCTGCTCCTCCTTGGCCGCGTGGTAGCCGCCGTTCTCTTTGAGGTCGCCTTCCTGGCGTGCAGCTTCGATCTTCTGAACGATTTCCGCCCGGCCGGGGCCGGAGAGGTGGTCCAGCTCTGCCTTCAGGCGGTCAAAAGCTTCCTGGGTGAGCCAAGCTGCAGTTGCGCTGTTGGTGGTAGACACGGACTTCTCCTTATGGTCAAACAAGCAAAGACCCCGCCACGGTGGCCACTTTTGGGACTCAGTAACCAGCTCAGCGGGGGAAAGGTATTGATCCATTGTAGTCAATCCTGTGGATAAACCAAAGAACCCTGCGGCGTGGATCACACCGTGTTACCCGCCACGTTGCCCGCCGCTGCGTCAACGGTCTGCCGGGGGCTATTTGGCGGCGTCGGGAATCCAGCAACTGTCGACGACGCCGGAAACCGCCTGGGATTCCGTGCGGACTAGCGCCCGGTGGGCTGTGGTGCGGCCGCCGTCGGAGCCGGCGTCGGAGGCGTTGGGGGCGATGTCGACGACTTTCCAGCCGACCACCGCGAATTTGGCATCGAGCGCCTTGACGGCGCATCTGGCGTCCGTTGCCGGTTCCTTGGTGACCTGAAAATCTATCTCCGCCATGGTGGCGTCCGGTGTGCTGTAGCCGATGTCCTTGAAGGTGATGCTCCCCGTGGCATTCGACGTCGAAATCCAGGCCATGAACCCGATCCCCACCGCGAGGGCGGCAATCAGGAAGGCCCGCTTGGCTTTGCCGCCCAGGGCGCGCTTTTGGCCGCCGTAACGATTGGCTAGGCTGGTAGATGCCGGCGCGGGTGCGGCAGGCTGATCCTCGGAAGTCACCAGTCCAGTTTAGTGTGGATCGGGACGGGTATTGTCCGCGCCGCCGATCCGGCCCGGGTTCCCGCCAGGAGACCCGAATAAGTAGTCCCGAATAAGTAGTCCCGAATAAGTAGTCCCGTACACGAACACCCGTAGAAAGAGGAGCCGTCCCACGATGACAGCGTCCCCCAGCCCGTCCGCGCCGCTTCGACTACTGGCTGTGCATGCTCATCCGGACGACGAATCCAGCAAGGGCGCCGCCACAATGGCGATGTACGCCGCGGCCGGCGTCGACGTCCTTGTGGCGACCTGCACCGATGGCTCCCGCGGGGACATCCAGAACCCTGCGATGGAAGGCCAGCCGCACCCCAAACGCGACATGGCCGGCGCCCGCAGGCTTGAGATGGACTGCGCGGCCGGGGTCCTCGGCGTCCGCCAACGCTGGCTGGGCTTCGTCGATTCGGGGCTGCCGGAAGGCAATCCGCTGCCGCCGCTGCCCGCCGGCTCCTTCGCCACACTGCCGCTCGAGCGGGCGGCCGCCCCGCTGGTCCGGCTGGTCCGCGAGTTCAAGCCGCAGGTGATCCTGAGCTACGACGAGAACGGCGGCTATCCGCACCCGGACCACATCATGGCGCACCGCGTCGCCGTCGAGGCTTTCGAAGCCGCCGGCGATCCGGCCCGCTACCCGGGAACAGGCGAGGCCTGGGCGCCAAGCAAGCTCTACTACGACCGCGCCTTTAGCCCCGAACGTTTCCGCGCCCTGCACTACGCGCTGGAGGAGTCCGGGCTCCAGTCGCCCTACGCCGAGCGGATGGCCGCCTGGCTTGAGACCGACGCGGAAGGCCACACTCCGCCCGCGCCGACCCACCCCACCACCACGCAGATTGAGTGCGGTGACTTCTTTGAAGCCCGGGACGACGCCCTGCGCGCCCATGGCACCCAGGTAGACCCGAAGGGATTCTTCTTCGCCGTCTCACCGGCGATGCAGCGAAGCGTCTGGCCATGGGAGGACTACTCGCTGATCCAGTCCCGGATCCCTGCCGAACTGCCTGAAAAGGACTTCTTCGCCGGGCTAAGATAGACCCAGCAGGCCATTTCTATGCCGTGTAGAACTGCGCCGCATGGAAACGGAACAGCAGCAGCCGTCCATTGGCAGCCCCGAAGCCCCGGCCCCGGGCCGCCATCAGTCCCACAGAAGGTCCTAACCGTGCATTACATGTTCATCGCTCTGGCAACAGCCCCGGCGCCTACCCCTTCGCCGTCGCTGCGCCCGGGACTTTCCCAGGACCAGGTAACGCCCGGCCTGCTGGGCTTCCTTCTGACGGCCTTTATCGTGCTGTTGACGGCGCTGCTGATCGTGGACATGGTGCGGCGCATCCGCAGGGTCCGCTACCGCGCCCAGGTCGAAGAAGAGCGCGCCGCCGCCGAAGAGGCCGCCGTAGGCAACGCCCCCGCCCAGCCCCTGGAAGCGAAGACCCTGGAGGCGAAGTCCCCGGAAACCCGGTCCCCGGAGGATTCTGCCGGCGCCGCCGGCAGCCGACCGGAAGTTAATGGCGATGCAGGGCCCGGAAGCCGCTAGCCGGGATCCGTCCCCAATCGTCCCCGAGGCTGCCAACGCCCTGGGCGGTGAACCTTCTGCCTATTTGCGGCAGCACGCCGGCAACCCGGTACACTGGCGGCCCTTCGGGGATGAGGCCTTTGCCTTCGCCGCCGCCCGCGACGTTCCCGTGTTCCTCTCGATCGGCTACGCGGCCTGCCACTGGTGCCATGTTATGGCCCATGAATCCTTTGAGGACCCGGGCACCGCGGCCTACCTGAACGCCAACTTCGTCGCCGTGAAGGTGGACCGCGAAGAGCGGCCCGACGTCGACGCCGTCTATATGGCTGCGACCCAGGCGATCACCGGGGAAGGCGGCTGGCCGATGTCCGTCTTCCTGCTGCCGGACGGCAGGGCCTTCCACGCGGGCACCTACTTTCCGCCCCGGCCGCTGCCGGGCCGGCCGTCCTTTCGCCAGGTGCTCGAGGCCGTGGTCGACGCATGGCGGGAGCGCCGCGGCGCCGTCGAACAAAACGCCGGGACCCTGGCCCGCGGCCTTGCGGCCCCGCAGGTCGGCACCGCGGTGCGGCTGGACGGCCTGCCCGACCCCCTCGACGCAGCCCTGCTCTCGGACGCCGTGCATGCCCTGGCCGGTGCCGAAGACCCCGCCGGCGGCGGCTTCGGCACCGCACCGAAGTTCCCGCCCTCCGCCGTCCTGGAGTTCCTGATCCGGCATGCCGCAGCAGGATCCGGTACCGCGGACGCAGCCCGGGATATGGCAGGCCGCACTCTCGCCGCAATGTCCCGTTCGGCCCTGTTTGACCAGCTCGATGGCGGCTTCGCCCGCTATTCCGTGAGCCGCGACTGGTCCGTCCCGCACTTCGAGAAGATGCTCTACGACAACGCCCAGCTGCTGCGCGTCTACGTCCACTGGACCCGGCTCGGCGGCACGCCGGAGTACCCGGCGGCGGAAGCAGCCGACGTCGCCGCCCGCACGGCGGACTGGCTCCTCGCAGCGCTTGGACTGACGGCCTCTCCGGGACCTGGCGCGGCCGAGTCCGGCCGCCAGGCGATTCCTGAAGCCCTGGCGTCCTCCCTCGACGCCGACACTGTGGTGGACGGGGTGCACACCGAGGGTGGCACGTACCTATGGAGCCCGGCGGACCTCGCCGGGCTGCTGGGGCCCGAGGACGGCGTCGCCGTTGCCCGCCTGATGAACGTCAACGCCCGTGGCACGGTCACCGCCGACCGTTCCCCGCTGCATCCCGGCCGGGCCCTGGACGCCGCGGACACTTCGCTCTGGCAGCGGGTCCGGCCGGTGCTCCTGGCTGCACGCTCGCACCGGCCGCAGCCGGCCCGCGATGACAAGGTGGTGGCCGGCTGGAACGGGCTGGCCGTGGCGGCGCTGGCCGACGCCGGCGCCGTGCTGGAACGGCCCGGACTGGTTGCGGCCGCGGAAAGTATCGCGGCCTACCTCGAGCGGGTGCACTGGCGACCGGGGTCCGGGGGAGCACCGGGCACCCTTAAGCGGGTCTCCCATGAGGGTTCGGCCCGCGGGATCGGCGGGCTGCTGGAGGACTATGCGTTCTGCGCCGAGGGGCTGTTCGCGCTCTATGCCGTCACCGGACGGACGCGCTGGTACGGGCTGGGCGAAGAGATCCTGGCGGCCGCCGTCGCGCGGTTCGCCTCGGACGGTGCCCTGCGCGACGCTGCGGGGGAGTCGGAGCAGGTTTTCAATGCCCAGGGCAGGCGTGCGGCGCTGGACCCTTTCGATGGTGCCACGCCGAGCGGCGCCGCCGCCTTCGCGGGCGCTCTGCTGTCCTACGCCGCCCTGTCCGGCTCCAGCGAACACCGTGCCCTGGCCGGCAATATCCTCGCACTGCTGCCCCCGCTGGCGGCCCGGGCGCCCCGGGCGGCCGGCTGGCTGCTCGCGACGGCGCAGGCCGCCCTGGCCGGCCCGGTGGAGGCCGCCGTCGTTGGCCCGCCCACGCCGGCGCGGGCGGCACTGCACCGGGAACTGCTGCTCTCACCGAGCCCCGGTCTCGTGATCGCCGTCCGGCAAGCCGGGGACGACGGCGCCGTGCCGCCCCTGCTGCGCGGCCGCGAGGCGGCGCCCGACGGTTCGCCGCTGGTCTTCCTGTGCCGCGGGATGGTCTGCGAGCTTCCGGTGGGTTCAATCGCGGCACTGCGGGAACAACTGGCCAGCATGGCTGAATGACGTTGCTGCACGGTCGATCCGCGGCAGGAGAGGGTAGGAGTCCATGAATCCGGATCTGAGTAACGCGCTTCGTTGCACGTTGGGGACTATGGTTAGGCGGTAGCAGTGGCTCTCTACCTGTGGGTGACGGGTCCGGGTCTATTCTCACCGATCACCTTTGCCACGTCGCTCAGATCATTGTTTAGCTGGTGATCGCGACCGGGCAGCCGGTGCACCCGCGCCTGCGGGATCACCCCGGCATACAGGTCCGCGTGCGATGGTGGGACGGTCTCGTCCCGGAGGCCATGGAAGACGTGAACCCGCACACCGTGCGGAAGCCTGGCTCCGAGGTCTTTTGGCAACTCGAACTCGTCGCTGGGCCAACCGCCCTCGCCGACGAACGGGGCCGCGATCAGCACGTTCGTCGCAAGCACGCACCCCGGGGGCTGCTCGGCGAGCGCATTGATGAGAATCGTGGCACCCACCGAATGGCCGACCACGACGGCGCCGTCGTCCAAATCCGCCAGCTCACTTCGGATGGCCAGGCTCCACGTAGCGTGACTCGGGTCGTCTTCGTCAGGCATCCGCGGGTACCGGACCGCCGGCCCGTCTCCGAGCTCTCGCCACAGGCTTTCAACCAGCTTGTTGTCCCATTCGTCGTGCGTGCCTGCGCCACCACCCTGGATGAACAGGATCTGCCGGGCCCTTGTCATGTCAGTCATCCCTCGCGCTGCGCAAGGCTCCATATCAGCACGCAAGGCTGGCCTACCGCAACCCCCATCAGGCGGTGTAGGTCCTATCAGGAACTGCGGCGGTTTCATCGGCGAACCTCCTCAACCGCCGCGAGGCGTGCAGGACGGCCGGACCCGGCGAGGGCGCGCCGCCGTCAGCTGAGAACGGCGATGGCAATCGCGATGTAGTGCACGGCGAAGGCAACGACCGTCAGGGCGTGGAACAGCTCGTGGAAGCCGAAATGTAGGTAACTGATGTTCGGCTTCTTCAGCGCGTAGAAGACGGCGCCGGTGATGTAGAGGGCGCCCCCGACGCAGATCAGCACGGCCGAGGCCACGTTGGCGGCGAAGAAGTCCGGCAGGAAGAACAGGGAGCCGCAGCCCAGGGCGATGTAGATCGGCACGTAAAGCCAGCGCGGGGCGTGCGTCCACAGCAGCCGGAAGAGCACACCCAGGATGGCGCCGGACCAGATGACCCACAAAAGCAGCTCGGCCTTGGGCCGCTCCAGGAGGGCCCAGGCCAGAGGGGTGTAGCTTCCGGCGATGACCAGCATGATGTTTGTGTGGTCCAGCCGCTTCAGCACGATCTTGACGCCCGGGGACCAGTTCCCGCGGTGGTAGATGGCACTGATGCCGAAGAGCAGGACTCCGGTGAAGGCATAGATGGCGGAGGCAATCTTCAGCTCCGGCGTCGGGGCCAGTGCCACGAGCACGATGCCGGCCGCCAGCGCCAGCGGCGCCGTTACGGTGTGGATCCAGCCGCGCCACTGCGGCTTGATCATCAGGAGTTCGGCCAGCCGGACCGCGGCATCGTCCATCGGGCCGGTTTTGGGGTCCGCAGGCCGTTCCGGCCGGGGCTCAGGACTGTTGCTTTCCATGCGGCCATAATAACCTACGTGCTGGTAAGTTACCCGCGAGTAACAGTAGTCCCGGGGGAAATCCAGGCCGGCTGTACACCTGCCCCGTCCTCCGGCAGGTAGCCTAGGATCTGCACAGCAGTCGTCCTTCAAGGAAGCCAGGTGAATCTCCGGATGGAAATGCCAGGGTTCCTCTATGGCTTCTACGAGCGCAAGCTCCAGCGGTCCCTGGATCCGGAGCGGATCCCCAAACACATCGGCGTTATGGTGGACGGCAACCGGCGGTGGGCCCGCCAATTCAACGCCCCCACGAGCCAGGGGCATCAGGCCGGGGCCGACAAAATCCACGAGTTCCTCGGCTGGTGCCAGGAACTGGGCGTCAAGGTGGTCACGCTCTACATGCTCTCCACGGACAATATGAACCGCTCGGGCGAAGAACTCGACCTGCTCATGGGCATCATCGCCAACACCCTGGACCGGCTGGACGAGGACGCCGACATCTCGGTGCACGCCATGGGGGCGCCGGAGCTGCTGCCGGACTACCTCGCCGAGCGGCTCAACAGACTCACCTCCCGCACGCCCGTGCGGGAGAAGATCCACGTCAATGTCGCCGTCGGCTACGGCGGACGCCGGGAGATCGTCGACGCCGTCCGCGAACTGCTGCACGACGCCGTCGACCGCGGCGCGGACATTGGGAAACTGGCCGACGAGCTGACCGTGGACGACATTTCGCGGTTCCTCTACACCCGCGGCCAGCCCGATCCGGACCTCGTGATCCGGACCTCGGGGGAGCAGCGGCTCTCCGGATTCCTCATGTGGCAAAGCGCCTACAGCGAGTTCTATTTCTGCGAGGCACTCTGGCCCGCATTCCGGAAAGTGGACTTCCTCCGGGCCCTCCGCGACTACGCCGGCAGGCAGCGGCGCTTCGGGTCCTGAGCCGTTCGCTTACGGTTCACCTGATGGCAACAAGAATCGCCGGAAAATAGACGCCGAATCGCCGCAACGGGGCGTACGTTAATCTCATCAGCAGGCAGACCGCCGGTTGATCGGGGAGGCCGGTACTATGGAGCGGATTTTCGCACCGGGTGTATGGGAGGCCGCGTCCGGCCTCACGGCCGAGCCGCCTCACCAATAACAATTCCGGGCATGTGCCCCGGGGCTGGAGTCGATGTGGCTATTTCTGAACAACTGCCCGACGTCGTGACCGACCAGGGACAGAAAGCTACCTCTCGCGCCAAGCGAGCCACCCAACAGACCGGTGCAGCGGATTCCGCTGCGGCCGGTCCTGCTGTTTCCGGGGAAGGGACAGCAATCAAGGAATCGGCCCGGAGCTTCGTGATCGACACCTCGGTGCTGCTCTCGGACCCGCGGGCCCTGCTGCGCTTCGCGGAGCACGAAGTCATCCTGCCGATCGTCGTCATCACCGAGCTTGAGGGCAAGCGGCACGATCCCGAGCTGGGCTACTTCGCCCGCAAGGCGCTCCGTCTCCTCGATGACCTGCGGGTGGAGCACGGCGGACTGGACCGGCCCATCCCGCTGGGCCACGACGGCGGCACCCTGATGGTGGAGCTGAACCACGTCTCCGCCGATGTGCTCCCGGCCGGTTTCCGCGGCGGGGACAACGACAGCCGGATCCTCGCCGTCGCCAAGAACCTCGCCAATGAGGGCCGGGATGTGACGGTGGTGTCCAAGGACCTCCCGATGCGGGTCAAGGCCTCCGCCATGGGGCTGCAGGCCGACGAGTACCGCAACGAGTTGGTCAAGGACTCGGGCTGGACCGGGGTTGCCGAGATCGACGCGACCGAGCAGGAAGTCGCGGCCCTGTACGGCCACGAGCCGGTCTTCATCCCGGAAGCGGCCGAGTTGCCGACGAACACCGGCCTGGTCCTGCTCTCCACCCGGGGGTCCGCCCTGGGCCGGGTGGGAGCAGACAAACAGGTCCGTCTCGTCAAGGGCGACCGCGACGTCTTCGGACTGCACGGCCGCTCCGCCGAACAGCGGCTCGCGATCGACCTGCTCATGGACCCGTCCGTGGGCATCGTGTCCCTCGGCGGACGTGCGGGCACCGGAAAGTCGGCGCTGGCCCTGTGCGCCGGCCTGGAGGCCGTGCTGGAACGCCGGGAACACCGCAAGGTGATCGTCTTCCGCCCGCTCTACGCGGTGGGAGGCCAGGAGCTCGGCTACCTGCCCGGCTCCGAGGCCGAGAAGATGAACCCGTGGGCCCAGGCCGTCTTCGACACCCTGGGGGCGCTGGTCAGCCAGGAAGTCGTGGAGGAAGTGATGGACCGCGGCATGCTCGAGGTGATGCCGCTGACCCACATCCGGGGACGTTCGCTGCACGACGCCTTCGTGATCGTGGACGAGGCGCAGTCCCTCGAGAAGAACGTCCTGCTCACCGTCATGAGCCGGATCGGACAGAACTCCAAGATCGTCCTCACCCACGACGTCGCCCAGCGGGACAACCTCCGCGTCGGACGGCACGACGGCGTTGCCGCCGTCGTCGAGACGCTCAAGGGGCACCCGCTCTTCGGCCATGTGACCCTGACCCGCTCGGAACGCTCGCCGATCGCGGCCCTGGTGACGGAGCTGCTCGAGGGGGCGGAGATCTGAGCCCCGGGTGGTGGGGCCTGCCGAAACCGCGAACCGTGGGTCCCGGCAGGCTCGATCACCGGGACGGGCCCGGTCACCGGCCGAGGACCGTGCCCAGTACCGCGGAGGCGGGGATCGGGCCGAAGTCCCGGGAGTCTATCGAGGTCTCGCGGTTGTCGCCCAGGACGAACAGCTGGCCGGCCGGGACCGTCACTGTGCCGAAGTAAACGCCGTCGATGGTGCGCTGGTCGACGTAGGGTTCCCGGGCGGGCGTTCCGTCGACGAACAGCACGCCGTCCTTCATGGCGACGGTCTGACCGGCGCGGGCCACCACCCGCTTGAGCAGGAATCCGTCCGAGCGTTCGCCGACCTCGGGCTCCGGAAAGACCACAAGCTGGCCGCTCTCAATGTCAGCGAGGCGGGGCGCGGCCTTGTTCAGCCAGACCATGCTGCCGGACGGAATCGTCGGCTCCATACTGACCGAGCTGACCGTGATCGGTTCAAGCACGAGCAGCCGGAGCGCCAGGACGGCGCCCAGGCCGATACCGGCCCAGCCCAAGTCCCGCCGTCGCACGCCGCTCAGTCCTGTTCCGTGTCCCACACCGCGGGAGCTGCCCCGATCGGGTCGTTGGGATCTGCGTCATTCTCGCCGAGGCCCACCCGGAACTGCAGCATCATGGAATGGTCCTCGTGGGTCAGATTATGGCAGTGGAGCATGTAGCGGCCCTTGTTCGGGCCGAAGTGGACCAGCACGCGGACCGTTTCACGTTCGCCGACATAGACGACGTCCTTGGGCCCCTTTTCGTAGGGGAAGGGGGGCTTGCCGTTGCGGCTGAGGATCTGGAAATCGACCAGGTGCATGTGCATGGGATGGTGCCAGCCGCCCGAGGTGTTCCGGAACTCCCAGATTTCCACGGCGTTCAGGGCCGGGTTGGCCATCGCCTTCCGGAACCCGCTGGCGATGACCTCTTCCCAGGTCATGTCATTGATGGTCCAGATGTTGGTCACGTCGTCGTGCTTGATCCGGAAGCTGCGGGTCTTGGTTGCGGCGGCGGCCGTGAGGTCCATCGGATGGCTTCGGGCCAGGGCCGTAGGTATCCGGTTCCAGGTCGGATCCGCGGTGTCGACGGGGTCGGCCACAACGTCGAAGGCCATAATCTTTCCGGTGTTGTCGAAGTCGCGGTTGTTGTTGTTGGAGAGGTTGCGCAGCTCGATCCGCTTCCCGGGCGCGTAATTCCGGAAGTCAATGAGGATTTCGTAGCGTTCGGCGCTGGCGTGCCGCCAGGAGCCGATGGTCTGCGCCACCGGGATGAGCCCGGCGTCTGTGGCCACCACGGTGACGGGATCGCCGGTGCTCAGCGTGAAGCGGTAGGAGCGGGAGATCGAGGCATTGAGGACCCGGAAGCGGTAGACGCGCCGCTGGACCTTCATCACGGGCCAGGGCTTCCCATTGACCAGGATGACGTCACCCCACAACCCGGAGCGGTCCCGGTCGTCAAAGCCCAACGAGCCGTCTGCCGCGAACATGGCATCGCTGATGATCAGCGGGACGTCGAAATTGCCTTGGGGGAGCAGGGCCCTCTCCTCCGGATCGCTGATAAGGTACTGGCCGGCGAGTCCTGAGTAGACGTTCTGGGCGGTGAAGTGAACCGAGTGGTCGTGATACCAAAGGGTCCGGGCCGGCTGGTAGTTCGGGTACTGGTAGTCCTTGTAAAATCCGGGCATCGTAAGGTCGTTCGCGTAGCCGTCGAACTGGGGCAGCGATGCGGAGCCGTGCAGGTGCGTCGAGGTGGGCATAGCGTGGCCGAGCGACGGATGCCGGGCCGGCAGCTGGTTCCTCATGTGGACCACGGCGCGGATGCCCCGTTCGATCCGGAGGGTGGGCCCGGGGAAGATGCCGTTGTAGCCCAGGATCGGGGTGGTCAGCCGGGGCAGAATCTGCGCTGTGCCCAGTTTCTGCGTCAGGGTGTAGCGCCGGACGGGGAGCCCGTCGGCGCCGATGATGGTCGTGTACGGGAGTTGGGGGGGCAGCGTCAGGGGCGTCCGGTAGGGCCGGGGCATATCCCTGTCGTTGAGCTTGCTCGCGGATTTAGCGGTGACCCCGGTAATCGGGACGGTCACGAGACCCGCCCCGACCAGGCCGAGGCCGCCGAAAATAAGTGCCTGACGCCGTGAAACGGACATGGTGACCTGCCTTCCCCCTTAGCCAACAAGGTTTTGGGACAGCATGCGCCGGCGGGCTTGGGAAAACCCTTGGGCCGGGCTAGCCGCTGTGGTGTGCCAGGCCCATGGACAGCCGGGAGCCGCCGGGGCCTTCGAGGACCAGGGCAACGGCCCTGTCCGGGACTTCGAAGACCAGCGTAGTTCCGTGCGATTCCCCCTGCCGCAGCGACAGGGCGGGCTCCGAGCTCCAGAGCGGCTGTGCCCTGAGGGACCCCAGCCCGGTCACGGTGAAGTCGCCGGCAGCCAGCTGCATGCCGCCGCCGTCCAGAGCGGTGAGCCGGACCACAAGCCGCACCCGGTGGCTTCCCCCGGGCGGGGTGCCGGTCAGTGCGGGGCCGTTTTCTCCGGGCTGCCAGCCGTCCGCTTCCAGCGGAACGATTTCGCTGATGCTGGCCATCCCGCCCGGGACGAAAGCCGAAGCACCAAGGGGTGTGCTCGGCTCCGGTTTTGCCGTCAGGAACAGGAACGCCAGGGCGAGCCCGATGGCGGTCAGCATCGTCAGCGGGATCAGCAGGGCGCGGCGCCGTCCCGGGGACATGCGGGTCCTGATCTCGATCGCTGTGCGGGTCATGCCAACAGTGAAGCCGGTCGGGGTTGGGAAAAGCCTGTGGCCGGGGTTGGGTGCGGGGCCGTGCCGGCCGGCCGCCGGCCTCAGATCCCGAGATATTTTGCGGTGGCCGCGTGGCCTTCCACGCCGAGGGTCCAGCCGGGGCGGTTGAAGGTTTCGGGCGTGAGCCGGACCTTCCGGACGTCCTCTGCCTTGCCGCCCCACGACGCGCGGGCGACGCCGTTGGGTTCGTAGCCGAGGGAACGCGAGACGCCGAGGGACTGCTGGTTCCAGGCCGCGGCCTCGGACTCGGCGACTTCCGCGCCGAGCCAGTCGAAGGCGTAGAGGGCGACGGCGGCGCGCATCTCCGTCCCGAGGCCGCGGCCCTGGGCGCTCCGGCGGAGCCAGGAGCCGGTGCTGACAGTCTTGAGGGCGGCGAAGTCCTTGGCTTCGACGTCCTGGCAGCCGACGAACTCGCCGTCGTGCCAGATCCCGAGCAGCAGCGTCCATTCCTGCGGGGACATGTTTCCGCGGCAGCGCCAGTACCATTGCGCCATATTCGGCCCGAGCTCGTCGGCGGGGGCCGCGGCCCACGGTCTGCTGAAGGGGCTGCGGCCGGGCTCGTGGATGCCGCTCAGCGCCGCCTGCGCCGCGGCCGGGATGTCCTCGTCTCGGATCGGCCGCAGCACCAGGCGCGGTGTGGTCAGGGTGAGGCCGAAGGGCGGCCAATAGGGGGCGGGATCAGTCATCCCGGAAGCCTAACGGCACGGGTGGCCTCCCACCAGTCACAAGCCCGGTCAGCCGGCAGGAACGTCCCAGCTGATGTGGCGGCGGACGTCGGTGAGGTTCATGGATTCGGCAAGGAACAGGTCATCGAGCATGTATTCGTCCACGGCGACGATCCGCAGCCAGTGGCCGTACTCCTCCGTGCTGTCCTCCAGCCAGCGGCTCGCAACGCAGACGCCGGTGCCGGCGTCGATCCGCACCAGACTGCGTCCCGGCCGGCAGAGCGGCGCGGCGGGGTCGGCGGGGCGGTAGCCGGGGTTGGGGGTAGCGGTGGTTTCCAGTGCGGGACGGCCCTCGTGCTCCACCTCCGTGATGGGGCCAAGTTCCACGGCGTTGGAGTTGGGGAATTCGAGCGGGACCGGGGCGTTGCCTGCCAGTTCCACCGGGTCCAGGGCGGCGGCGAAGCGGCCGTTGCCGAAGCAGGGTTCGCCGTAGGCCGCTTCCGGGCGGCGCCGGACCAGGCCGCCGTCGTCGTAGACCGGGGTGACGAGTTGCGGCGGCAGCAGCCAGGTCTTCCGCGTGGAGCTGACGTAGAAGACGCCGCGGGAATCGTTGATGCCCGTGGTGCTCTGCAGGATAAGCCCGTCCGCGGTTTCGAGGCGCAGTGCACCGGGGCGGCGCAGCCAGGCCCGGACCAGGTCGGAGGCGCGGGGAGCAGGATGTCCCGCGGGGTCCGCGCCGGGGGCAGTCACCGGCCGATCGAGGTATTCAAAGCGCAGCGACTGCCACTTCCACGGTGAGGAGCGGCACAGGTTCCGGAACGCGGCCGCCTGCTCCGCCGGGTCCCCGGGTGCGCGCGGCCCGGGCCGGTTCCTGCTGTCCCATGCGGCCATATCCACAGTTTACGCGCGGGCCCGGCGCCGGCAGGCGGAATATCAAGTAGCATCCGAGGGTGATCCAACGACTCGGCGCACTGGGCGAAGTAACCCCGCTTGCCTTTTGGCTGGCGGCGGCAGCGTGCGCCTATTTTGTGGTCATGGCCGTCCGGCTCACGGTGATCGACGTCCGGCACCACCTGCTGCCGGACCGGATCGTTTTCCCCTCCTACGCGGTCGCGGGGGCGCTGCTGATCGGCGCCGCGGCAAGTTCTGTCCTCACCGGGGGCACACCTGCGGCCCTGCCCGGCAGCGGGGCATGGCTGTTCGGCGTCCCGGGCCTGCGGATCCTGGCCGGGGGAGCGGTCCTGTGGCTGTTCTACTTCCTGCTCCGGGCGGCCTACCCGCCGGGCATGGGATTCGGCGACGTCAAGCTCGCCGGCGTGCTCGGCATGTATCTGGGCTTCCTGGGCTGGACGCATGTCTTCGCCGGGACGTTCGCCGCGTTCCTTTTCGGAGGACTGTGGAGCCTGGGACTGCTGGCCGTGCGGCGGGGCACCCTGAAATCGAGCATCCCCTTCGGGCCGTTTATGCTGGCCGGTACCGCCGCGGCCATGCTCCTGCTGCCCGCCGCCTGAAGCGCTTCCGGACGTGCTTGGCTAGGCTTGCGGAATGGCTACCCCCGATTTCATCCTCAGGCTCCGCGAAAAGATCGGCCACGGGATGCTCTGGATCCCAGGCGCCCGCGCGGTTGTGTTTGACGACGCCGGCCGGGTGCTGCTCGGCCAGCGGGCCGACAACCGCCACTGGGGCCTGATCACCGGCATCCTGGAGCCGGGCGAGGAACCGGCGCAAGGCCTGGTGCGGGAAATCCTGGAGGAAACCGGCGTCGTCGCTGCAGCCGAGCGGCTGGTCTCGGTGGACGCGGTGGGCCCCGTGACGTATCCGAACGGCGATGTGTGCCACTTCCTGACGCTCGTCTTCCGCTGCCGGTACGTCTCCGGCGACGCCAGGGTCAACGACGACGAATCCCTCGCCGTCGGCTGGTTCCGGCCCGAGGCGTTCCCGGAGCTGATGGCCGGGCACCGGGAGTCCATCCGCCGGGCGATGGAACCGGACGGTGCCGCCCACTTCGAGCCGTGACGGGCCCCGGCAGCGGGCAGTTCCAGCACGGCAAACAGGGGCGCCGCCGCCCCCGGGCGCGCGGCGTCGCGGGACGTGGTGCGGGGCCGGTCCGGGCCGGCTAACGGTGCAGCCGGCTCAGCTCGTCGTCGTCTGCGTCTGCGGACGTCGGGGGGGTAAGCGTCCGGACCTGCCGCGGCGGCGTCCTTGGCGGCGTGGCGTTCGGTTTCGAGCCGCTCGGCCTCTTCGCCGCCCACGGCCTCACCGCGGGCAACCATGCCCGCGGTGTCCGAAAGCGGAATCTGCTTCAGCATCAGCGCCAGGACCAGGGCGATCGTGAGGAACGGCAGCAGGTACCAGAAGACGGGCGCGAGCGAATCTGCGTAGGCGTTGACAATGGCGTCCTGGAGTTGGGCCGGGAGCTGGCCCAGGGCCTGCGGGTCCAGCGTCCGGGTGGACTGGGAGGCCTGCTCGGCGGAGGCTCCGGCGCCAGTGAAAGCCTTGGTCAGGGACTCGGACAGGCGTGCCGTGAAGATGGAGCCGAAGACCGCGACGCCGAGGGAGGCGCCCACTTCGCGGAAGTAGTTGTTGGTGCTGGTCGGCGTGCCGATCTGTTCGGCAGGCACCGAGTTCTGCACCACCAGGACGATCACCTGCATGATGGAACCGAGGCCGGCACCGAAGACCAGCAGCTGCACACAGATCACCCAGATGGGGGTCGCGGCGGTCAGGGTGGTCAGCCACAGCATCGCGGCGATGGTCAGCGTGGCCCCGAGGATCGGGAACATCCTGTACTTGCCGGTCTTGGAAATGCGGATACCGGAAAAATGGCCATGCCCATCAGGCCCACCATCATGGGCAGCATCAGCAGGCCGGACTCCGCGGCGGAGGTGCCGGAGGACATCTGCAGGAACGTCGGTACAAAGGCGATCGCGGCGAACATGCCCAGGCCCAGGGTGAAACCGATGGCCGTGGAGTTCACGAAGATCCGGTTCTTGAACAGGCTCAGCGGGATGATCGGATCCTCGGCCCTGCGCTCCACCAGGACGAAGGCGGTGGCGGCCAGCACCATGGCGGCGCCGAAGGACCAGGTCAGGGGCGAATCCCAGCCTTCGTCCTTCTTGCCGCCGAAGTCGGTGAAGAAGATCAGGCAGGCGGTAGCGGCGGAGAGCAACAGCACGCCGAGGACGTCGATGCGCTTCTCGGCCTTCTTGTTCGGCAGTGTCAGGGTGAACCAGGCGATGGCGAACGCGGCGATGCCAATGGGGATGTTGATGTAGAAGGCCCATTCCCAGGTCAGATGGTCCACGAAGTAGCCGCCCAGCAAGGGGCCGGCAACGGCCGAGAGGCCGAAGATGGCGCCCAGCGGGCCCCATGTACTTGCCGCGGTCCTTGGCCGGGACAATGTCCGCGATGATGGCCTGCGAGAGGATCATCAGGCCGCCGCCGCCCAGGCCCTGGACGGCGCGGAAGGTCACGAAGCCCCAGAAATCGGTGGCGAAGGCGCAGCCGACCGAGGCCAGCGTGAACAGGGCGATCGCGACGAGGAACAGGTTGCGGCGGCCCAGGATGTCACCGAACTTGCCGTAGATCGGCATCACGATGGTGGTGGCCAGCAGGTAGGCGGTGGTGATCCAGGCCTGGTGCTCCACGCCGCCGAGCTTGCCGACAATGGTGGGCACCGCGGTGGAGACGATCGTCTGGTCAAGGCTGGACAGCAGCATGCCCGCGATGAGGGCGGAGAAGATGATCCAGATTCGCTTCTGGGTCAGCAGCAGCGGTTCGGCTGCCGGTGAGGTGTTGACGGCGGTGCTCATTTCAATCCTCCGGAGGAGTCTGACGGCGGGAGGTCAAGGGGGAGAGAAAACAGCGTGCGGGCGGCGGCGACGTTGTCGAGCAGCAGGTCCCGGTACGGGCGGGTGTTGCCCGCGGAGAAATAGCGGGCGCTCGTCTTCCGGCCGATGCTGCCCAGGAGTGTCACGGCCATCCGGACCACCGGGTGGTCCGGAGAGACGCCTTCCCGGGCTGCGAGCATCTGTGCGAACTGGGCCTCACGTTCCTCAGAGGCGCCGATGATCCTCATCATGAGCTGCGGCTCCCTCGCCACAACCCCGACCAGTTGCCGGGTCTCCTCCTCGGAGGCTGTCATTTTCTCGGAAACCTCAAGGGAGAGCTTTATCAGGTCCGTCAGCAGGTCCCGCGAGATTTCCCCGGCGGGGGACCTGCTCATATCCAGCCATCCGCCGGAAAGAGTTGGTCCGGGACGCACCCGGGCCGGAATTGGGGAAGCATGACAGACCCAGCGCTCACTCACGTGTACGTCCTCCTGGACCGCCCAGGCTCCATGAGTGCCATTGCCGACGACACCGTCGGCGGGTTCGCGGCCTTCATCCGTGACCAGCAGTCCGTGGCGGGCCGGTGCCGGTGGCGGTCCTCACCGACGGCCACGAAAACTCGTCCCGCGAGGCCAGCGGTGCCATGGTGAAGGCACTGGTGGTACGGCAGCAGAGCCAGTGGGGCTGGCAGTTCACCTATCTGGGCGCCACCAGAACGCCGTGGTGACGGCCGGCGGCCTGGGCAACAGGGCCGAACACGCCCTCACCTACGCGGCCGGCAACGTGGACGCGGCCTTTTCCGCCCAGTCCGCCAAGACGCGCCCCGGCTGCGCGAGGCACGGTTTGGCGGTGCCTGCATGGCGGAGGCTTCAGCGGCGGCGGCTGACACCCCGCAAGGAGCGGGCGGTGGCCGGCGGAGAGCAGCCCCGGACGCAGGCTGCCCGAACGGCAGCGGCCGGCGCCTTCCGCTGGGGAAGGGGCCGGCCGCCGTCGGACGTCAGTGGTGCTGACGTCAGTGGTGCGGGGGGACTAGGCCTTGTGCGGCGGACGGGTCATGGACATAACGTCCAGCGCGGTGTCCAGCTGCTCTTCGGTCAGTTCGCCGCGCTCGAGGAAGCCCATGGCGACGACGGTCTCGCGGATGGTCAGGCCCTCGGCCACGGCCTTCTTGGCGATCTTGGCGGCGTTCTCGTAGCCGATGAACTTGTTCAGGGGGGTGACGATGGACGGCGATGCCTCGGCCAGGAAGCGTGCGCGCTCGACGTTGGCAGTGATGCCGTCGATCATCTTGTCGGCCATGACCCGGCTGGTGTTGGCCAGCAGGCGGACGGATTCGAGCAGGTTGGCGGCCATCACGGGGATCCCGACGTTGAGCTCGAACGCACCGTTGGTGCCGGACCAGGCGATGGCGGTGTCGTTGCCGATGACCTGGGCGCACACCATGATGGAGGCTTCGCAGATGACCGGATTGACCTTGCCGGGCATGATCGAAGAGCCCGGCTGCAGATCCGGGATCGCGATTTCGCCGAGGCCGGTGTTGGGGCCCGAACCCATCCAGCGCAGGTCGTTGTTGATCTTCATAAAGGAGATCGCGATGTTGCGCAGCTGGCTCGAGGCCTCGATCAGGCCGTCACGGTTGGCCTGTGCCTCGAAGTGGTCGCGGGCCTCGGTCAGCGGCAGGCCGGTCCCGGCGGCGAGCAGTTCGATCACGCGCTCCGGGAAACCGGCCGGGGTGTTGATGCCGGTGCCGACAGCGGTGCCGCCGAGGGGAACCTCGGCGACGCGGGGGAGGGCGGCATTGATGCGTTCGATGCCGTAGCGGACCTGGGCGGCGTAACCGCCGAACTCCTGGCCCAGGGTCACGGGGGTGGCATCCATGAGGTGGGTGCGGCCGGACTTCACAACGTCCTTAAACTCGACGGCCTTGCGCCCCAGCGAATCCGCCAGATAGCCGAGGGCGGGGATGAGGTCGTTGATCAGGGCGGACGTCGCGGCCACGTGGACCGAGGTCGGGAACACATCGTTGGATGACTGTGAGGCGTTGACGTGGTCGTTCGGGTGTACCACCTTGTCGCTTCCGGCGGCCTTGAGGGCGCGGGTGGCGAGCTCGGCGATGACCTCGTTGGTGTTCATGTTCGAGGACGTGCCGGAGCCGGTCTGGAAGACATCGATGGGGAAGTCGCCGTCGTACTTGCCGGTGGCAACCTCATCCGCGGCATCGGCAATCGCCTGGGCCAGCTCGCCGTCGAGCACACCCAGTTCTGCGTTGGCCTGGGCCGCGGCCTTCTTCACCCGGGCGAGGGCCTCAATGTGGGTGCGTTCCAGGGTCTTGCCGGAGATCGGGAAGTTTTCTACCGCACGCTGCGTCTGGGCGCGGTACAGGGCGTTCACGGGGACGCGGACTTCGCCCATCGTGTCGTGTTCAATGCGGAACTCTTCGGTGCTCAACTCTGCTTTGGAAGTCATGGGGCAAGCTTAGGGTGAGAGGGCGTTCCATCGAAAACCGTGAACCGCTTGCGACAGGCACCCGCCGCAGCGCCTAGAGTTCGCCGATTCCGGAAACGAGGTCCGCCCTGCCGTCCGCGAGGCTGTACGCGAGCCCGATCACGGCGGCCCGGCCGCCTTCGACTGCGTCCGAAATCACACGGGAGCTGTCCACCAGGCGCTGCGAGGTCTGCTTGACGTTCTCGACCACCATGTCGTTGACGTCGGGCTGGTTGTTGCGCAGCGACGTCAGAACGGACGGGGTGATGCGTTCGACCAGGCTGCGCATAAAGCCAACGGGCATCTGGCCGGTTTCCACGGCCTTCTTGGTGGCGGTGACCGCGCCGCAGCTGTCATGGCCGAGCACCACGATCAGCGGAACCCCCAGGACGCTGACGCTGTACTCCAGCGAGCCGAGCACCGCGTCGTCGATCACCTGGCCGGCCGTGCGGACGACGAAAGCGTCCCCGAGGCCCAGGTCAAAGATGATCTCGGCGGCGAGCCTCGAGTCGGAACAGCCGAAGATCACGGCGAAAGGGTGCTGGTTTTCCACGAGGGAGGACCGGCGCGAGGCGTCCTGGTTGGGATGCGAGGATTCGCCGGCAATGAATCGTTCGTTGCCTTCCCGGAGGCGGCGCCAGGCAAGAGCAGGAGTCAGATAGGTGGCCACGGCTTTACCTTACGGTGAAGGGGTGGCAAACGGTGAAACTGTTGCTCCCGGCGTGCTGCCCGGCGAGGCGCCGGCCGAAGCGCTGCCGGTTGCCGCATCGCCGGCAGCGTTGCTGTCGAGGGACGCCACGACGGCGGCGGCCAGCACCGAGAACTCGTCCAGCTGCGCCGTACCCGTCAGGATGACGGTGGTGCCGCGGTCCACGAGCACCATGCTCTTTTCGCCCTTTCCGGAGTCGCGGAGCTCCCAGTCGCGGCCGCCGGCGTTCCGGGTTCCGGTCACGGGGGCGCTCTTGACCTGCTGCAGCAGCCAGGTCGGATTGGGCTGCCGCGTCTGCACGAGGCCGATGAAGGATTCCTTCGGCGTGAGGTAGCCAACTTCCCACGTCGCGACGCCGCTCCCCGTACCGGACTCCCAGCGGGCGTAGTTCGGGCGGAATGTGTCGCCGGTTGCCGGGGCCGCCGGTGTGAATCCCGCCACATCTGCGGCGTTGCTGGCGACCGCGCTGACATTGATGTCGGGCCGGTAGCCGTCGGACTTCGGCGAGGGGTTCATCAGGACAATCGGGAGGAACGCGCCGATGCTCAGCACCAGCGCAATGAACATGCCAATGACGGAGGCATTCGCCCGCTTCGCTGCCCCGGGGCGGAGGACCGGCTTGACGGGCGGCTGGCCGACCCCGCCGGCGGCCCCCTGTCCGGCCGGGGCGGCGGGGGATACTGGGGCTGCGGCGGACGTGTCCTGCAATTCACTCACCCCTCTATAGTCGCCCATGACTGCGCCGATCTCACATTCGGCGGCGCCGGCGGGATCGGAGCGGGAAGTTTCACGGATTGGTCATCCCAAGACGCACGTTCCCGCCGCGACTATGATCATTAGCAGACGGATCATTATCAGACCAGATCAGTAGTAGACGAATCACCGCGACGGATCGACCTTGGCCGTCCGGGTTCGATGATCGCCACTCGAAGAAGAGGTTCACGTGACACCAGCGCCAATGACCCAGAAGTACTCCACGCTTTCCCCGTCTCTCGCCGTCGGGATCGACGAGCCTGACCGCAACCTTGCACTGGAACTGGTCCGCGTCACCGAAGCCGCAGCCATCGCCGGCGGCCACTGGGTTGGTTTCGGGGACAAGAACAAGGCAGACGGCGCCGCCGTCGACGCCATGCGTTCCTTCCTCCAGACCGTCCACTTCAACGGTGTTGTTGTCATCGGTGAAGGCGAGAAGGACGAAGCCCCGATGCTGTTCAACGGCGAGAACGTCGGTGACGGCACCGGACCCGAGTGCGACGTCGCCGTCGACCCGATTGACGGAACCCGCCTGGCTGCCCTCGGCATCAACAATGCCCTCGCCGTCCTGGCCGTTGCCGAGCGCGGCTCCATGTTCGACCCTTCCGCCGTGTTCTACATGGAGAAGCTCGTCACCGGCCCGGAAGCCGCCGACATGGTTGACCTGCGCCTGCCGGTCAAGCAAAACCTGCACCTCATCGCCAAGGCCAAGGGCGTCAAGGTCAACCAGCTCAACGTCATGATTCTGGACCGGGACCGCCACCGTGGGCTCGTGGAGGAAATCCGCGAAGCCGGTGCGCGCACCAAGTTCATCATGGACGGCGACGTCGCCGGCGCCATCGCGGCCGCGCGCGCCGGCACCGGCGTTGACGCCCTTATGGGGATCGGCGGAACGCCGGAAGGCATCGTCTCGGCCTGCGCCATCAAGTCCCTCGGCGGCGTGATCCAGGGCCGGCTGTGGCCCACGAGTGACGACGAGAAGCAGAAGGCCATCGACGCCGGCCACGACCTGGACCGGGTGCTCTCCACCAACGACCTCGTCTCCAGCGACAACTGCTACTTCGCCGCCACCGGCATCACCGACGGCGACCTCCTCAAGGGTGTGCGCTACTCCAAGGACAAGGTCCTCACCCAGTCCATCGTGATGCGCTCCAAGTCCGGCACCATCCGCTTCGTGGACGGCGAGCACCAGGCCAGCAAGTGGGAAGGCTACGCCCGCAAGGGCTAGGACTTTCGCACCACGGGTACCACCGGATCCCGGGACGCGTTTCGCGCCCCGGGATCCGCTGCTTTAACGATTCCGGAGGACCAGCGCCCTGGCCGCCGGAGCCTGCCATTGTCCTTGGACGGCTGCCGTTGGATAGGGTGGAACCATGACTTGGCTTGTTACTGGTGGTGCAGGATATATCGGTTCGCATGTGGTTGCCGCGTTGCGCGCGGCCTCGATCCTGCCGGTGGTGATTGATTCGTTGTCCAGTGGGCATCGGGAGTTCGTCCCGGAGGGGGTGCCCTTTGTACACGGCAGCATCCTCGACGCCGAACTGGTGGCCCGCACGATGCTGGACCACGGAGTCACGGGAGTGATCCACCTGGCGGGGTTCAAGTACGCCGGCGTCTCGGTGCAGGAGCCGCTCCTCACCTATGAACAAAACGTCACCGGCACCGCTGCGCTGCTCAAGGCGATGGAACTTGCCGAGGTCGACAAGCTGGTCTTCTCCTCCTCCGCAGCCACCTACGGCACCCCCACCGGCGCCCTCGTCACGGAGGCCACCCCCACGCTTCCCGAGTCGCCGTACGGCGAGAGCAAGCTCATCGGCGAATGGCTGATCCGGGACCAGGGCCGTGCCCGGGGCCTGAAGCACACCTCGCTGCGCTACTTCAATGTGGTGGGCTCCGGTTCGCCCGAGCTCTACGACACAAGCCCGCACAACCTGTTCCCCATCGTGCTCCGCGCGCTGACGGCCGGGCAGACGCCCCGCATCAACGGCACCGACTACCAGACGGAGGACGGGACCTGCGTGCGGGACTATGTGCACGTGGCCGATCTCGCAACCTCACACGTGGCCGCCGCCCAGGCCCTCGCCGCCGGCAGGCCGCTGGAACGGGTATACAACCTCGGCTCCGGCGACGGGCTGTCCGTGCGCCAGATCATGACGGCCATGGCGAAGGTGACGGGAATCGACTTCGAGCCGGAGATCGGCCCCCGGCGGCCGGGCGATCCTGACCGGATTGTCGCGGACGGCACGCTGGCCGCCCGGGACCTGGATTGGAAGATGCGGCATTCCGTCGAGGACATGGTCGCCAGCGCCTACGAAGCGCAGAAGAAGGCCGCCTCCGGAAGCTAGGGGCGGCCAGCGCGGCTTCCACCGGAGGACATGCCGAGTGGTTGAACCCAGGGATGGACATAGTGGGTCTATGTCCACCGGCCAGGTCCACCGTGGGGCATGTCCGGTGGGGGAGGCCTGGCGGGGCGGAAAGCTAGCGGCGGAGTGCGGCCCGCAGCCGGACGGGCAACGTCCTGGCCGCCAGGACGCCGCGGCGGGCGGCCTGTGCGCTTTTTCGGGCCACCTGATAACCGCTGTAGCGCAGCTTGTTCACCGGCAGGTCCCAGGTACCCGGGTACACGATTTCGCGGCCACCAAAGGACTTCTTGAACGACGTGAAGCCAGCCCACTTGTGCTCCGGCTGGTCCGCTGGGGCCACGCCCCAGAGATCCACGTGCTTCAACCCCTTTTCTTTGGCATCGGCCATCAGGGTGACCAGCAGCGGAATTCCGGCGCTGAGCTTCCGGTGTGTGTCATCCAGTGCGGCGTGGGCGTAGGTGCGGGTGTCCGCGGAGTCGTAGGCCAGGGCGGCGGCGATCGGTGCACCCGCCAGCTCGGCAACGAAAAGTGTCGCGGCACCGGCAGGCATGAGCGTACGGGCCACCTGGCTCAGGTACTCGTCGCTCTGCGGCTTAAAACCGTTGCGGGCCGCTGTCCTGTGCAGGAAATCCAGCAGTATTGAGATTTCGGCCGGGTCCTGGCTGGAACGAAATGTCACGCCCTTCTTGTGGATATTCCGGTACAGGTTGCGGTTGACCGGCTTCATGTCTGCCAGGACGTCGTTGAAGTCGCGGTCCAGGTCCACGATCCAGCTCAGTTCGGGCTGCTGATTGGCCGGTGCTGGCCGCAGGCCCCGGCTGCGCAGCACGGCGTCGGCGTCCCCCGCCTCGATGCTGCCGGCGCCGGCGGCGATGCCGGCGTCGACCGGTTCGATCCGGATGAACACGGCCCCGCAATTGCGGGCCAGTTCCGTCAGCGCCGCCAGCGCGGCGTCGAACGCCGGCAGGGAAGCGGCCACCGGTCCGTAGGGCACATAGAGCAGCTTCCCCGCCGGGTTCGACTCCTCGACGGCAAGAAAATTCCAGCCCGGGCCGGACCGTTCATGAACGGTGCGGCCCAGGGCGCGTTGGAAGTCGGCCCAGACCTGGCTGTGCAGGAAATAATCCACGTTCTCAGGCTTTCAGGGCAGTGGTGACGGCAAAGGCCAGGGCGGTCCCGGTGGCGCCGGACGCGGCGTGCACATTGACCGGAGCTTCGGCGGCGGGCAGGAAGGCGCTCGCGCCCCGCCCCAGCTGAAGGTCACCCCTGGGGGAGTCGAGGAGCACGGATCCGGAGACCACAATGATGACGGCCGCTCCGGACTGTGCCAGCGGAACGGGCTCCGCGCCGGGTTCGAGCTCGATCCGTTGCAGCTGGAATTCCCGGAACGGCGGCCGGAAGAGCTCCTGGCCCAGCATTGTGGTTTCGGGGCTGAGCATCGGCACGCCGACGGCCTCGAAGGCGATGGTCCGGAGCAGTTCGGGCACGTCCACGAACTTCGGGGTCAGCCCGCCACGGAGCACATTGTCCGAGGAGGCCATCACCTCGATGCCGAGGCCGTGCAGATATGCGTGCACGTTGCCGGCCGGCAGGTAGACGGCCTCCCCGGGCGTCAGCGAGATCCGGTTCAGCAGCAGCGAGAGGAGCACTCCGGGGTCGCCGGGATACTGCTGGTTGAGGTTGACCACGGTGGACAGCTCCGCCTGGTGCGGGGCCATCGGCGCACCCGAGACGAGGGCAGCTACGATCGTCGCGGTCGCGTGCGAGACGCCCTCTCCGCCGGCAATCAGGCGTTCGAACGCGGCGCGCAGGGCAGCCGGCTCCGCGGGCAGTGCCAGATCGTCCAGCAGCTGGGGAACCAGCGGCGGGAGCTCCAGCCCGGCCAGTTCAAAGCAGGCCGCCAGGTGCAGGAACACGCGGCGGGATTCCATCGCCGGCCGGAAGCCGCACAGTGCCTCGAAGGGGGTCAGTGCGAAGATCATTTCCGGCTTGTGGTTGTCGTCCTTGTAGTTCCGCTCGGCGGCGGAACGGCCGATGCCGGCGGCTTCCTCGCGGGCGAAACCGGCCCTGGCCTGTTCAAGCGTGGGGTGCACCTGCAGCGACAGTGGGCTTTCCGCGGCCAGGACCTTGAGCAGGAACGGCAGCCGAGGGCCGAATTCGGCCATGCTCTCACTGCCGAGGTGGTGCTCCGGATCGCCGGCGATCAGTTCGTCGAGGGCCAGCCGGCCACCGGAGTCCGGTCCTGCTGCGTGCGCGCCTCCCCGGCCGGAGGCGGCGCGCTTGCCGGCCGGACTCAGTGCCACGGACGGTGAGTCCGGGTGGGCTCCGATCCACAGCTCCGCCTCGGGGCCGCCCGAAGCAGGCCGGCCGAGGAGCCCGGCGATGGCCGTCATGGAGCCCCAGGCGTAGGGGCGGAGGACGTTCTCAAGTTCGTGCACTGCCTGGTTCCTCTCTGGTCACTGAAGTTCTGTCACTGATTCCCGGCCGCTGGCCCCGGGCCATTCGTCCCGCAGCCTAGAGCGGGGCGCACTGGCCGTTGGTGGCGACCAGTTCGCGGATCGACTGTTCGTCGCCGTCGCGCTTGAACTGGTTCAGCATCTCCTCGGTGATCGGCTCGCCGTCGGGCGTTGTGGTCACGGGGGTGAAGTCCGACGGCGGCGGCGCGGGCTGCGTGCCGGGCTGCCCATGGCGCGCAGTGCCGGCGGCCGAGAGGGCCCCGGGCGCCGTGCCCGGCTGGAGGATGCCGTCCTGGGCGGATCCCGCGGCCTGGGGGGCAAGGAGCTTGTCCACTTTTTCGTGGATCTGGTCGAAGTCCGGCACCGTGGAGAAGGAGGCATCAAAGTCGGGAGGCCCGATGGTCAGCCGGCTCGTCTCCTGGCCCTTGGCCTTCATCGCGAGGTCAACGAAGCTGCCGAGCTGGCCGGCGGAGACGTTGGAGTCCACAACTTTTGTGCCGGCCTTGACGATGTCCTCGAACTTCGACAGCAGGGTGGCGGGGTCCAGTTGCTTGAGCATGGCCTGCTGGACGCACTGCTGCCGCGCTATGCGGGCGTAGTCGTCCACGAATTCGCGGGAGCGGCCGTACCAGAGGGCATGGTAGCCATCAAGGGTAGTTTCGCCGGCCGGGATCCAGCCCAGCGGCATGCCGTGGATGCCGTTGGCCTCGTCGACGGTCTCGCCGCTGATCGGGACCCAGCCGCCGGCCTTGATCCGGATGCCGCCCATGGCATCGATGAGCTTGGCGAAGCCGTCCATGTCCACCAGGACGTAGGCCTGCACCTTGATGCCCAGCGAACCGGACACGGCTTCCAGCGTGGCCAGCGCGCCCGGGTCTTCGACACCGGGATAGAGGTCCTTGTGTTCGTTGGTGACCTCGGTGTTGATGGCGTTGATGAGGCATTCGTTGCCGCAGTCGTAGCCATCGGGGTAGATCGTGCGCATCGGCGAATCCTCGCTGAACTGCGCGTTCTGGAGGTTGCGGGGTACCGAGATGATGGCGGTCTCGCCGGTCTTGGCGTCCACGCTGATCACGGAAAGGCTGTCCGGACGGCGGCCGGTGCGGTCCTCCCCGGCGTCGCCGCCCATCATCAGGAAGTTGTAACGGCCTTCCGACGGCTCCATGGTGGGTCCGTTGGAGAAGATACTGCCGATGGCGTTGCGGCCGACGTTGAGGAGATAGGCGGCGTAGCCCAGCGAGCCGCTGCTGAGGATCATGGCGAACACGAGGGCCACCACAACGGCGGCGCGGATCCGGGGTGCCAGCAGCACCGGGCGGATCAGGCGCAGGGTATTGATGAACAGTGCCGCCCAGCCGACGGCCAGCGCCGCCAGGGCGATGATCAGCAGGAGCGAGGCAACAGGGTGGGTGATCAGGGTGATCAGCGTTGAACGGGACGCCGCCAGGAGGGCAACCGCCGCGAGGGCCACGGCCCAGGCCGTCAGCGTGATCCGCAGGGCGATCCGCCCGATCCGCCGGTTGCCGGCGACCGTCTGCGCGCTGCCGGGAACCAGCAGCGTCATCAGGATCAGCAGGAAGGCACGCTTGTTCAAGGCCGGCGCCGGCGTCCCCGCGGGGTAACGGACAGGGTCTGTCAGGGACTGTTCCGGCGGCTGCCTGTTCTGCGGACCAGGCCGGCGGGAGGGCGCGTATCTGTTGGTCATCTGGTGATCCTCAACGGCTGCCCCGGGAGGCTGCGCTTCCATCGGGGAACATTTCGCTCACCTTGTGCCGCAGGGTGGCGCCCTTGCGGGTGGCGGCGTCGTTGAGTTCCTGGCCAAAGTCGAGGAGTTCGGTCCGGAGCCGGGCGGCAAGGGCATCGGTTCCGGAGGCGAGGACACGCACGGCGAGGAGCCCGGCGTTCCGTGCGCCGCCGATGGAGACGGTGGCAACCGGAACCCCGGCCGGCATCTGCACGATGGACAACAGGGAGTCCATGCCGTCGAGGGTCTTCAGCGGCACGGGGACGCCGATCACCGGCAGCGTGGTAACGGAGGCGAGCATGCCGGGCAGATGGGCCGCGCCGCCGGCACCGGCAATGATGACGCGCAGGCCGCGGCCGTGCGCGGTCTGCCCGTAACGGATCATTTCGGTGGGCATGCGGTGGGCGGAGACGACGTCGGCCTCGAACGGGATGCCGAACTCGGCGAGAGCCTCCGCGGCGGCCTCCATGACCGGCCAGTCCGAGTCCGAGCCCATCACGAGGCCCACGATCGGGGCGGCGGCCCCGGAATCCTGTGCTTCCGTGGACTGTGCCTGCGGGGACTGGGCAGCCAGGGGCAGGGCAGCGTTGCTGGCGCTCATGCATTCTCCTCGGGGATTCCCGATGCGGTGCCGGACTGGGTCCGTCCGTTCCGGATGATGTTGGCGACGGTGGTGGCCCGTTCCCGGACGGAGTCGACCTCGGCCGCGGAGCCGCCGACGAGGTTGACGTGGCCGATCTTGCGGCCCGGGCGGACGGCCTTGCCGTAGCAGTGGACCTTCGCGGCGGGTTCACTGGCGAGGGCCGCGGGATAGGCGGCGAACAGGTCCTTGTTCGTTCCGCCGAGGAAATTCTTCATCACTACGACGGGACCGAGCAGGTCCGTGGCGCCGAGCGGAAGGTTGAGGATGGCGCGGAGGTGCTGCTCAAACTGGCTCGTGACCGAGCCGTCCTGAGTCCAGTGGCCGGTGTTGTGCGGGCGCATGGCGAGTTCGTTGATCAGGAAGCCTGCGCCGACGCCGGGGGTCTCGAACAGTTCCACGGCCATGACGCCGGTGACGCCGAGTTCGTTGGCGATCCGGATCGCGGCGTTCTCGGCCGCGGCGGCCACCTCCAGGGGGATGTCCAGTGCAGGGGCGATGACTTCGTCGCAGACGCCGTCGACCTGGATCGTGTGCACCACAGGCCAGGCCCGGGACTCACCGTCAGGGGTCCGTGCGACGAGGGCGGACAGTTCGCGGCTGAAGTCCACCCTGGCTTCGGCCAGCAGGGGCGACATGGCCTCGAACCAGTCTGCGGTGGCCCCGGCGTCCTCCGCCGAGCCCACGATCCGCACGCCCTTGCCGTCGTAGCCGCCGCGGGGAGTCTTCAGCACCACGGGCCAGCCGATGTCATCGCCGAAGGCAATCAGTCCGGCCACGTCGTCAACGGAAGCCCAGCGCGGATTGGGCAGTTCCAGCCGGTCGATGGCGGCCCGCATCACGAGCTTGTCCTGGGCATTGACGAGGGCATCCGGGCCGGGGTGGACATTGACGCCGGCCTCGAGCAGGGAGCGGAGATGGCCGGTGGGGACGTGCTCATGATCGAAGGTGAGGACGTCCAGGCCGCGGGAGAACTCGAGCAGATGGTCCAGATCGGTGTAATCACCGACCGGGGCTTTGGCCACGGCAGAGACGGCGGAGACGTCTTCACCTTCGGCAAGGACGCGGAGCTCAAAGCCCAGGGCGGTGGCCGCCGGGGCCATCATTCGGGCAAGCTGGCCGCCGCCAACAACACCGATCACAGGAAAAGTCACAAGTCCCAGCCTACCGAAAACCTCGCCATAACCCGGCTTTTGGGACTCCCGGTGCCGGTCCGGCGCGGTAAGGGGGCGCTTTTCGGCGGTGTGACCGCCGGCCTGCCGCCGAAGGAATTGGCAGTCTTCCCGGCGGTGACAAGGCAGCAGCGGGACGGCGCCCAGGCAGCCGGGCGGGGCGCACTCCCGGCAATCAGCGCTAAAATGGGCCGTTGGCCCAATGGCCGACAGATCAAACAGGCCACGGAGGGTCATGATTACTACACTTGCTGAGCGCCTGCGGGGCCTTGCCTCGCTCTTCTGGCGCGAAGTGGCCAAGTTCGGTGCGGTGGGCGGTGTTGCGTTCATCATTGACAACGGGCTCACCTACTACCTGATGCACGGCCCGATGACGGACAGCGAGGCCAAGGCCCGCTTCGTCGGCGCCAGCATCGCGACCGTCTTCTCCTGGATCGCGAACCGTTTCTGGACGTTCCGCCACCGCCGCCAGGACAATGTCATCCGCGAGTTCCTGATGTTCATCCTGATCAACGGCATCGGCATCGGCATCTCCACGGGGTTCACCGCCCTGGCCAAGTACAGCCTCGGTGTGACCGACAAGAACATGCTGTTCGCCGCCGGAATCGTCGGCATCCTCGTGGCCACCGTGGTGCGGTTCTTCGCCTACCGCTTCCTGGTCTTCAACAAGGAACTCGACGACGAGCCGGAGTTCTCCCACGACCACGAGATCATCGAACGCCACCCGCACCACCAGCCGGGCGTCCGGGTGCCGGAGCAGTCCGCCAATGATCCGGAGCTACCCGGCCCTCCCGTTTAGCGGCCGCCCGCGGACTCAGTGTCCGCGGATGCGTTCGCCGCTCAGCAGCTTCTGCGTCACCTCGACATCGGGGTGAACCAGCACCACCGACCCGTCGCGCTTCCACGCACCCAGGGATTGCGCCAGCGCCGATTCCAGGCCGTCACCGGCCGGCACCAGCAGGCGCAGCCCCTCCTCGTGGGCTGCCGCGAAGCCGCCCAGCAGTTCCCTGTGCGTATGGGGCGTGCCGGCGGCTGTCCGGACGGCCCGCCGCGATGCCTCCGGATCGGCGTGCGCCATAAACACGTCGCCATGGGAGCGGACTTCGGCGGCATAGTCAACGACGCCGGTGGGCAGCTCGCCCGCCCAGCGCATGGCCAATGCCGGGAGCGCGACAGCCATCACGGCGTCGAAAGCCCCCTCCGCGGCGGCGGGACCCGGATCCGCGGTGGCCAGCAAATCGGCGCCGGCATCGTCGAGCACCACTTCCATGCCGAGCTGCCATGCGGCCAAGGCAAGAATCACGGACTTCCAGTGGGCGGGCAGATCCAGCCGCAGGCGTGTCCCCGGTTCGGCGTCCAGCTCGTCCTGCAGGAGGTTGCTTGTCTTCGCCACCCAGTTGTCCAGGACCCGGCCGGAAAGCTCAACGCGCTCCGCGTCCGGTCCGTACCAGGTCAGCCGGGGCGAGGTGGACTGGCCGGAACGCAGGGCTGTCATCAGTTCGATTGCCGGGATGCTCATGTGATCATCTTGCCACGGGGACACGGGTGTGATTTCTGTCATACCCCCGCCGGGAGGGGTCCTCCGGCACTCCCAGGAGTTCACCGAAACTTCCCCGGGATTTCGGCAAAAACAGCCGGAAGTACTCAGTGAGCTTATGAATCCGCGGTATCCTCCCGCTGCCGCCGAAAAAAACCGGGCGTGGCGTGCCCCGATTTTGTGTCTCAAGTTGATTATTATCCCCGCCGTGGCTTGACTCCGTGATACTTACACACGTGTAATTAGGTATCGAAAGCCAATGCGCAGAAACCGGCACACAACCGAGTGTCCAAGTGTCAGGCAAAGGCTGCAAAATCAGAGAGGGAACGCCAATGGGGCTAGCAGAGCGTATCCATGAAGATGCCGTCGTTGCCGGCCAGGCCACGGCGAAATACCGTTCGCGCGGGGTGCCGAGTGACTGGTACGTAGATCCGGCCGATCCGGACGCAGCAGACCGTTACAACGAACACACCCGAGACTCCCTGCAGGATGCGGCCACCGCCTTCCTCGCAGCGCACGATGAACTTCTGGCCGGACCGGACCAGGAGAACGATCTCCACGATCCGCCGATGGAACTGCAGACGCTCCACGCAGGCACCACCGCGCAGCCGGTCTGGATCGGATTGCCCTCCCAGCAGGACTTCGACGATGAAGGCGAGCTCGGATGGCAGACGGATGCGCTGTGTGCGCAGACGGACCCGGAGGCATTCTTCCCCGAGAAGGGCGGCTCCACCCGCGACGCCAAGAAGGTCTGCGGGGCGTGTAATGTGCGTTCGCAGTGCCTCGAATACGCCTTGTCCAACGACGAGCGGTTCGGTATCTGGGGTGGCCTCTCCGAGCGCGAGCGGCGCCGGCTTAGGAAGCGAGCGATCTAATTCTTCAGGAAGTACGAGTCACCGCCGTCGTGGTCTCCCACGACGGCGGAGACTTTCTCCCCAGGACCCTCGCGGCGCTGGCGGGCCAGACCCGGCCTGCCGATGCCCTCATCGGGGTGGACACCGGCTCCCGTGACCACTCGGCAGCCCTCCTCGAACAGGCTTTCGGCAAGGCCAACGTCACCGTTTTAGACCAGGCCAGAAGCGGCATGGGCGGCGCGGCCAGGGCCGGGCTCAGTGCCCTCGCGCCCTGGCGCGCCCCCCTCGGGACGGCGCCGGACGGCAGCGGCCCGGTCTCCGAATGGATCTGGCTCCTGCACGACGACGCCGCACCGGCCCCCGAGGCTCTCGCCGAACTGCTGCAGGCCGTGGAGCGGGCACCGTCCGTCACCGTGGCCGGCTGCAAGCAGCTGGACTGGGACGCCGAACGGCGACTGATCGACGTGGGACTCTCCACCAGCCGCTGGGCTGAGCGGCTGACGCTCATCGACGCCGACGAACTGGACCAGGGGCAGTACGACGGCCGCAGCGACACCTTCGCGGTCAACTCCGCCGGCATGCTGGTCCGCCGCGATGTCTGGGAAGACCTCGGCGGCTTCGACCCTGCGCTCCCGGGCAGCGGCGACGACGTCGACTTCTGCTGGCGCAACCGGCTCGCCGGACACCGCGTTGTGGTAGTGCCCAGCGCCAGGATGTTCCACGTGTCCCACCGTCCGCATGCCCTGGGCAATGCGACGGCGGCCCGCAAAGCCCAGGTCTACCTGCGGCTGAAGCATTCCGCTGCCTGGAAGGTGCCGCTGCACGCCATGGGCGCCCTGCTGGGGAGCCTCTTCAAACTCGTCCTGAGCATCGCGGTCAAAGACCCGGGGCACGGGTTTTCCCAGCTGCTGGCGACATTCGCCGCACTGGGACGGCCCGCCGCCGTCGTCCGGGGCCGGCGCAATGCCGCCCGGACCCGGCGGATCCGCCGTTCCGTCATCAAGGGGCTGCAGACGTCCCGGCGTGAGGTCTGGGCCCACCGGCGCTCCCTGATGGAGGCCCTCGGCAGCGACGACCCGGGAGAGGGACTCTCCGGCCACGACCCTTTGGCCGACCAGCCCAGCGGCGACTCTGCCGACGACTTCGCAGCCCTGACCACCTCCGAGCGCGGCTGGGTGGGCAACGGCGCACTGCTCGCCGTGCTCCTCACCGCCGCGGTGTCCCTGTTCGGCCTGCTGAGCCTGTTGCGGGCCGAGGCGGTCTCGGGAGGCGCCCTGATCCCGGCCTCCCTCCGGCTGTCCGAGATCTGGAATCATGCGTCCGGCTGGTGGATCACCCTGGGCGCGGGGCTTCCCGGCCACGGCGACCCGTTCGGCTACATGCTGTGGGTCTTCGGTGTGCTTGGCGCTGGCGATGCCAACGGAGCCCTGATCTGGCTGCTGCTCCTGGCCATGCCGCTATCCGCCCTCGGGGCCTGGTTCGCGGCCGGCGCCCTCACCCAGCGGCGCCGCCTCCGCCTGGTCGCCGCCTTCGTCTGGGCCGGCGCGCCGGCCCTTCAGGTGGCACTCAACCAGGGGCGTGTGGGTGCGCTGCTGGCCCACCTCATGATCCCCCTGCTGGCGCTCGCGCTGTTGCGGGCCACCGGTACCGCCGCCGGCCGCGGCCGCTATGCGGTTCCCGCCCCGGGAGAGCGGCGTTTCACCGAGACACCGCCAGCCAAACCAGGGATTAACGGCACACCCTCGTGGACCGCCGCGGCCGCAGCCGGACTCGCGCTGGCCGTCGTCACGGCGGCAGCGCCGTCCCTGCTGGTGCCTTCCTTCATCCTGGTGACGCTCTGCGGCGTCCTCCTGGGCCGCCGCGGCCGGACCATCTGGTGGGCGCTGCTGCCCAGCCTCGCGTTGTTCGTGCCGTTCCTGCTCTCCACCCTCGACCGGCCACGGGCCCTGCTCGCCGACCCCGGACTGCCGCTGGGCTTTGACGCGGCCCCGCTCTGGCAGCAGGCGCTGGGCCAGCCGCTGCGCTTCGCGGCCGGCGGCGGCCTCACTGGACTCCCGGTATTCGGCGGTTCCGCCGGGACACCGGCTGTGCCGTGGGCACTGCTGCTTGCCTTGCTGATCGGCGCGCCTGTCCTGCTGCTGGCCCTCGCCGCCTTGTTCCTGCCGGGCCGGCGCGTCAGGATTGCCCGCAGCCTATGGGCCGCCGCGGTCCTGATGCTGGCCGGCGGCTGGCTGGCCGGACACCTCGCGACCGGCGTCAGCGCCAGTAGCCTGGTCAACCCGTTCACCGGGCCCGCAGTGTCCGCGGCCGTGTTCGCCGTCCTGGCGGCGGCGCTGATCGGCGCCGAGAGCCTGCTGGACTCCGCCGACCGGGCCGCCGCGGCGACGACCGGCCGCAAGATCCTGATCCGGTCCACCGCGGTCACGGCCATGGTCCTGCTGCTCGCCGGACCGCTCGGCGGACTTACCGTGTGGGCCGCGCAGAACCTCGTGCAGCCCGCCGCACCGGAAGCAACCGCCGCGGAGACCGCTGTTTCCGAGGCATCCCGTGCCGCAGCGGCCGGCGGGCTCGGCATACCGCGGCTGGTGCAGCCCACCAAGTCCCGTACCCTCCCGGCCACGGCGATCGACCGTGGCGAAGGACCGGAGCAAGCCCGGACCTTGCTCATCTCCACCGGCGAGAACGGGGCGTATAACGCGTCCCTCATGCGCGGGGCAGGGACAACCCTCGATGCGCTCTCGGCCATCGCCGCCGCGCGTCCGGTCATGGGGGAGCCCGGACGCGAGACAGTCCGCGACGACGACGCCGTCGCCGGTTCCCTCCGCGGCGTGGTCGCCACGATCGTGGCCGGTCAGGGCGTTGACCCGCGCGAAGACCTGGAACGGCTCGGGGTCGGTTTCGTGGTCCTGCGGGCCACGGACACCGCAGCCCAGCTGACGGCGAGCCGGATGGACGCCGTCCCCGGACTCGTCGCTGTCGGCAAGACGGACGTCGGCTGGCTCTGGCGGATCAGCCCGCTGAACCAGCCGGTGATCAAGGCAGCCGACGTCGCGCACCGTGTACGGATCGTCGACGGCGCCGGCGCCACCGTCGGCTTTGTCCCCTCCGATGCAGTCTCCGCCGATACCGCGGTGCCTGCCGGGCCGGAAGGACGCCTCGTCGTCCTGGCCGAGCGTGCCGATCCGGGCTGGAGCGCCTGGCTTGACGGCCGGCGCCTGACCGCCACAAGCTCGGACTGGGCGCAGGCGTTCACGCTGCCCGCCCAGGGCGGCCAGTTGAGCCTCCGCTACGAATCCCCGTGGGCCCTCTGGGCCGGAATCGGCCAGGCCGTCGTGATCGGCCTGACCGTGCTGCTGGCCATCCCCATGCCTGCCCGCCGTCCGAACACCGGCCTCTCCAGGGACGAAGGCTCCCTGCGTAAGGAACACCAGCATGCATAAGGACAACAACGCCAGCGCGGACGACAGGCTGAACGCCGCCGCGAACTCCGCCGCAACACCGCCTGAGCCGGCCACCCCGCCGGCAGGCGGCACACCCGTCCCGCGGCTGTCGCGGCTGTCGCGGCTGTCGCAGCTGAAGGCGCTTCCGCGCGGCGGCCGGGCGGCCGGAGTCCTGTCCGCCCTCGTCCTGGTCGCCGCCGGCGGCGGGCTCGTATCGGCGATGGCACTCTCACCCCAGGGATCCGCCAGTAGCCGGCAGCTTGAGGTGCCGCTGGCATCCGTGCCCGCCGGCAGCAGCATCGGCGTGTGTCCCGGGCCGGCCCGGCTGCTGGAAGGCACTCCGGTGGGCACCGATCCGCAATTCAGTCCGGAATCGGCCACCGCCAATAGCCTCGTCAACGCCGTCGTGCTCAGCTCAAGCGCGGGGGTCCTGCCCGGCAGCCGGCTGTCCTCGCTCAAGGGCAGCACCCTCGTGGAGCTCGCCAAGGGCACCCCGGCCTCGGGCCCGCCTGGCCCGGCGGCGTCTACTGCCAGGCCTGCCGCCGGACCGCCCGTGCTGCTGGCGGGCGTGGTGGCCCAGCGTGGCGTCGACGCCGTGAGCGTCCTCAGCGCCGACGCCCTGGCGGACCGGCAGGCCTCAGCGGGCGCCGTCATGAGCTACACCGCCAGCGACGGCGACCTGCGCGGCTCGGCGGCTGCCGCCTGCCAGCAGCCGGCCAACGATCTGTGGCTCGTCGGCGCGAACACCGCTGTCGGCCGGACAGCCGTTCTCAACCTCAGCAACGCCTCCAGCACGCCGGCCACCGTCAGCCTGGACCTTTACGGCGCAAAGGGCCCTATCCAGGCCCCGGGCAGCCGCGGGCTCCTCGTGGCACCGGGCAGCACCCGCTCCATTATCCTGGCCGGTCTGGCCCCGGGGCAGGAACGCCTCGGCGTCCGCGTGCGAAGTGCCGGCGGCCCCGTCGCCGCGGTGATCCAGCAGAGTGTGCTGCGCGGGCTCACACCCGGCGGCGTCGACTTCATTGCCCCGGGCACGGCGCCGGCGATCCGCCAGGTCATCTCCGGTGTCGATGTCCAGGACCCCGCCGGACTCGCGTCGCTCACCGCGAAATTCGGCTTCGCCGATGCCGCACCGGCCCTGCAGATCACGGTGCCCGGCTCCGCCGACGCCGTCGTTGCGATCAAGATCTACGGGCGCGACGGCCAGAAGCCACTGCCGGGCGGCGGCGTCGTCACGGCCAAGGCCGGCACCGTCACCGAAGTCCCGCTGGCCGGCATTCCGGCCGGTCCCTACACCGTGGCGTTGAGTTCGGACGTCTCTTTCGCCGCCGCCGCCCGTGTCACGAGGGGAGCCAAGGCTGAGGACGCCTCCGACCTCGCCTGGTCGCCGGCCTCGGCCAGGCTCGGAAGCCAGCACGTCGTCCCCGTGCCCGGTGCGGGGGACCGGTTCCTCGTGTTTGGGGCGCCGGAAGGCCGCGCCAAGATCTCCTATACCCCGATCACCGCGGACGGGAAGATCCGGTCCGCGGCGGTCGCCGATATCGCCGGCGGCACCACGGCATCCATCAAGATCCCGGCCGACGTCGAAGGCTCGCCGATCGTCGGCTATCTGGTGTCTTCCGCGGGTGACCCGGCCTATGGTGCCGTGCTGCTGCAGCAGGACGGCAAGCAGGACGTGTCGACTATCGCGGTCGCCCCGGGGGCGGCAGGGCAGGAACAGGTGCCGGTCACGCTGGGGTACTAGCGTGAATTTTCGTTGGTTCGTCGGGGTTTAGATCCAGGTGTGGGATGGCCAGGCTCAGGGACATGCCCCGCGCCGGGACCAGCGGGTGGACATGTTTCGGATATGTCCGGTCCCGGGTGAGGGGACTGGGCATGTCCTCCCGCGGAGCAGCGCGGTTCCCCGCAGCCGGACATACCCAACGCCTGACCCACCCAACGCCTGACCCACCCAACGGCTGGCCCACCCAACGCCTGGCCCGACCAGCCCCACGCGCCCATGCCGTGACGGTCCTTCCCGGTTGCTTCGGCACCCGGTGCCAAACACGCGCGGGAATCCGGGCTTTGCCCGGGCCGGCAAGCCGCCGGCCGGCGGGCAACCGGGAAGGAGCGCGGCAGGGAAGGAGCGCGGTAGCTGGCTGCCTGCACCCGGCCGCGTAAACGAAAGATGCCCTCTGGCCAGGACATGCCCCGCGCCGCGGCCGGCACGGGGACATCTTCCGGTTATGTCCTGTCCCGGGTGCGACGAATGGGCATGTCCTCCCGACGCGAAAAGGTCCTGGCCCCGCACGAACCCCCGACGAACTAACGAAAATGACCACTGGTCACGGCGGGTATGGCTGAGCGCCGGGAGGTCGGCCGGTACAGCTAGTAACGGCGGCGGTACACCGGGTCCAGTGATTCGGGCGGCACGCCGAGCATCTCGGCCGTGTGCTCCACGACGACGTCGTGCACGAGGTCCTGGAGCTCCTCCCGGCTGCCGCAGCCCTGCTCGACAACACGCCGGTACAGCGTGATCACCGGGCCCTCCTCCGCCGTCGCCGGCGCATAGGAGCCCATCGGAGCCGGGGTGCCGTCCGCCACGAGCCGTTCCAGGCCCGGCGGGATCTCGTCCACGGCAAACCGGACGCCGTCCAGCGGTTTGCCCCAGATATCGTGCAGCCGCTGGGCCGAGTCCAGCACAAAATCGTCGAAACGGTCCGAGCGGGTCCGGTAGCCGGGCAGGGTGGGCAGCATGAGCTCGCCGCGTAGACCCCTGCCGTGCCTGTTCCTGCGGCGCTGGCGGAAGCCTCTCGGCTCGACGGCCAGGCCTGAGGGGCCGGACGCGGAACCGGCATCATGATGTCCGGCGTCGGGGTCAGCCATCCGGACCGTAAAACCCGGATCTTGGCGCGATGACTGCATATCTCGACTCTAAACCCGGCGGATGATTTACGCGATATGGGCTCCCCGACCCGCCGTCAGCGCGTCGGACGGCAGCCGACGGGCTGGGGGAGTAGTCTGTGATGTCGTGGGTGCAATTCGTCTTTGTTCAAGATCAGCCTGCCGCAATTCGGCGGTGGCCACTTTGACGTACGTCTATGCCGACTCCACCGCCGTCCTGGGACCGCTGGCAACGTACGCCGAACCGCACTGTTACGACCTGTGCGAACAGCACGCCGGTTCGCTGACCGTCCCGCGCGGTTGGGAAGTGTTGCGGCTCGCCATGCCGGCTGTCCCCGCCGGGCCCGGGCCCGATGACCTGCTGGCGCTGGCCAATGCCGTCCGTGAGGCCGCCGTCCGGCCCACCGTCCCGGAACCTGGCCAGGGGCAGCGCAGCGTGCACGCCGCGCTGGAGGCACCGGCCGCCGCCGAAGGCACCCGCCGGGGGCACCTGCGCATCCTGCGCGAACCTTCCTGAGCCGCAAGTGGCGGTAGGCTGGGAACTGCAAAATCCGTCAGCCGCCGGCGCCTGCTGCGGCGCCCACCAGGGAGCGTTCACCATGCCGAAGATCAGTGCCGAACTGTTGTCTGTCCTGAGATGCCCCGTCACCGGGTCCGCACTGGTGCAGGACGGCGAGGAACTCGTCACCACCACGGCGGATGAGAACGGTCAGAAGCTGCGCTACAGGATCGAAGACGGCATCCCCCTGCTGCTGCCGCCGGAGCTGCTCCCCGCCGCCGCCGCGGCACCCGCCGATCAGCACGACGCCGGCCGGCACGATGCAGTCAGGCACGGCGCCGGGCTCCGCTCCGCCGAATAGTCACCGCACGGCCCCATCGGTCCGCCCTCCGGCACCGAACTACTTTCTAGTCACCGTCAAACAAGGTCACCGACCTCCCAGCCGGCTACAACAAAGGATTTACATGACTTTCGATTACAAGATTGCGGACATCTCCCTGGCCGAGGCGGGCCGCCATCAGATCCGCCTCGCCGAGCACGAAATGCCCGGACTCATGTCCCTGCGCGAGGAGTTCGGCGCCAGCCAGCCGCTCAAGGGTGCCCGCATCGCCGGCTCCCTTCACATGACGGTCCAGACCGCCGTGCTGATCGAGACTCTCACCGCCCTCGGCGCCGAGGTCCGCTGGGCTTCCTGCAACATTTTCTCCACCCAGGACGAAGCCGCCGCCGCCGTCGTGGTCGGCAACGGAACGGTCGAGGATCCGCAGGGTGTTCCCGTGTTCGCCTGGAAGGGCGAGACGCTCGAGGAATACTGGTGGACCGCCCAGCAGATCCTGGCCTGGCCCGGCGCGGACAGCAACCCGGACCTGGGCCCGAACATGATCCTCGACGACGGTGGCGACGCCACCATGCTGGTGCACAAGGGCGCCGACGTCGAAGCCCTCGGCGCCGTGCCGTCCGCCGCCGCGGACGAGTCCGAAGAAGGCCGCGTCTTCCTCGAGGTGCTGCGCGCCTCGCTGCAGGAGGACCCGCAGAAGTGGACCCGCATCGGCTCCCGCCTGCTCGGCGTCACCGAGGAAACCACCACCGGCGTCCACCGCCTCTACCAGCTCGCAGAGCAGGGCAAGCTGCTGTTCCCGGCGATCAACGTCAACGACTCCGTCACCAAGAGCAAGTTCGACAACAAATACGGCATCCGCCACTCCCTGCCGGACGGCATCAACCGCGCCACCGACGTGCTGATGGGCGGCAAAGTCGCCGTCGTCTGCGGTTACGGCGACGTCGGCAAGGGCGCCGCGGAGGCGTTCCGCGGCCAGGGCTCGCGGGTGATTGTCACCGAGATCGACCCGATCTGCGCGCTCCAGGCGGCCATGGACGGCTACCAGGTCGCGAAGCTGGAATCCGTCCTCAGCGAGGGCCACATCTTCATCACCACCACGGGCAACAAAGACGTCATCATGGCCGAGCACATGGCCGGCATGCGGGACAAGGCCATCGTGGGCAACATCGGCCATTTCGACAACGAGATCGACATGGCCGGCCTGGCCCGGATTCCCGGCATCACGAAGGTCGAGATCAAGCCCCAGGTGCACGAGTGGGTGCTCGACGCCGGGACCGGTCAAGAGCGCTCCATCATCGTCCTCTCCGAGGGCCGGCTGCTGAACCTCGGCAACGCCACCGGACACCCGTCCTTCGTTATGAGCAACTCCTTCGCGAACCAGACCATTGCGCAGATCGAGCTGTTCACGAAGCGCGACCAGCCCGAGGGGGAGCGCGAGTACGACAAGCAGGTGTACGTGCTGCCGAAGATCCTCGACGAGAAGGTGGCCCGGCTGCACCTGGACGCCCTCGGCGTTGAATTGACCGAGCTGTCCAAGGACCAGGCCGAGTACCTGGACCTCGACGTGGCCGGACCGTACAAGCCGGAGCACTACCGCTACTAGGATCCGAGCAGCGGCTTCACGACGGCGGCGTACCCGCACACGCAGGCGGCCACGGGAAGCCGGCCACCTGGAGGGCCCCGAACTACGGTCCGGGGCTCTCTTTGTGACCTGATCGTGGCGTACGCAACGGCGGGCCGCGCCGAATGTTCACTTATGCTGGCATAGGGGCATCGTGAGCTCTGATGTGGGCTGGTAGGAAAAAAGCAGTGGGGGAACACAGGAAGTGGCTATGACTGAAGACAGCGGTCGTCGACGACGGCAGCCCGTACGCCGCACGCGCAGCGCCGGCAAGATGCTCGCCGTTCTCGCGCTCTGCGCCGTCGTCGGCGCCGGCGGAATCGGCATCGCGACGGCTCCCGGCCGGGCCGAAGCCAAGATGCCCTCGGAATCGTCGGCGCCGATGCGGAACGTCTCCGGCCTCGCTGCCCCGGTGGTGAAACCCGTTGAACTCGGTGTGACCCCGAGCGACGGCGCCAAGGGCGTCAACCCCGCGGCCCTGCCCTCGGTCAAGGCCGTCAACGGCGTCGTGAAAGACGTCGTGCTGGAGCCCGCGTCCGGCGGCGACCCGGTTCCCGGAACAACCGGTCCCGACGGCTCGACCTGGACGGCGGAGGATCCGCTCGAATTCGACACCAAGTACAAGTACAGCTTTACCATCGTCGACCAAGCCGGCCGGGAGACGAAGAAAACGCAGGCATTCGCCACCGTCGCCAAGGCCAACGAGGCCGACGCCGCCGTGTACCCGCTCAACGGCACGACCGTTGGCGCCGGACAACCCATCGAGATTGTCTTCAGCGAGCCGGTGCTGAACAAGGAGGCCATGGAGAAAGCGGTCACCGTGACGGTCTCCTCCGGCCAAGCCGTGGCCTGGCGCTGGTATTCGGACCGGCGCGTCCGGATCCGGCCCGAAGCATTCTGGGCCCCGAACAGCCAGATCGCCGTGGACCTGAAACTCTTCGGCGTGGACTTCGGCAATAAAATGATCGGCAACTCCGACGTCAAGGTGTCGTTCAAGGTGGGGACGCAGCGCCTCGCCGTCGTCGATGACATCACAAAAACGATGAACGTCTACTTCGACGGGCAGTTGGTCCGGACCGCCCCGGTAACGTTAGGCGGCGCGGACTGGCTCTCACCCTCCGGCTTCGCCGTCATCATGGAGCAGGAACGCAACTCCAAGTTCAACGCCGGCAGCATCGGCCTGAAGCCCGGCGACAAGGGCTACTACCCGCCACTGACCGTGGAATACGCGAACCGGCTGACCACCTCCGGCGTTTACGTCCATCAGGCCCTCGAATCGGCCTGGGGTGCGGTCGGCAGGGTCAATGTCTCGCACGGCTGTGTCGGGCTGCTCCCGGCCGACGCCGCGTGGTTCTTCAACAATATGAAGACCGGCGACGTGGTGCAGACACTCAACACCGGCGCGGCGCCGGTGGAGCCGCTGGAAGGCTTCGGTGACTGGAACATCCCCTGGGCGCAGTACGCCAAACGCTGAGCCAGCCGGCTGCACGGAAATAGCCGCCCGAATCCCCGCGGCCATCGGGGTGGCATCTCGCCGGGCCCGAGGCTCTGGCGGTAGGCTCTGAGGCAGATATATAGTGTTGCCCGGCTCAGGCCCGGCGGCGCGGAAGCCTACGGAAGCGAAGCGCAGTGACTGACAAGAGTCCCACCCCTCCGAACCGGCAGGATCCGCAGCTGGATCCGGCCGACGACTCCGACGAACCCGCCTTCGACTGGATGGGGCCCTCCTCCGCAGGCAAGGGTTCCGGTGCGGCCGCCGAGAGTACGCTTGCCGGCACCCCGGCCGGCGCCGGTACTGCGGCCCCGGCCGGCGCGTCTGAATCCGCGGTACCGGACGCGGCAGAACCCGAGACCACGACGCCGGAAGCCGCCACCCCGGTCCGCCGCCAGCCGGGCGGCCGTGCCGACCGCCGGGCCGCGGAAGCCGCCGTCGAATCGCCCCGCAGGCGGACAGACAGCGGAATGGACCAGGGACTGGATGGCGGGAGCGGCGCGGTCTTTAGCGAACCGCTCCCCACCTCGGCGCTGCAGATCCGGCCTCCGCAGGAGGAGGTGGAGCGCCGGAACGCCGAACGCGAGCACGCGGCAAACGCCAAGCCCGTCGCCCCGCGGGTCATGCAGGTCCTGCTGGCCGTCTGCTTCCCGATCATTCTGCTGGTGCTGGCCGTCCGCGCCGTCGCCAGCCCCCTGTTCCTCTGGGTGGAGTACAACCGCCCGGGCTTCCCCGGTGACGGCTACGGCTTCAGCACGGATGACCGTATGACCTACGGTTCCTACGCGGTGGACTATCTCAGCAACTGGTCCGGCCCGCGCTACCTCGGCGAGCTGGTCAACCGCGGCGGGGACAAGCTCTTCAAGGACGGCGAAGTCAGCCATATGGCCGACGTCAAGCTCGTCATCCTGTCCGCATTCGGGGCCGGAACCCTGCTTATCCTGCTGAGCCTGGTCGCCGTGATCTATCTGCGGCGCCGCAGCACCGGGGGTGTGCGCCGCGGCATGTTCGCCGGCTCGATTGTCACCCTCGCGATCATCACCGGGCTCGGAGCCCTCGCCGTGCTCGGCTGGGAGCAGTTCTTCACCCAGTTCCATGCTGTCTTCTTCGCCAACGGCACCTGGACGTTTTCCCTGCAGGACACGCTGATCCGGCTGTTCCCGGGCCAGTTCTGGGTTGACGGGGGCATCGTGATCGGCGGGCTCGTCCTGCTCGCCTCGCTCGTCACCTTGATCCTCACCTGGCCGACGCGCAAGCGCCGCGGCCTGCCGAAGCGGGGAACGGTCGACGGCGGCCCTGCCGTGGACGCGGCGGCAGCTGCGGACGCCCCAGCGGAGGATGCGGCCGATCCCGCCGCGGTGAAGGGTTCACGTTTCCGGCGGGCCAGGGCCCGGAAGGCCGACGCCGAGGCTGAAAGCGGCGCACAGGGCGCCCCGGCTGTTGAGGGCACATCGGTGGAAGACTCCACCGATGCGACCGGCGGCCGGCACTTCTCCGACAAGCCGCGGAACGCAGCGGGCGACGCAGCGGGCGACGCCGCAGCGACTCAGCCCGGCGCGGATGGCCGGCCGGCCCGGGGGCAGTCCAGCTCCGTCTAAGCCTCGATCCGCCGATGGTGCCTGCGCCTCCGGGCCCGGCACCATCGGTGGTTCGCCGGCGGCGGCGCACTGACTGCTGACACGGTTTTCGGTGCGGGCCTGTAGTACAGGATGCCGCGTCTCCGTCCTGACCCGCCGGAATCGAGGTCAGGACGGGGTGAAGAGGCTCAGCGAGACTGTTCCCGCCGGCGGCAAAAAGACAGGCCTAAAGTCCTTAGCCTGCGGCAAGATCGAGGGTTATCCTTTAGACGTATCTTGGACATCGCGTTCCGGGAGTTGCAGCGCTCCGGCGTTCCTCCCGTCCGATGCATGCAGGGAACGGCATGCATCCCACCACTGGTGACTTGTAGACATCCTGATGGAGCTGACATGGGCAGCGTGGGTTTGCTTTACGTAGGGGCGGTCCTGTTTATCAACGGGCTGATGCTCTTGGGGGTCATCCCGGGCAAGTCGGCCGCTATTCTGAACTTCTTCGTTGGCACCATGCAGGTGGTCTTCCCGACGATCATCATCCTCCAGGCCAACGGTGACCCGTCCGTCATTTTCGGCGCGGCCGGGCTCTACCTTTTCGGCTTCACCTACCTTTACGTAGGCGTCCTGCAGATGACCGGCATCAGCGGCGAAGGCCTGGGATGGTTTTCGCTGTTTGTCGCCGCCTGCGCCGTCGTCATCGGGGTCCTGCAGTTCACCCTGGTAGCAGATCCGGTCTTCGGTGTCATCTGGTTCGTGTGGGCCGTGCTCTGGTTCCTGTTCTTCCTCGTCCTCGGCCTGCACAAGGAGTCGCTGACGCGGATGACGGGTTGGTTCACGGTGTTCATCAGCCACCTGACGGGGACCATTCCGGCGTTCTTCCTGCTCCTTGGCCGCTACGAGACCAACAACATCTATGCGGCCCTGGTGGCGGCGCTGGCCGCGGTCTCCCTGGCGGCCGCCTACTTCCTGGGCCGGAAGACGATGCGGACCAGTACCCAAACCGGCCAGGTCCCGAACGTGGCCCGGCCAGCCTGACCTGCCCGCCTGACATTGCTGTACGGGGAACAGAGAGGAACCGGTCCGTGGCCACCTATGAGTACCGCTGCTCCGACGGCTCGCTTTTCGAAGTGCGCCACCCCATCGGGGAGGCCCCGGACACCCTGGCCTGCCCCTCATGCGGTGAGCCGTCCCGCCGGGTATTCAGTGCACCGCACCTTTCCCGGGCCGGGTCACCGGTTTTCCGGCTCATTGACTCCACCAATCGCAGTGCGGCTGAACCTGAGATCGTGAACTCTCGGATTCCAGGCGGCCCCAGGCGCGTCCAGCCATATTCATCCAACCCGTTACATCGGAAACTGCCGCGACCCTAACCGGCTCTGAAGCGGCGCCCAGTCAAAGGAGATGAAATGCCAGCCAAGATATTTCCCCTGGATTCCAGCAAGAAATTCGAGGATCAGGAAAAGATCGGGCACAACCGATGGCACCCGGAAATTCCTCCCGTCGCAACGGTCAAGCCCGGTGATTCCTTCCGGGTAGACTGCCGCGAATGGTTCGACGGTGCGATCGTGAATGACGACTCCGCCGAGGACATCCTCAATGCCCCGCTGCTGACCGTTCACAAACTCAGCGGTCCCTTCGCCGTCGAGGGCGCCAGGCCCGGCGATCTGCTGGTGGTAGATATCCTGGACGTCGGTCCCATCCCGCAGGAGGACTCCGGTCCGCTCGCCGGACAGGGCTGGGGCTACACCGGCATCTTCGCGACCAGCAACGGCGGCGGTTTCCTCACGGAACAGTTTCCCGACGCGTACAAGGCCATCTGGGACTTCACCGGCCAAATCGCGACATCCCGGCACGTCCCCGGTGTTTCCTTTACCGGTCTTATCCACCCTGGGCTGATGGGAACAGCCCCTTCGGCCCAGCTGCTCGCGAAATGGAACAAGCGCGAAGGCGACCTGATCGCCACGAACCCCAACAGGGTCCCTCCCCTTGCCCTTCCGCCTGAAGCCGAACATGCAGTCCTCGGACACCTCGCAGCTTCGGAATTCGACAGGGTGGCCGCGGAAGCTGCCAGGACCGCACCCCCGCGGGAAAACGGCGGAAACCAGGACATCAAGAACATGTCCAAGGGAACCCGCATCTTCTACCCTGTCTTCGTCGACGGGGCGAACCTCTCCATGGGTGACCTCCACTTCTCCCAAGGCGACGGCGAGATCACCTTCTGCGGGGCGATCGAGATGGGCGGCTTTATGGACCTCAGGGTGGACCTCATCAAGGGCGGCATGGAAACCTACGGGGTGAGCGAAAACGCCATCTTTATGCCCGGCAACGTTGACCCGCAATTCAGTCAGTGGCTGGCTTTTTCCGGCACCTCGGTGACCCTGGACGGCGAACAACGCTACCTCGACTCACACCTCTCCTACCAGCGGGCATGTCTCCACGCCATCGACTACCTGAGCAAATTCGGTTACAGCAGGGAGCAGGCCTACATCATCCTGGGTGCCGTACCCATCGAAGGACGCCTCTCCGGCGTCGTGGACATCCCGAACTCCTGTTCCACCGTCTACCTTCCGACGGCCGTCTTTGACTTCGATATACGACCCTCAGCAGCCGGCCCCCACAAAGTCGACCCAGGAATGGGAGTGCCAAAGGCCAGCAACAGATGAGCCGCCGCCGACCCAGGACACAACGGGACGATGAAGCAGCGTGAGACGGCCCGTCGTTGAGGCTTGCCTGTCGGCCCGGAACGGCGGCTTCAGCCATAGATCCGGTTGATATGCGCCTCGTAGTCCCGGACGACGGCGGCGCGCTTGAGTTTGAGTGAGGGCGTCAGGTGCCCGGATTCCACTGTGAAGTCGGCGTCCAAGATCACGAAGCTGCGGATGGACTCTGCTTTGGACACGAGCGAGTTCGCCTCGTCCACGATCCCCTGGATGGCCGCCCGGACCAGCTCATTGCCGGTCGCCTCGGCAGGGCTCATGGCGGCAACCTTGTGGGTGGCGCACCAGTTCTCGAGGCCTTCCGGATCCAGGTTGACGAGGGCCGAAACGAACGGCCGGCCGTCTCCGATCACGATGGCCTGCGCCACCAGCTGGTGTTCGCGGATCTTTTCCTCGAGCGGCCCGGGGGCGATGTTCTTGCCGCCGGCTGTCACCAGGAGGTCCTTCTTCCGTCCCGTGATCGTCAGGAAGCCGTCCTCGTCGAGGGACCCGAGGTCCCCGGTGCGGAAGAAGCCGTCCACAAACGCTTCGGCGTTGGCAGCGGCGTTGTTGTGGTAGCCCTGGAAGACGCCGATGCCCTTGACCAGGATCTCGCCGTCGTCGGCAATCCTGATGGTGGTCCCGGGCACGGGAATGCCGACGGTCCCCACCTTGGTCCGGGTCGGGGTGTTCGCCGTGCAGGGCGCCGTCGTCTCGGTGAGTCCATAGCCCTCGAGGACGGGAATGCCGGCTCCACGGAAGAAATGCGCGTCGTTTGAGCTCAGCGGACTCGCGCCGGAAACCGTGTAACGCAGCTGGCCGCCGAAGGCCTGCCGCAGCTTCGGGTACAGCAGCCGGTCGAAGACGGCATGCTTGGCGCGGGACACCAGGCCCGGACCGGGGGCCTGGCCCTGCGCGGCGGCATCCTGGGCCTTCGAATAGTCGATGGCGGCGGCGGCGGCCGCCTCGAACAACCGGGTCTTTCCGGCCAGGGCTGCCTTGTGCGCGGCGCCGGCGTAGACCTTCTCGAGGATCCGCGGCACCACCAGAAGGAACGTGGGCTTGAAGCTGCCCAGGTCCGCCAGCAGCTCCTTGGCATTGGAGGTGTGGCCCAGGGTGGTGCCGGCGCTCAGGCAGACCACCTGGACGGCGCGGGCAAGGACGTGGGCCAGCGGCAGGAACATCAGAGTCCTGGACCGGGGCTGCAACAGGAACTCGGGCAGGAACAGCACGATGTTCTTGGCCACGAGGGCGAAGTTCCCGTGCGTGATTTGGCAGCCCTTCGGCCGGCCGGTGGTGCCTGAGGTGTAGACAAGCGAGGCTACGTCGGCGAGTCCCGCCGCGGAGCGGTGCCGTTCCAGCTCGGCGTCGCCGACGCCGGCACCGGCCGCTGCGAGGCTGGCCAGGTTGGGGGCGCCGCCGTCGTAGTCCATCCGGACGACAGGGAGCATCCGGTCCCCGAGGATGCTGGAGCTGTCCAGAATGTCCTGGACGAGGGCTGCCGTGGCCTGGTTCTCGGCGAAAACGCGCCGTGCTCCGGAGTCGTGCAGGATCCACTCGACCTGCCCGGCGGAGGACGTTTCGTAGATGGGGACTGTGACACCGCCGGCAAACCAGATGGCAAAGTCAGCCACTGTCCATTCATAGCGGGTGGCGGACATAACGGCGACGGTTTCACCGGGGGTGATGCCGCCGGCGATCAGGCCCCTGGCCAGCGCCGTGACCTGGTCCAGGAACTGCTGGGCGGGGATATCGGCCCAGCCTGCGGGGCCCTTGCGGGAGTAGAGCGCATGCACCGGATCCTTGGCATGCTGCTCCAGGAGCAGATCCGTCACATTGCTGTCCGGGTCCAGCTCCACGAGCAGTCCCGTGCTTGCTTCTCTCACAGCCAAATCTCCGTTCCGGGTCCGCCTGATGGTGGCCGACGTCCCTTGCAATCCTGCCCTAGATCCAGGACGGCATCCACATCCGGAACCGCCAGTCCTGGTAGCTGATGGTCTCGGCGGTCCAGACCGGATAGAAGAACGCCGAGACGACGACGGCCGTGACCACGAAGAGCATCACGAGGTACAGTCCGGAGCGCCGCCGCCAGGGCGGGTCCGTCCGCCGCCCCAGGACCAGGCCCAGGCAGTACACGAGAGCCAGCACGAGGAAGGGCTCGAAGGACACCGCATAGAAGAAGAACATGGTGCGTTCGGGGTACAGGAACCAGGGGAGGTAGCCTGCTGCCACGGCGGCAAGGATGGCACCGGCGCGCCAGTCGCGCCGGCCGGCCCACCAGAACAGCAGGATGCCGAGGCAGATGGCAGCGCTCCACCAGATCAGCGGGTTGCCGACCGAGAGGACCGCCGTGGTGCAGCTGGAGGTGTCGCAGCCGGGGCTGCCCTGTTTGGGCGACTCATAGAAGAAGGAAGTGGGCCGGCCCAGGACCAGCCAGCTCCAGGCACTGGCCTCGTAGGGATGGTCCGAGCTGAGGCCCTGGTGGAACTTGTAGGCCTCGAGATGGTAGTGGGCGAGGGAACGGACGGAGTTTGGCAGCCAGCCCCATTCGGCCGAGGGATTGGTCTCGGCCCAGCGCCGGAAGTAGGCGTCTTTGGACCGGAACCAGCCGGTCCAGGAAGCGGCGTACACCAGGGCGGCCACCGGGACGATGCTGAGGAAGGCCACCATGCCGTCCTTGAGGATACCGCCGCTGATCCAGCCGTGGATTCCGACGATCCGGCGTGCGCTCAGATCCCAGAAAACGGTCAACAGCCCGAAGCCGGCGAGGAAGAACAGTGCGGACCATTTGGTGCCGACCGCCAGGCCCAGGCACACCCCGGCGGCGAGGCGCCACCAGCGGATGCCGAGCCAGGGGCCGGACGCCAGTTGAAGCGTGGTGGGCCGGCCGCCGGGGGAGGCCGCGGCCTGCCTGCCGAGCCGCTCGGCGAGCCGGCGCCGGCCGTCGTCGCGGTCCATCAGCAGGGCGCCGAACGCCGCCAGGATCCAGAACATCAGGAAGATGTCCAGCAGTGAGGTCCGGGACATCACGAGGTGGTGGCCGTCCACCGCCAGCATTACTCCGGCCACCGCCCCGAGGGTCAGCGAGCGGAAGAGCTTCTGGGCGATCAGCGCCAGCAGGAAGATGGACAGCGTGCCGGTCAGGGCCGCCCCGAACCGCCAGCCGAAGGGGTTGTCCGGGCCGACGAGCCACATTCCCGCGGCGATCATCCACTTGCCGACCGGCGGATGGACCACGTACTCGGGCGTGTCCAGGAGCACGCCGGGGTTCCCGGCAATGAAGGAATCGTTGGCCTTCTCCGGCCAGGCCCGCTCGTAGCCGCTGACCAGGAAGGAGTAGCCGTCCTTGACGTAGTAGGTCTCGTCGAAGACCAGGTTGCGGGGTGTGTCCAGCCGGACGAAGCGCAGCAGCCCGCCGATTGCGGCGGTGATGGTGGGGATCAGCCAGAACCACAGCCGGAGCGACGGCGGATAGTCCCGCCAGCCCTGGATGCTGCCGGTCAGACGCTCCCTGAGGGCCTCGGCGGTGAATGCCTCCGAGGGGCGGCTGATCCAGCGGTGCCCCTCCAGATTGCGTCCGGGGCTGATGCTGCCTGTACTGGTGGCTGGGGGCGCCGATCCGGCGGAACCGGCCTCGGCAGGCCGCGTAGGGGTCTGCGTCACGTTGCCCATGCTACCTTTCGCCGCTGTGTTCGTCGGCCCGTTCGCCGGCCCGCGCCCGCGCACGCCTGCGCCGGCAGTAGGCTGGTCGTGTGGACCATGAACTCAGTACCTCCCCGATTCTTTCCGACGATGACGGAGGCCCCGCCGGCGGCATCAACGATGTCACCGAAACCGAAACCGAAACCGACACCGAAACCGAAACCGAAACCGACATCGGGGACGGCTCCGGCCCGGACGCCGGTCCTGGCCCGGAGCCGGCCGCCGGTCCGTGGGCCGGGGGACCGGGGCGGATCGTGCTGGCCGCGACTCCGATCGGCAACGCCGGAGACGCCACCTACCGGCTGATCGAGCTGCTGAAGACGGCGGACATCGTCGCCGCCGAGGACACCCGTCGGCTGCACCGTCTCGTGACGAATCTCGGCATTACCGTGGCCGGCCGGATCATCAGCTATCACGAGCACAATGAGGCGGCCCGGACCGGCGAACTCCTGGACCAGGTCCGCTCCGGGAAGACCCTCGTGATGGTGACCGACGCCGGCATGCCATCCGTCTCCGACCCCGGCTTTCGCCTCGTTGAAGGCGCCGTGGCTGCCGGGCTGACGGTCACCGCCGCCCCCGGGCCCTCCGCCGTGCTGACCGCCCTGGCCCTGTCCGGGCTGCCGACGGACCGGTTCTGCTTTGAGGGGTTCCTGCCCCGCAAAGCCGGCGAACGGTCCTCCCGCCTCGCGGACCTCGACGCCGAGCGGCGCACCATGGTGTTCTTCGAAGCCCCGCACCGCCTGGAGCCGATGCTCCGCGCCCTGCGTGAACGGTTCGGCACCGACCGGCGTGCCGCCATCTGCCGGGAGCTGACCAAAACCTACGAGGAAGTCATCCGCGGCACGCTGCGCGAACTGCTCGAATGGGCCGAGAGCAATGAGGTGCGCGGCGAGATTGCCGTCGTCGTGGGCGGCGCTCCGGAACGGGAGCCCGGCAAACCCGAGGACCACGTGGCCGCGGTCAACGCGCTGATAGTGCAGGGCATCCGGCTCAAGGAAGCCGTTGCGGCCGTCGCCGAAGAAGCCAAGGTCAGCAAGCGGGAGCTCTACTCCGCCGTTCTCGCCGCCCGGTGACCGTGCCGCCGGCAGGGTCCGGGGTGGGGAACGGGGGTTGTGCAGTTGCACAGCGGGTTCAGCCGGATGTAGTGCGTGCAGGCGTAGACACTCCGGAGAATCCGGCAGTACCGTGGCAGTAAATCCGGCGCGTCACCGGCTGGCGGAAGACCGCTAAACGGAGACCGTGCTGGCATCCGATCCGAGTTCACACCGAATTGCCGACGAGGGAGTCAATCGTGACTGTAACCGCCCAGCCCACTGTTACCGCCGAGCGTGAAAGCTCGCTGCTGGCGTCTGTTCCCACGGGCCTGCTGATCAACGGCGAGTGGCGCCCGGCCGCGTCCGGGAAGACTTTCGACGTCGAGGATCCTGCCACCGGCAGGGTCCTGCTGAGCATCGCCGACGCCGGTCCCGAGGACGGCGCGGCTGCCCTCGACGCCGCGGCGGCCGCCCAGGATTCGTGGGCCAAGGTTCCGCCGCGTGAGCGCGGCGAAATCCTGCGCCGGGCGTTCGAGCTCGTGACCGCACGGGCCGAGGACTTCGCCCTGCTGATGACGCTGGAAATGGGCAAGCCCCTGGCCGAAGCCCGCGGCGAAGTCACCTACGGTGCGGAGTTCCTGCGCTGGTTCTCCGAAGAGGCCGTCCGCGCGTTCGGCCGCTACTCCGTGTCCCCGGACGGGAAGTCGCGGCTGCTCGTGACGAAGAAGCCGGTGGGCCCGTGCCTGCTGATCACGCCCTGGAACTTCCCGCTGGCCATGGCCACCCGCAAGATCGCCCCCGCCGTCGCCGCCGGCTGCACCATGGTGCTGAAGTCCGCGAACCTGACGCCGCTGACCTCCCAGCTGTTCGCCGCGGTGATGCTGGAGGCCGGGCTGCCGGCCGGCGTGCTGAACGTGATCCCGACGTCTACTGCCGGCGCCACCACCGGTCCGCTGATCAAGGATTCCCGGCTCCGCAAGCTTTCCTTCACCGGTTCCACCGAGGTAGGCCGCCGGCTGCTCTCGGACGCGTCCGAAACGGTCCTGCGGACCTCGATGGAGCTCGGCGGCAACGCCCCGTTCGTGGTGTTCGAGGACGCCGACGTCGACGCCGCCGTCGCCGGGGCGATGCTGGCAAAGCTGCGCAACATGGGCGAGGCCTGCACCGCCGCGAACCGCTTCATCGTCCACGAGTCCGTCGCCGACGAGTTCGCGGAGAAGTTCGCCGCGAAGATGGCGGACATGACCACGGCCCGCGGCACCGAAGCCCACTCCAAGGTAGGCCCGCTGATCGACGCCAAGAGCCGCGACAAGGTCCACGAGCTCGTCACCGACGCGCTGGCCTCCGGTGCGGTCGCGGTGATCGGCGGCTCCGCCGTCGAGGGCCCCGGCTACTTCTACCAGCCGACCATCCTCAAGGGTGTCACTGAGGGCACCCGGATCTTGGCCGAGGAAATCTTCGGCCCCGTCGCCCCGATCATCACCTTCGACACCGAGGACGAGGCCGTCCGGCTCGCCAACAACACCGAGTACGGCCTCGTGGCCTACGTCTTCACGAAGGACCTCAACCGGGGCATCCGGATGGGCGAACGCCTCGAGACGGGCATGCTGGGCCTGAACGCCGGCGTGGTCTCAAACGCCGCGGCCCCCTTCGGCGGGGTCAAGCAGTCGGGGCTGGGGCGCGAGGGCGGCCTCGAAGGCATCGAGGAGTACCTCTACACGCAATACATCGGGATCGCCGACCCCTACGCCGGCTAAGGAATCAGCTAACTGCGGCGCACCCGGCGGACTACGTCGCGGATCCTCGACCAGGACCCCGCGACGCCGCGCCGGGTGCGCTTTGCTGTGCGCGCCAGGGCGCGGAACGGGGCGGTGAAGGTGCGGCGCGACCGGGACAGGGTTGACGGCGGCAGCCAGACGGCACGGAAGCGCACAAGGGGCCTCGCATGGGCCCGCAGGGAAGCCTGCACAGCGGCAACCCTGGCGGCGGCCGTGCCGTCTTCCGGCCCGCCTCCACCGCCGTCCGCCGGGGCAGGGCGTCCGTACTGCCGGCGCTCGAAGTCTTCGGTCAGGGCGCTCACGGCCTTGTGCCCGGCGGCGTCACGGCCGTCCGGTTCTCCCAGTGCCGCGGAAGCGCGCAGCCGGCCTGAGAACTGCCTCGGGGTCTCGCTGGGGTGCGGCGCCACAAGGTAGTCGGTGGCGAGGTCACGCAGTTCGGCCCAGGCCGCCAGGGCTGTTCCGGTGCCCCCGGACGCCCCGGAACTGTTCAGCCGCCGGCGCCGGAGGCCGTTGCGGGCCAGTTGGGGCGATGCCACGAGCAGGGCCAGGACCACAAGCGCGCCGGCACCGTACAGCACGGGCAGCAGCTGGCCGCCGGCATCCGCCGGACCGGCGCCGCCCGGAAGCGGCAGCGGGGCGGCACTGGGCAGCGGGGTCGGGTTGGGGCCGTTGCTCGGGATCAGCCCGTCGTTGCTTTCATTGGTGCTTGCGCCGCTGGGGGCGGCGCCCTCGGTGGCATACGACGGGACAACGCCGCGGGACGGGGTCGGTTCGAAGGGGACCCAGCCCACGCCCTGGAAATACAGTTCCGGCCAGGCATGGGCATCCCGGGCATCCACCTCGAACTCGGGCAGGGCCCCTTGGCCTGCGATCGAGACGGTGGCGCCCGTGGGCCGGCCCGGGGCATAGCCGACGGCAATCCGGCTGGGGATGCCCTCGAGCCGGGCCATCACGGCCATGGCCGAGGCGAAGTGGATGCAGTAGCCGCTCTTCTGAACCAGGAAGTCCGCCAGCACTGAGAGCCCGTTGCCGTCGTAGCCGCCCTGCACGGGGGATTGCAGGGAGTAGCTGAAGTTCACTGAGCGCAGGTACCGCTGGATGGCCATGGCCCGCGCATACGGGGTAGTGCTTCCCGCCGTGACCGATTCGGCGGTCCTGCGGACGATGTCCGGAATGTTGTCCGGCGGACGGATGAACTGCTCCGGAATACCCTGCACCGGCCCGGAGGGCTGCTCGAGTACATCCGGTGTGAGCTGCGGGGCGACGGACAGGACCAGGTACTGCTGGTCGCGGGAGTTGGTGTCCACTCCCTTGATACTTAGGGTGGCCGGGTCCCAGCTCCAGCGGCCCGTTAGCCCGTTGACGGCTTCCGGGGCGTAGGGCGCCGGAAGGTACGGGCTGGTGAACTGGCCGGTGTTAATGGCTGTGACGACGCGAAGCTCCGTCGCGGTGGATTCGAGCCCGGTATTCATCCGCCCGGTGCCCAGGCGCCGGGTGTCCTCGCGGTCGTCAGGTGCCCAGGAATCGCCGCTGAAGCTGTCCACGGTCACTGAGCGCAGGTACGGGGTGGTCGGAGCGTTCGTGGCAAAGGTGATCCGGCCGTCGCCGGACGGGCTGCGCAGGCTGTTGCCCAGGCTGATCATCGGGTTGAGTCCGGTGGCGCTGCCGAAGGGGTTCAGCCTTGAGCCCTGCGGGAAGGTGCCCTGATCGAATCCCGGGACCACCAACTGGAGCAGCATCGTGACGGTCAGCGCCAGCGCGCCGGTCAGGCCGGCGCGCCGGAACTGGCCGGGGTTGCGGGCGGTGTCGGCCCCGGTGCGGGGGTCAGGGGCAAACCAGTGGCTGCAGCCGAGGATCATAAGATAGCCGACGGCGGCACCGGCGAAGCCGAGCACGCCGACGCTCTGCGGCTTGACCATGGCCGGGACGATGAGGATCGCCAGGATTCCGAGGCCACTCGTTGCCGGCAGTGCCAGCGGGAAGGCGAGGGCATCCACGAGGATCACCAGCAGGCCCAGCACGGCACAGATCAGCAGGACGATCCCGGCGTTCGGGGCGACGGGGGCGCTCTCGGCGAGGACCGTTTCGCTGGCCCGGCGCAGATACCGGCCCAGCTGGGTCATGGTGGCCCCCGAGGGGATGAAGCCGACAATGCTGTGCGGACGGAAAAAGGTGAATGTCAGGATCATCACGAGCGACGCCAGGCCGCCGAGCTCAACAAAGACGGTGCGCCAGCGCAGGGCCCGGAGCCCGGCCATGGTTACGGTAACGGTAAAGACAATCGAGAGGATCGGGGAGTACCACGCCCAGCCCCTCAGCACGCCGTTGAGGCCAAGCGCGGCGCCCCCGACGGCGGCTGCAACGGCGAGTCCCATCAGCCATGGCTGGGCGCCCACACCGGCCCGCGGGGGGCCGGCACCCGGTGCGGGGACCGTGGCACTTCCGTCGTGGGAGCCGGCGGTGCCGCTGTGAATGCCGGTGCCGCGCTGCGGTGCCAGGGTCATCGCGGGCCGCCAACGCCGCGCCGCACCTCGGCGGCGGCCGGAAGCGGCGCCGCCTGGCCCTGGTCGAAGGCGCTCCACGCCGCCGGGAGGGCCGTGCCGGCGGAGACCGCGACGGCCCGCCAGCCGCCCCGGCGCAGGGTTTCCAGCACCTCGTCGCTGTCCTGGGCCCGCCCCGTGATAACGAGGGCAAAGGCATTCGCTCCGAATCCCGCAGCAGGGGACAGGGCCCGGGCCTCACCCGGCGAGAGGTTTCCCAGGATGGCCAGGACGGGGCCCCGCAGGCGGTGGGCGGCCAGCTTGTCCATGAGCCGGTCATCGAACGGCAGCGGCCCCGAATCCGTGCCGGCGGGCGTTCCGGGGCGGGAGGAGTCCTTGGAATTCTTGCCGCTTTGGCGGTAGCGGCGGGCGTATTGGGGGCCGGTGAGTTGGATGGCAGCCAGGCTCTCTGCGACGGACTGCAGCCCGGAAGCCCCGACGTACTCCTCTGTCCCAGGTGCCGGGGCAGACGGTGAATGGAGGAAAGCGGGGTCACCTGCGGCATCGAGGAAGCGCAGGGCGTAGTTGCGCTCCGAGAGGTGGGCGCCGATGGACATCGCCGCCGTCACGGCCCACTCGAAGGCATCGCTTGTGACCAGCTCGTGGCCGTCAGCCTCGGATGCCGGGCCGTGAGGCCCCGCTCCGTGGGAAAAACTGCCGGGGGGAAAGGCCGCCAGGCGCTGGTCCAGGATGATAGTCGCTTCCGGGGTGGTGACGGACTCCTCCTGGCGGACCATGAGCTCCCCGTGGCGTGCGGACGCCGCCCAGTGCACGCGGCGCATTGGATCCCCATGCCGGTATTCGCGGGTCATCACGTCGTCGTCGCTGGGGTTGGCGCGGATCCGGGTGGCGGTGACGCCGTCGTGCCCGCGGGCGCCGGCCAGCCCGGTTACGGGAAGCTCGACGGCGGCCGGCGTGACGGTGAGGATGTCGCCGTCGTCGATGGCATGGCGGTGCAGCGAGAGACCGAAGGGGTCGCTGAATTCGGCCGTGACCGGGCCGATCAGGAACTGGCCGCGCTTCCCGGAACGCAGGTGGTATTCATAGCGGCTGGTCCCGCCCGCCGCCGACCGTGCCGGGAACCGGAACACGGGGGACTCACCGAACCGGGCCGGCAGATGCTCTTCCATAGCCGCGTGCCCGGCACCGGTTCCGGTCCGGGCGACGGCCAGCCGGACGGTCGTCGTCGCGGCGGTTTCCACAGTGGACGGGTTGAACTCCCGGTAGACCAGGAAACTCGGCTTGAGCACGCGGGTACCGGCCAGGGAGAGCAGCGGCAGGACCAGCAGCAGGATTGCCAGCGCCAGCAGGTCGCGGCGTCCCATCACCTGGGCGGCCAGCAGGAACACGGCACCCGCAGCCAGCAGGCCCCAGCCGCGCGTGGTGAAGATATGTCTGGGAAACCGCTCCATCAACGCCACGGCGGAGCCACCCCTAGCGGTGGTTCGGGAGCTTGGCAGGGGCCTTGTCACGGGCGGCACGGCCCATGGCGGAGGCCGCCGTCGCATCGGGGCTGACCTGGATCCTGGCCAGGATGGACCGGATAACGCCCTGCGGTGTTTCGCCTGTGCTGGCAGCCTTCCGGTCCAGGATGATCCGGTGGGCCAGGACGGATTCGGCAACGATGACGATGTCGTCCGGCAACACGAAGTCCCGGCCTTCCAAGGCTGCCGTGGCCTTGGCGGCGCGCAGCAGTTGGAGCATGGACCGGGGGCTGGCGCCGAGCCGCAGCATGCCGCTCTCCCTGGTGGCGCGCCCCAGGGACACGGTGTATTCCTTGATCGACTGGGAGACGTAGACCTGCTGCACCGAGGCGATCATCGAGGCTACTTCGCCGGCGGTGACGACGGCGGTCACCCGGGTCAGCGGGGACGTCGCCTGGTGGGTTTCCAGCATTTCCATCTCGGACTCCTTGTCCGGATAGCCCATGGAGATCCGCGCCATAAAACGGTCCCGCTGTGCCTCCGGGAGCGGGTAGGTACCCTCCATCTCGATGGGATTCTGCGTGGCCACCACCATGAAGGGCTCATCCAGCTTGTAGGACTTGCCGTCCACCGTGACCTGGTGCTCTTCCATGCACTCCAGCAGGGCCGACTGGGTCTTGGCGGAGGCCCGGTTGATTTCGTCGCCGATGACGATGTTGGCAAACACGGCACCGGGGCGGAATTCAAAGGACCGGGAAGCCTGGTTGTAGATGGATACGCCGGTGACATCGGAGGGCAACAGATCAGGGGTGAACTGGATCCGGCTCACTGAGCAGTCGATGGTGCGGGCCAGCGTCTTGGCCAGCAGGGTCTTGCCAACCCCGGGAACGTCCTCGAGGAGCAGGTGGCCCTGCGCCAGGAGGACGGTCAGCGCCAGTTTCGCGGCCTCGGCCTTGCCATCGATCACAGTGTTGATGGCGGTCAGGATTCGCTCGCTGGCGGCATGGAACGCTTCGGCATCCATGGCCGCAGGCTTCTTCGCCAGACGCCTTGTTGCTGCGTTTCCCCCCACGGCGGAGCCATCCTGGAAGCCCTGGCCTTCGGGGCGAACTTCGCCTACGGAGGTGCGGTGGTAGTCCATCGGCAGCCTTTCAGCCCTGGTGGGTTCCCGGGACGGATCGGCATGAATTGCCGGGCCCCTCATCGGGTACGCTTCTGTCTTCTTATCAGAGTACTAACACAACTGCCGGGCCTGACAGAGAGTTCCGGGGAAATCTCCGTACGTCCGACCGACGCCAACGTAGCGCGGTGGGGTTAAATCGCGGGATAACCCGCCGGCGTCCGCGGGGCGGAGACCCCGGTTAAGGTAGAACGATGTGCAATCCCCTCACTCCCGGCCCGTTCCGTGCGAGCGGAAGCGACGGCACCGGACGCCTCGGCTACCCGCCGGCGCCGGAGCCCCTTCCGGTTCCGGTCATGGACAACCACACACACCTGGATTTTCCCGACTCCGGGTCGACGGTCAGCGTCAAGGACGCCCTCGACGCCGCCGCAGCCGTGGGGGTCCAGGGCGCCGTGCAGGTGGGATGCGACCTCGAATCCTCCCGGTTCACGGTCCGGGCCGTCGAGCAGGACGCCAGGCTCCTGGGCGCCGTCGCGCTTCATCCGAACGATGCTCCCGACTACGCCGGGCGCGGGGAGCTGGAGGCTGCCCTGGCCGAGATCGAGGCCCTGGCCGCGCACCCGCGGATCCGGGCGATCGGCGAAACGGGCCTGGACTTCTTCCGGACCGAGGGGGAGAGGCTGGCCCCGCAGCGGTACTCCTTCCGCCGCCATATCGACATCGCCAAGCGCCTCGGCCTGACCCTGCAGATTCATGACCGGGACGCCCACGACGACGTCGTCCGAGTCCTGCGCGAGGAGGGCGCCCCGGACCGGGTGGTGTTCCACTGTTTCTCCGGAGGGGAGGAGCTGGCCCGGATCTGCAACGACGAAGGCTGGTACATGTCCTTCGCCGGGACCCTGACCTTCAAGAATGCGTCGGAACTACGCGCCGCCCTGTCCATCGCGGAGCCGGAGCGGATCCTCGTAGAAACCGATGCCCCGTTCCTCACGCCGCACCCGCACCGCGGACGCCCGAATGCCAGCTACATGGTCCCCTACACGGTCCGCGCGATGGCGGATGTGACCGGGATCGAGCTCTCCGAGCTGTGTGCCAGGATCGCCCGAAATACCCTGCAAACCTACGGATCCTGGGACTGAAGTCGCCTCTTTGAGTCCTCCACCGGGAATACCGGGTATGCACAAATTCTTGGTTGCTTTATAACGCTCCGGTTACAGTGGAGAACTATAAGCCGGGGTCGGGGAAGGCCTTCGGATAATTTCACTCCTGCAGGGCGCGCATTGTGGCCAAAGAACCATATGCGCGCTCTCGTTTGTGAGTGTGGCAGTGCACGCATCTGCCGCGAACAATCCGGGCCCGTTCCGGCGCTGCCCCTGGGGTGTTTGCGGAGGATGGTCCCGTGCGCTTTTCCCCGTGCCCGGATGGTCCAAAAGATACGGGCAATCGTGGTCAAGTTCTTTACATCGGACGGCAAGTTCAGCTTCGTCAAGGTCGGTACGCAGCTGGTGGTGCTCGTCGCCCTCGTGCTGGGCCTCGTGGCCTTCGTCGGCAACAACAAGACGGTCACCCTCAATGTCGACGGGAAGGTGAGCTCCGTCCAGACATTCGGCGGCACCGTCGGCCAGGTCGTTAAGGGCGCCAAGGTTGAACTCCAGCCCTCCGACAGGGTGTCGCCGGCGGCGGACTCCCATGTACAGGACGGATCCGTCATCAACGTCAACCTCGCCAAGGCCGTCAAGGTCAGCCTGGATGGCGCGGAGCGGACCATCAACACCACCTCGCCCAACGTCGACGCCCTCGTGAGCGAACTCGGCGTGGCAAGCTCCTCGGAAGTATCCGTCCCGAAGGACGCCCAGCTCGCCGTCTCCGGTTCCTTCGTGTCGATCTCGACGCCGAAGACCGTGAGTATCGTCGCGGACGGCAAGGCGGCCAAGACCAGCACGACGGCGGCCACCGTCGCCCAGCTGCTCACCGACGCCGGCATCTCGCTGGGGGCCAGCGACCGCAGCTCGCAGCCCGGCAACGCCCCTGTTGTCAATGACATGGTCATCAAAGTCTCCCGCGTGGATGTCAGCAAGACGGCGGAATCCACCGAAGCCGTCCCGTTTGAAACCCTCACCACCGAGAACGCCGAAATGCTTAAGGGCGAGAAGACCGTGACCCAGGCCGGCGTGGCCGGATCCATGGGCAAGAGCTTCAAGCTGGTCCTCGTTGACGGCCGCGAGGCGTCCCGCACGCTCGTGTCCCAGTCGGTCACCGCCCCGCCCGTCACCGAGAAGGTCACGGTCGGTACCAAGGAAAAGCCCAAGCCCGCAGCAGCCCCGGCCGCCGGTGCCAACACCGGCGCCGGAGCCCCTGCAATGATGAACGAAGCCATGTGGGACAAGATCGCCCAGTGCGAATCCACCGGCAACTGGTCCATCAACAATGGCAACGGTTACTACGGCGGCCTGCAGTTCGACATCCGGACATGGCTCGGATCCGGCGGTGGCGCCTACGCCCCGAATGCCAGCCTTGCCTCCAAGGCCCAGCAGATCGACATCGCCAACCGTGTCTACGCACAGCGGGGCCTCCAGCCATGGGGCTGCGGCTGGGCCGCCTCCCGCTAGGGAACGGCCTCGACTGACTGACGACGCCTTCCGCAGCGGCTGACCACGGCTGCGGCGGCCGGCAAAGGCCGGGCCCGGTTCTCCGGGCCCGGCCTTTGCCATGTCCGGGATAGGATACCTAGGTGACTGAACCGACCCCCTCCGCGCCCGGCGCTACGTCCGGAAAAACGCCCGGCAGCGCGCCCGCACCCCTGATGGGCGCCTCCGACATCCGCAGGCTTGCCGAGGAAATCGGGGTCCGTCCCACCAAGACCCTGGGCCAGAACTTCGTCATAGACGGCAACACCATCAGGCGGATCGTTGCCGCCGCGGACATCCACCCCGACGAGACGGTCCTGGAGGTCGGGCCGGGGCTGGGCTCGCTCACCCTGGGCCTGCTGGACGCCGCCCGGTCCGTCGTCGCCGTCGAGATCGATCCGGTGCTCGCCGAAAAGCTTCCTGCCACGGTGGCAGAGTGGCGCCCCGGCGCCGTCGGGGACTTCCATCTCGTCCTCGCAGACGCCATGAGGGTCACGGAGCTCCCGGCGGAGCCGACCGCGCTCGTGGCCAATCTTCCGTACAACGTGGCGGTCCCGGTGGTCCTGCACCTGCTGCAGCACTTCCCGAGCCTCCGCCACGGCCTGGTCATGGTCCAGGACGAGGTGGCGGACAGGCTCGCAGCCGGGCCCGGATCCAAGACCTACGGCATCCCCTCGGTCAAGGCGGCCTGGTACAGCAGTATGCGCAAAGCAGGCGTGATCGGCATGAACGTCTTCTGGCCCGCCCCCAAGATCCACTCCGGCCTCGTCGCCTTCACCCGCCGGGAACCCCCGGCCACCACCGCCACCCGGGAACAGGTCTTCGCCGTGATTGATGCGGCCTTCGCACAGCGGCGCAAGACCCTGCGCGCCGCGCTGGCAGGCTGGGCCGGAAGCGCCGCGGAAGCCGAACGCTGCCTGCGCGCCGCCGGCGTCGACCCCACCGCCCGCGGTGAAGTGATCGACATCGCGGCTTTTTCCCGGATCGCCGAAGCGCACGCGCAGACGGACGCATGAGCCTCGCCGACGTCCCGGAACGGTGAAGACGCCTTGCGGGAGTGCTTGGAGCCTTGCCCTGCCATGCCATAGCGTGGAGCCATGAACGCAGTGAGAGGGCGCTTTGCCGCGAGGACTGTCCGGGTCAAGGCTCCCGGCAAGGTAAACGTCTCACTCGACGTCGGATCCCTGCGCGCCGATGGCTATCATTCCGTGGCCAGCGTCTACCTCGCGGTCTCCCTCTACGAGGAGGTCGCAGCCACCAGTACGGACACCGGCGGGATCACCGTCAGCATCAGTCCGGCGAGCACACTCGATCTCGACGGCGTCGACATTCCGCTCGATGAACGCAACCTGGCCTACAAGGCCGCCGCCATCATGACCGATGTCTCGGAGCATTCCACAGGCGTCCACCTCGAAATCACCAAGCGTGTGCCGGTCGCCGGCGGCATGGGAGGCGGCTCGGCCGACGCCGCCGCCACCCTGCTGGCGTGCGACGCGCTGTGGAACAGCGGACTGTCCCGCGACGAGCTGGCGCACCTGGCCGCGGAACTTGGCGCCGACGTGCCGTTCTCCCTGCTCGGCGGCACCGCCGTCGGGCTGGGTGTGGGCGACGAACTCTCACCGGCCCTCGTCAAGGCCCAGACCGACTGGGTCCTCGTCACCGCGGACTTCGGCCTGTCCACTCCGGAGGTGTTCCGGACCCTCGACCGGCTGCGCGCGGCCGAAGGCGGCGAGGTCGAGGAACCCACCGCCGTGGATCCCAGGATCCTCAAGGCCCTGCGCAGCGGGGATGCCGATGCCCTGAGCCGGGTCCTTGTCAACGATCTGCAGCGCGCCTCGATTGAGCTGGCACCCGGGCTCCGGGACATCCTGGGGCTTGGTGAATCCTGCGGCGCGATCGCCGGCCTCGTCTCGGGCTCCGGCCCCACCGTCGCGCTGCTGGCCCACAGCCCGGCTGCCGCCGAGGGCCTGGCCGAAGACCTCCGCCACCACGGCCTCGAGGCCATGGCCGTCCACGGCCCGGTTCACGGGGCGCGCATCATCTCCGATACGCTCCTTTAGTAGCTTTGACCATATATACCTAGGAAAGCAGTTCCCAGTGGCACACCTGCTCGGCGGCGAGAACCTCACGGTCTCGTATGCAACCCGTACCGTTCTCGACGGCGTCACTCTCGGCCTCGAAGAGGGCGACCGGATCGGCATGGTCGGCCGCAACGGCGACGGCAAGTCGACGCTGATGCGCCTGCTGGCGATGCGGGCAACCCCGGACACCGGCCGCGTGACCAAGCGCAGCGAGGTCAACATCGGCTACCTGGACCAGAGCGATGTGCTCGACGGCGACCTCACGGTCGGCGCCGCGATCGTCGGGGACCAGGCCGACTATGAATGGGCCCGCAATCCCCAGATCCGCGAAGTTATGGGCGGACTTGTGTCCGACGTCGACTGGCACGCCAACGTCCATGCGCTCTCCGGCGGGCAGAAGCGCCGGGTGGCGCTGGCCAAGCTGCTGATCGAGGACCACGACGTCATCATGCTCGACGAGCCCACCAACCACCTCGACGTCGAAGGCGTCGCGTGGCTGTCCCGGCATCTGAAGACCCGCTGGCGGGCCAACCAGGGCGCCTTCCTCGTGGTCACCCACGACCGCTGGTTCCTCGACGAAGTGTGCACCAAGACCTGGGAAATCCACGACGGCATCATGGACCCGTTCGACGGCGGCTACGCCGCCTATGTGCTGGCCCGCGCCGAACGTGACCGCTCCGCTTCCGTGGTGGAAACCAAGCGCCAGCAGCTCGTGAAGAAGGAACTCGCCTGGCTGCGCCGCGGCGCCCCTGCCCGCACGGCCAAGCCGAAATTCCGGATCGAGGCGGCCAACGAACTCATCGCCGACGTCCCCGAACCGCGCGACTCGATGGCGCTGAGCAAGATGGCCACCGCCCGGCTCGGCAAGGACGTCCTTGACCTGGAAAACGTCTCGCTCGATTTCCTGGGCGGCGAGCCCGGCCAGAAGCTTTTCGACAACATCACCCTGCGGCTTGCCCCGGGTGAGCGGCTGGGACTCGTGGGCGTCAACGGCGCCGGCAAGACCACCCTGCTGAAGCTCCTCAACGGCGAGATCCAGCCGACGTCCGGAAAGGTGAAGCGGGGCAAGACGGTCGTCACCGCCGTCCTGACCCAGGAGGTCAAGGAGCTCGACGACGTCTCGGACCTGCGCGTCATCGAAGTGATCGAGCGCGAAAAGCGGTCCTTCAACGTTGGCGGCAAGGAATTCAGTGCCGGCCAGCTCGTGGAGCAGCTTGGCTTCACCAACGAGAAGCAGTGGACGCCGGTCAAGGACCTCTCCGGTGGCGAACGCCGGCGCCTCCAGCTCCTGCGCCTCCTCGTGGGAGAGCCCAACGTGCTGATGCTCGATGAGCCCACCAACGACCTCGACACCGACACCCTGGCAGCCGTGGAAGACGTGCTGGACGGCTGGCCGGGAACGCTCGTCGTTGTCAGCCACGACCGGTACCTGCTCGAGCGCGTCACCGACCACCAGATGGCGCTCCTCGGCGACGGCAAGATCCGCGCCCTGCCGCGCGGCGTGGACCAGTACCTGGAACTGCGCGAATCGGCGCTGGCCGGCTCCACGATCACCGGCGGCGGCAACCCCGTCATCGCCGCCAGCGGCAGCTCCGCACCCGCCGCGGGCGGCGCCTCCGAAGCCGAGAAGCGGGACGCCCGCAAGGCCAAGAACCGGATTGACCGCCAGCTGGGCAAGCTCAAGCAGCAGGAAGACAAGCTCCACGCGCAGATGACCAGCGCGGCCGCCGATCCCTCGGCAGTGGGCCAGCTGGCCGGGCTCAACAAGAAACTCAAGGACCTCGCCGGAGAACGCGAAGCCCTCGAACTCGAATGGCTGGGAGCCCTCGAGGTGCTGGGGGAGTAGCCGCCTACGCCCGGCGGGACATGCCCAGTGTGTGACGGCATGGCTGGACATGTTCCCCGGACCGCTGAAGAGCCTGAGGGCATGTCCCTCGGTTTGGGCTAGGTGTGGACATGCTCCCCGGGGCCACTGAAAACCCTCGGGACATGTCCCTCTGTGCAAGCCACGGTTGGACATATTGGTGTTATGTCCATTCTTTGGGCCCAGGGGAGGGCATGCCCCGCGGGGTGCCCAGAGCTCTCAGCGCCTGGCCCGCGGCCGCAAGCGAGCGGCGGCCAGCCAAGGTTTAGTCGTCGCTTCGGAGCCCGGGGTCTTTTTGGAGGCCCGTGAGGCCGTTCCAGGCGAGGTTGACCAGATGGGCGGCGACTTCGCGCTTGTCCGGGGTGCGGCTGTCCTGCCACCACTGGCCGGTCATTGCGACCATCCCGACGAGCATCTGCGCGTACATGGTGCCGTCGGCGGAGGTGAAGCCACGGCGGGCGAATTCGTCGGCCAGGATGTATTCCACACGCGCCGTGACGTGGGAGAGCAGGGTGGAGAAGGCCCCTTCGGGCTGCGTCGGCGGGGCATCGCGCATGAGGATGCGGAACCCGTCGGTGCGGTCCTCGATGTAGCTCAGGAGAGCCAGGGCGGCCCGCTCCACCAGCACCCGCGGCTTGGCCTCTTCGGACAGGGCATCGTTGATGGAGGTGAGGAGGATGCGGAACTCGTATTCGACGACCTGGGTGTACAGGCCCTCCTTGGAGCCGAAGTGCTCATAGATCACCGGCTTGGAGACGCCGGCGGCGGCGGCAATCTCCTCGATGGTGGTGCCGTCAAGGCCCCGGAGGGCGAACAGCCCGCGGCCGATGCCGATCAGCTGGCTGCGGCGCTGGGGGCCGGTCATCCGAGGCCGGGGGACGTAGCCGGGGGCCCTTACAGGCCGGCCGCTCCGGCGGTCCGCCCCACCGGAAGCCCCTGCGCTATTGCTCACAGCTCCATCATGCACTAATTGGGGCGCAGTCGGGCTCCGCACCTGACGGCGACGCAGTATGGCAGAATTGACTCTCGTGCCACCGGCTCGCGCCGTGGCATGGTCCGCCCTGGTGTAATGGCAGCACCCCGGCCTTTGGAGCCGTGGAGTATAGGTTCGAGTCCTATGGGCGGAACTGCTGCGCGTCGCAGGGGCCGGAACGGCTCCCGGCGGGCGCGGTCCGGCGTGAGTCCAGTAGGATGAATCTGGCGCCGTGACCGGAATCTGGTCCGGCCAGGCCGCGCGGATCCGGCAACCGAGGTGCACCACCCGGCCCCCAGCCGCGGGGCATCCAGATCCACCGAGCAGCGGCATGAGCTAAGCCACTGAGCAAGGAGAGCCCGTACGTGAGCCCCGAGAATACCGGCCCAGCCGCCGTCATCGTCCTAGCTGCAGGTGCCGGTACCCGGATGAAATCCCGTACCCCCAAGATCCTCCATGAGATCGGCGGCCGCTCCCTCGTGGGACACGCGCTTCATGCCGCCCGGACCATCAGGCCGCAGGAACTGGCGCTCGTCGTCCGGCACGAGCGTGACCTCGTCGCCGCGCACATCGCCGCGACCGACCCCGGCGCCCTGATCGTGGACCAGGACGCGGTGCCCGGAACGGGCCGCGCCGTCGAAGCCGCCCTCGAAGCGCTCGATGCGCTCAACCCCCAAGGCCCGCTCAGCGGAACCGTCGTGGTCACCTACGGGGACGTCCCGCTGCTCACCGGCGAGCTGCTGGCCGAACTCGTCGCCACCCACGAGGCCGACCGTAACGCCGTCACCGTCCTCACCGCCGTCCTGGATGACGCCGCCGGCTACGGCCGCATCCTCCGGGCCGCGGACGGAACCATCACCGGAATCCGCGAGCACAAGGACGCCACAGACACCGAACGTGAGATCCAGGAGATCAACTCCGGCATCTACGCCTTCGACGCCGCCGTCCTTCGCGACTCGCTGGCCCATGTCACCACGGACAACGCCCAGGGCGAGAAGTACCTCACGGACGTGCTCGGCCTGGCCCGCACGGCAGGCGGCCGCGTTGCCGCCGTCGTCACGGAGGACCGCTGGCAAGTCGAAGGCGCGAACGACCGGGTGCAGCTCTCGGCCCTCGGTGCAGAACACAACCGCCGCACGGTCGAGGCCTGGATGCGCGCCGGGGTGACCGTCGTTGATCCGGCCACCACCTGGATCGACGCCACCGTCACCCTGGACGAGGACGTCCGCCTGCTGCCCAACACCCAGCTCCACGGCGCCACGACAGTGGCTCGGGACGCCGTCGTCGGCCCCGACACGACGCTGACCGACGTCCACGTCGGCGCGGGCGCAAAGGTGATCCGCACCCACGGTTCCGGCTCCACGATCGGTGCCAAGGCGAGCGTCGGCCCGTTCACGTACCTGCGCCCCGGCACCGTCCTGGGGGAGACCGGCAAGATCGGCGCCTTCTACGAGACCAAGAACGTCACCATCGGCCGCGGCTCCAAGCTCTCCCACCTGGGCTACGCCGGTGACGCCGAGATCGGCGAAGACACCAACATCGGCTGCGGCAACATCACGGCCAACTACGACGGCGAGAAGAAGCACCGGACGGTCATCGGCTCCGGCGTGCGCACGGGTTCCAACACCGTTTTCGTCGCCCCCGTGCAGGTAGGCGACGGCGCCTACAGCGGGGCAGGCGCCATCATCCGCCGCGACGTCCCGGCCGGCGCCCTGGTCCTGTCACTGGCCAGGCAGCGGAACGATGAGGGCTGGGTCCTGGAAAACCGCCCGGGCACAATCTCCGCCGCGCTGGCCAAGGCCGCAGGCGCCACCGAAACTTCCTCCGGTACCCCGGCATCTACAGAAGAGGGCTTGCAATCATGAGCGAAATTACGGCACGCGGCGAGAAGAAGCTGGTGCTTGCCGCTGGGCGCGCGCATCCCGAGCTGGCGAAGGAGATCGCCAAGGAGCTGGGAACCGAGCTGCTGCCCCTGGATGCCTACGACTTCGCCAACGGCGAGATCTACGTCCGCGCCGGCGAGAGCGTCCGCGGCACCGATGCCTTCGTCATCCAGGCGCACCCGGCGCCGCTGAACAACTGGCTGATGGAACAGCTGATCATGATCGATTCGCTCAAGCGGGCCTCCGCCAAGCGCATCACCGTCGTTTCACCGTTCTACCCCTACGCACGCCAGGACAAGAAGGGCCGCGGGCGCGAGCCCATCTCCGCGCGTCTCATCGCCGATCTCTACAAGACCGCCGGCGCCGACCGCATCATGAGCGTTGACCTGCACACCTCGCAGATCCAGGGCTTCTTCGACGGCCCCGTGGACCACCTGATGGCCATCCCGCTGCTGGCGGACTACATCCGGACCAAGGTCGGCTCGGACAACGTCACGGTCGTCTCCCCGGACACCGGCCGTGTCCGTGTTGCCGAGCAGTGGGCCGAGCGCCTTGGCGGGGCACCGCTCGCGTTCGTGCACAAGAGCCGCGACCTCACCGTCCCCAACCAAGCCGTCTCCAAGACTGTCGTGGGCCAGATCGAAGGCCGTACCTGCGTCCTGATCGACGACATGATCGACACCGGAGGAACCATCTCCGGCGCGGTCCAGGTGCTCAAGAACGCCGGTGCCAAGGACGTCATCATCGCAGCGACCCACGCGGTCTTCTCCGATCCTGCCGCCCGGCGGCTCTCCGAATCCGGCGCCCGTGAGGTTGTTGTCACCAACACCCTGCCGATCACCGCGGACAAGCACTTCCCGCAGCTCACCGTGCTGTCCATCGCACCGCTGATCGCCCGTGCCATCCGCGAAGTGTTCGACGACGGATCCGTCACCAGCCTGTTCGACGGCAACGCCTAATACCAGCCGCGCGGGCACGTTTTATGAATCCGTGTCCGCGCTGGTAGCCTTGTACCGAAACCTTGGCGAGGGAGAGCGCCGGTAATCCGTATTAATGGGAAATTAGTCGGTGCACCGGACTGCTGGTCTCCGTTATCGACTGGGTCTGAATCTCCCTTCGGAAGGGCGGCCATACGGCCACCCGGCGTTGAAGGTCGCAAACAGACCTCCGCCCTTGCTGAACACCGCTAGTCCACTAGGAGAATCCATGTCTGAGCAGAAGCTCGCAGCAGAAGTACGCACCGAATTCGGCAAGGGCTTCGCCCGCCGCGCCCGCATGGAGGGCCTGATCCCGGCCGTCATCTACGGCCACGGCGCCGAGCCCATCCACATCACCCTGCCGGCCAAGTCCACCACCCAGGCCGTCCGCCGTGCGAACGCCCTGCTGACCCTGGACATCAACGGCGAACAGCACCTCGCCCTCGTCAAGGACATCCAGCGCGACCCGATCAAGCAGATCATCGAGCACCTCGACCTCCTGACCGTCCGCACCGGCGAGAAGGTCACCGTGGATGTTCCCGTGCACCTGAAGGGCGAGCTTGCCCCGGGCAACGTGTACAACCAGGAAATGACCACCGTCTCCCTCGAAGCCGAGGCAACCCACCTGCCGACCGCCATCGAGGTCAGCATCGAGGGCCGCACCGCCGGCGAGCACATCCACGCTTCCGACCTGGTTCTGCCCAAGGGCGCCGTCCTGCTGGCCGACGCCGAGGCCCTCGTCGTCCACATCTCCGAGGCCACCGAGGTCTCCGAGGAAGAAGCTTCAGCCGAAACCACGGCGGGCTCCTCGACCGCAGCCGAGTAATTTCGGCGATTTCCCCGGCGGCCGGGTCCCTCTGGGGCCCGGCCGCCGGCGTCTGACCCGCGCGTCTGATTCGCCGCCCGTGCCGGACGGCCCACAAAAGGACTGATCCATGACTGACAACTGGCTGATCGTCGGCCTTGGCAACCCCGGAGCCGAGTACGCCCACAACCGGCATAACGTCGGCCAGATGGTCCTCGACGAGCTCGCCTCGCGCGTCGGCGGCGGCTTCAAATCCCACAAGTCCCGGGCCCAGGTCCTTGAGGGGCGGCTCGGAATCGGAGGGCCCCGGATGGTGCTGGCCAAACCGCTGTCCTACATGAACGTTTCCGGCGGCCAGGTCTCGGCCCTGGCAAAGTTCTACGACATGGATCCCGGCCACGTCATCGCCGTCCACGACGAAATCGACATTCCGTTCAACACGGTGAAACTGAAGATCGGCGGCGGCGAAGGCGGGCACAACGGATTGCGGGATATTTCCAGGGCCCTGGCCACCAAGGACTACCTCCGGGTCCGGGTCGGCGTGGGACGGCCGCCCGGCCGGATGGATACCGCGGACTATGTCCTGAGGGATTTTTCTGCCGCCGAGAAAAAGGAACTGCCCTTCCTGATCGACGCCGCGGCGGACGCGGTGGAAGCCCTGGTCCGCGAAGGCCTGCTGGCCGCGCAAACGACGTTCCATCCCGTCAAGGCACCGTAGCCGCGGTCCCTGGCAAGGAACCGCACGCGGTGCCGGATCGGCCGGCGGCCGGAGCCGTCGTTTCCTACGGCACGTAACGGGCCGACGTCGAAGCCCGGGTTCCTTTTCAAGCATCCTTCTTTCCCGTTATGATCTGTCTACTCTCATGTCGGGGGATAGGGATACGCTACTTCTAGCGGACGGTCTCGGGTTTGCTGTCCGCAAGCGGTACGAAGGAAACTAGATGTCGAGGGATTCGCTGGGCTGGGGGAATGTTTCCACTACATTGGCACCCGCCGAAGAAGAACACGCTACCGGCCCCGCCTACGGGCACAGGTGGTCCGGTCTGGCGCGCAACGCCGACGCCGACCGGGTCCGCAGCGCCCTGCTCACGGCAGACCGGATGGGCGTGGTCATCACCGGTGACCGCGGCGTGGGCAAATCCCTCGTCGGCCGCACAGCCCTGGCCGGCTTCGGACCGGACGTCTACACCCTCCAGCTCCGCACCTCCGGGCCGGGCGCCGCAACACCCTACGGTTGCCTGGCGTTTACCCTCGCCCGCCTCCCGCAGAGCTCGCTCGGATCGCCGACAGCCATCCTGCACGGAATCACCTCACTGATCCGCGACGACGCCGCCGGACGCCAGTGCGTCATCCTGCTGGACAACGCCGGCGCCCTGGACGAACTGAGCACCGGGGTCCTGCTTAATCTGCTCCAAACCCAGACCGCCAGGCTCGTCGCGACGGCCCAGCGCACCACCGATCTGCCCCCCGACTTCTACTGGCTCATCACCTCCGGGCAGCTGGCCGAGGTCCGGCTCGCCAACCTGACGGAAGTCGAAACCCTGGAAGTGCTGCAGGCCGCGCTCGGGCACCGGGTGTCGAGCGCGCTCGCAAGCCAGATGCACCAGCTCGTCGGCGGCAGCCCCACCCTCCTGCAGGCCGTCGTCTCGGAGCAGATCGAACGCGGAAACCTGGTGCTGTCGGGATCCGTGTGGACCCTCGTCGACGAAGTGGTCCTGGACGGGCGCACCGCACTGGAAGACATTGTCAGGGCCCGCTACGCCCGCGAAACGCCCGTGGCGCGGGAGGTCATCGAGGTACTTTCCTGCGCGCGGACGCTTCCCTTGTCACGGCTCGCGAGGATGTATAGCCCCGGCATCATCGCGGATATGGAGGACGCCGGCCAGATCGTCGTCGACCGGACCGACCGGCACCTGGTCTCGCTCGGCGACCGCTATCTCGGCGATATCGTCCGCAACTGGCTCAGCGTGGAGCGACGGCTGGAGCTGCGGGACAAAGTGCCGGGTCACACGGAACCTGAGCTGGGTGAGCTGACCGTGGAGGATCTGCTGGCCTATGCGGCGTGGACGCACGACTGCCACGCACCGCTCGCGCCCGCCCATGCGCTGGCGGCAGCCAGCGCCGCCGTCAAGCTCTTTGACCCCAAATTCGCGCTCAAGTGCGCCAGCAGCCTGAACCCGGGGGATCCCGAGTGGGCCCCAGGCCAGCTACAGAAGGCCGCCGCCTACCTGCAGCTGGGGCTGCCGCTGCAGGCGATGTCGGCGCTCGACGACATCACGGAGCGTCAACTGGGAGCCCTCCCCGCGGAGGCGTTCGCGGACCTCATCGCGGCAAAGGCCGATTCCATGGCATGGCTGGAGGACCGGACCGGAAAGGTGCCGGAACTGATCCGGCAGGCCCGGATGCGGCTCCACGAACTCGGCGTGAGCGGGCCCCCCGCGACCCCGGAGGAGCTGTCACGGGCAGTGCTGTGCCTGGATCTCTGCGAGTTCAGCTACCTCTCCTTCGTCGGTGACTACGAGCCCATGATGGAGCGGCTCAGGGCAGCGGCTTCGGCGGACGGGTCCGGCGCCGATGATGTGCACCGGCTCAGATCGGCGATCATCCTGATGGAAGCCCTTTGCATGACTGGCAAGGAGCTTGAAGCCCGCAAACTGATGCGTGAAATCGGCGGACAGCTGAGCGAGTGGTCCAACGTTCCCCGAATCCGCGAGAACTTTGCGTGGCGGTCATTCAACGTGCTGCTGCTGTCCGGGCAATGGCGCCAGAGCATCGACATGCTCAAGGACGCCAGCGGCCGCGCGGGCCACGGGCTGCATTCCGGCAGTGCGGCGACGGACCTGGCCGTTGGCCTTGCCTATGTCTATGCGGGCCGCGGCTACATGGCGCTGGATCCGCTCCTCGCGGCCATTGCCCAGCTGGAAGTCCGGTCGAGCCTGCACTCGCTGCGGCAGGCCTACGCGGCCACAGCGTTCGCGTACGCCCAGACCGGCAATTCCGTGCAGGCAACGATCTACCTGGACCGGGCGCGGTCCGCGGACGGCCCGGCCCGTTTTGCGGTCCGGAGCTCTGCCGACTTTTGCATGGATATGGCCTCACGCTGGCTGGGCGACCCGGAGGCAAAGGACCGGCTGGTGCGCTCGGCCGAAATGCACTTCCGGGCCGGACGCTACACCCTGGCCGGCATCTTCATGCTCGGAGCGACCGTCAACGGCACGGCCAAGGACTTCATTTTCCTAGCGGACATCGCCGCGCGGCGGCAGGGGCCCCTCGCGGAGCTGTCCGGAATCATTGCCGCGGGCAGCCGGTTGAAGGATGCTGCGATCATGCTTGAGGCCGCCGGAGTGGCAGCGGGGCTTGAACTGGACGCGGTCCAGGCGAGATGCGCCGCCCTGGCCTTCGACTTCGCCAAATCGGCAGGCTTGAGTGGCAGCGCCAGCGCCGCACACACCATGCTGGAAAGCCTCGCAGAGTCTGTTCCGGCGCTGCCGGTCATACCGCGCAACAAAGGCCCGCTACTGACGGAAAGGGAACGGCAGATCGCCACCCTGGCCGGCAACGGTGTATCCAACAGGGACATTGCCCTTGAAGTGGGCATTTCCGTGAGAACAGTGGAGGGGCACCTGTACCAGGTGTTCACCAAGCTCGGAGTTTCCTCGCGAAGTGATCTGCTTGGACTCATCTAGGCCGCGCGCAGCAGATCCCAGGACCGAGGTGTCCGGAGCCCTGACGGGGCGGTCGGATGACCTGAGGTCGGCGGTGGCGGCCCTCCAAGGGGGCACACACGTCGCCGTCATGCTGCTCGGTGACAGCGGAATCGGCAAATCCACCCTGCTGGAAGCGGTCGTGGCCGAGCTCCATTCCGAGGTGACGCCGGTCCGCATCCACGGCAGCCCCTCTCTGACGAACGTTCCGTACGGTGTGCTGGGGCCTTTTATTGTCGGCCTGCCGGTGCAGGAGGCCACGTCACAGCTGGCGGTCCTGAGGACGTTCTGGTCCCATCTGGAGGATGAGCGGCACACCACGGGGAAGCCCCTGCTGCTGATTGTCGACGACGCCCATGACCTTGACGAAGCGACCGCTGGGATTCTGGTAGAACTCGCCGCTGCCGGCTGGGCGAAGCTGCTCGTGGCGGCGGCGTCCCGGCCCGGGCTGCCGGAGCCGCTGCTGCAGTTGTGGTTCGAGGGCATCGCCGTGCGTCTGGACCTGCGCCCCCTGACCCAACAGCAGACCAACGAAATGCTCGAGCGCGGGCTGGGCCCCCAAGTCCTGCCGAACGTCGCCGAGATTCTCTGGGAAGCATCGGCCGGCAACCCGTTGCTGCTCAACGGGCTGATCGAGGACGCCAAGAGCGACGGAACGCTGCTCCAGCGCAACGGAGTGTGGCTGCTCACACGGCCGCTGAACAGCCACGGGGACCGGCTGACCGACGTCGTGCGCCGGCAGCTGCTCCGGCGCTCGCCGGAAGAGCGGCAGGCGCTGAATCTCATTGCCCTGGCAGAGCCGGTGTCCCGGGAACTGATCGAGTCCGTGGTGGGGGAGACGGCAGTCGCGGCCCTGGTCGAACGCGAGCTGGTCAAGGTGACGCCGGCGCCCCACTCCGAACTGCGGCTGTGGCACGCGGTCTACGGCGATACGCTGCGAAATCTGATTTCCCCCGCACGCAGCCTCCAGCTGAGGCACAGCCTGCTGCGGCTCATGGACACGGAGCCGACGTCGGCCGAAGGGCTGCTGCGGCAGGTGAGCTGGTCCATGGAATGCGGCGCGGTCGTTGATGACCGGCAACTTCTCAGGGCAGCGGTCCTCGCCAGCCGGCTCTACGAAGACGAATTGGCCCGCAAGGTCGCTGCCCAGGTCAAAGACCCCGAGCTGCAGATGGCGGCACGGTCCGTGACAGCGCGTACCTACTTCAACACCTCGGACTATGCGGCTGCACGGGACATCCTGGAGGCCGACTTCGGCAAGGGCCAGAGCGTCGCCGTCCTCCTCACCGGAACCCTGATGTGGGCAGCCGTGCTGTCCGCTCTGGGCCATAAGCCGGCGGACATCATGGATCGTGCGGGAGCGCTGCTGCGCGCCGGCGAGCGGCTGGCGAGGGCCAATCCGGAGGATGCCGAGAGCATCCTTGCGGCAACCCGGGAGCGCTACGCGACCATGCGCAGCATGGTGCTCGCCCTCGCCGGTGATTTCGAGGCAGACACCGTCGCGGCGCCCCGCCGCGCGGAGGATGGTCCGCCCCCGCCGGCCAACCACCTTGATTCTGCGTTCCGGCTCGCCCTTGACGCGGAACGGCTGCTCGTCCTGGGCAAGGCGCGCCAGGCCTTCGCGGTCGCGTCCGAGGCCCTGAACACTGCCGGTTCCGGGAGCGACGAGCTGTACTTCCTTGCGGAATTCCTGGTCGTCCGCGCCGCCGCGGCCGTCATCCATAGTGGCGACTGGGAGGCCGCCGAAACGCTTTTGGCGGGAGTAGCCGCCAGCTCGGGGCCCAGCCTGATCACGTTCGGTGGGGGGGTCCATGCGGCGCACGGCATCATCCTGCTGTACCAGGGGAGGATCGCCCAATCCCTGCACACCCTCAGCGCCGCGCTGGAATCGCTGCGCCTCGCGGATCCCCAGCAGCTCTTTGCCCTGACAGCCTCCATGGCCTTCGCCGCCGCCGCCGAATTGGGGGCCAAGGACAATGCAGCGGCGTTCCTGGCCGATTTCGAAGCGGCACCGCCGGCCGTTTCACGCTACCTGCGCACCCTGTCGGAGATGGCAGTGGTCTACGGTAAGGCGCGCCTCGGCAACCACCCCGAGGCGATAGCGGCGCTCCGGCTGCTCGGCCGGCCCCACGGCGGCGCGGCCACGCCCGGACTGGAATTTGACTCGCTCGCTTTTTGCCTCGCCTTGGGCGACCGGGACGCTGCGTCCCGGTTGCTCGAGCTGAAACCCGAGCTGGAGGGCCGGAGGGCAGCGGCGATCTGCGACTACGCCGGCGCGATCGCCACGGACCTTGCCGCGGACCATCTGGAGGCGGCCAAGAGCTGTGAGGACGCTGAACTCTGGGCTTTCGCGGCGCTTGCCTACGATGCCGCGGCGAATGCCTACCGGTCGGCCGGGGACACCCTGCGCGAGCGTATGGCAATGTCCCAGCGGAAGCGGTGCCTGGACCGGGCTGACAGCATCCCCGGTAAGGAAACGGAAACTGACACCGACTCGCTGGGGCTTCTGACCCGCCGGGAGCGGGACATTGTGGCGCTCGCCGTCCGGGGCCTCAGCGACCGGCAGATTGCCGCCGAGCTCCAGGTGTCCATCCGGACAGTTGAAGGCCACCTGTACCGGAGCTATGCGAAGCTCAACGTCAAGGGCAGGGACCAGCTCTCCGGCCTGGCCGGAAGCCAGTAGCAGCCACCCCGGCAGGCGTTCATCCGAGTATGCGGCGTCGCGGCTGGGCGGGCTACGCCATGGGACACTCGGAGCGCTCGAGCGACTACTTGGTTTCGTCGTTCCGGCAGGCCGGGCCATCTGAGTACAGCCACGTAGACCACGGTCAAGTACCCGCCGAGTATTCGAGTACTACTTACGCATCCCGAAATGGGGCCCAGTCCATAGTTTGGACTTATCACTGGTCAACCATTGATTGCGAAGGTCTCACTCATGTTTCAGCACGACGTCGGCCTGCCCGCGGGCAGCGGCCAAACAGAAGCGATTTCGCCAGCACAGCGCTTCGCCCAGGGGCGCTATGACAAACCATTTACCCGGAACCAGATCGTTGCCGACGTCGTCGAGACGCTGACATCCGGCTCCGGCTGCGGCGTAGTACTCGTAGGGGAGCACGGGGCCGGAAAGTCCTTTGTCGCCCAGCGCGCCCTCGAACAGCTCGGAGAGGACTACGTAGTGGTCCAGGTCCGGGGCAGCTCCATTTCCTCGAAACTTCCCTATGGCGCCCTGAGCGTTCTGCTGAACGACCTCGACGCTTCCCACCTCGAACACCCGCTGATGGTGTTGCGGGGGCTTACCCAGCTGCTCCACACCAAGGCCCAGGGCCGAAGCATCGTGCTGTTCGTGGACAACGCCCACGACCTGGACGAACTGTCCAGCATGATGGTGGCCCAGCTCAGCGCCGGGGCGCACGTGACCCTGCTCGCCGCCTGCGTGGACCTGCCCCATGTGGGCGGGGACATCATGGGCCTCTGGAAGGACGACCTGCTCCGGCGGGTCGACCTCGGACCGTTCGATTTCACGGAGACGGCGGCAACCCTTAACAACGAATACGGCGGCCGCTTCTCCCTCACCGCCGCGCGCGTCCTGTGGAGCGCCAGCGGCGGAAACGCACTCTTCCTCCACTCCCTGGCCCGGGAACAAATCAAGCTCGGCACGGTGGTCCGCCAGGACGGTGCCTGGGTTCTAGGCAACAATCCGATTGCGCTGACCGGCGAGATCAGGGACGTCGTGAAAGCACGCCTGAACCGGCTCAGCTCAGGCCAGCGCGATGTCTTTGAACTGTTGGCCCTGGCCGGCGCCGTCCCGCTGCAGACGCTCATGAGCATCGCCAATCCCCAGGATATGGACGCCCTGCAGGAGCGTGCCATGATCCACGTCAGCCACGACCATCCGCCGATGGTCAGCGTCGCCAATCCGGTGACCGCGGGAATTGTCGCCACCGTTGTGCCCCCGGGCCGCAGCGCCGAACTCCGGCGCCGGCTCATGGCGGTACTCCAGGACTCGGACCCCACGGAATTCGGCGGTTCGACCGGCGTCGCGTGGGCCCTCGACTGCGGCGAACAGGTCAGTCCGGGCGTGGCGCTGGCCGCGGCACACACGGCCAACGACGCATCCGACCCGGTCGCGGCGCTGCGCTTCCTCCACGAAATCCAGGGCCGCGAAGCGATGCCCTCGGCGGCCGTCGAATCGGTCCACGCCCACATTTCGGGCAACAACGATGAGTCTGCACGGCGGGTCCTCGCCTCCCTGGATCACGCGGCCGGCAGGGAACTGTCACTCGCCGAATGGACCTCTCTGCAGCTTCTCCGGACCGAACTGGACAAGCGCAGCGCCGCGACGGCTGCGAACGCCGGGGCCAGGCTGCGGGAGATCGCACGCAGGCTCTCCAAGGAGTCCGATGAGGACGCGATCGGCGCCGTCACCGCGAGGGACCACCTTCACCTTGCCGAAACCGACCTCGCCGTTTTCGAAGGCCGGTACGCGGACGTCCTGGCAATGACCGAAGACACTGACCCGGGCGAACTCGGCTCCGCATCACGGATCCTTTCCGCCAGCCTGCGTTGCGAGGCATTGGCGGTCACCGGCAACGTCCTTCGAGCCATGACGCTGGGCAGGCAGGTTTTGGCCGCGGCGGCCGCCGTCCGTCTCACGGACCGGGGAATGCGCGAAATCAGGGGGCGGTTCCTGCTCCTGATGCTGCTCTCGGCGAAGTTCAAGGAGGCGTCCGTGTTCCTCGCGGGTTCCTATGAAACCGCAGACCCGCACGCCCGCCTCGGCGGGATGTTCGAGATCGGGCAGGGAGTCATCGATCTCCATGCCGGCCACCTTGACGATGCCCTGCCCCGTCTCCACGCCGGCATGGGGCAGCTCCGGGCACAGGATCCCGATACGGTGGCAGGGCTGGCCGTTGCGGCCTGCGCCTATGCCGCGGCCCTGCATGGTGACGAGGAGGCTGCCAGCCTCCTGCTGACGGACCTGGCGCAGCTGCGGACCAGGTCCGCCTGGCTCGTGGGCCGCATGACGCGCTATTTCGAGCTTGTCGCCCTGGCCGAGCTTGGCCAGCGGGCAACGGCGATCCGGTCGCTCGTCGCAGAAGCCGAAAACGATGCCGAAGCATCGGCGCTGGCTCCGTCGCTCCTGTTCCTGTCCGCGGCGGCTCGACTCGGCGACCGTCAGCTTGGCCTGAAGCTTGGCACGCTTTCCGAGCGGGTCACCGGGCATTTCGCCGGCCTGTGCTCGCGGCTGGCCGAGGGAGTGAAGGAAACCGACAGCGATCAGCTGCTGGCCGCCTCCAAGGATTCCGACGCCGCCGGCAACGCCGTCTTCGCGCGGGATGCCGCCCGCAAAGCCGTCAGCTGCGCAAACGACGCCGGAAACCGCATCGCGCTGCGGATCGCGCAGCGGGCCCAGCAGTCCCTCGACGACAGGTTCGGCAGCCCTAAGAACGGCCTGCACTCTCTCACGACCTCGACCTTGACGGCCAGGGAGTGCGAAGTGGCCGTCAGGGCGGCCGCCGGAACCTCAAACCGCAAGATCGCGGAACAGATGCATGTTTCGGTCCGCACGGTTGAGGGCCACCTCTATCAGGTGTACTCAAAGCTGCATGTGGCCAGCAGATCGGAACTCAAAGATGTCATCTCCACACCGACGGAAAGTGCGCGCCTGGGCTGAAGCAGGGCAATCCCCAACGACTCTCCGGCGCCAGCGCGCCGGGGGAGGAACCGGGGATGGAAAGCGTTGCTGAGACCGCCCCATTGATAGGGCGGTCCGGCCTGGTCAGGGACATTGTGCGTTGTCTCCGCGACGACTCGAGGTCCGGTGCGCTGATCGTCGGAAGTGCGGGGACGGGCAAGACCGCCGTGTCGAAGGCTGTCATCCGCGAGCTGCGGCCCCGGGGAAGGGTGATCCGCCTGACGGCCACGCGGGCCCTCGCCGCGGTTCCGTTTGGAGCCTTGGCACCCTATCTGGCCGAACTCCCCGACCATGAACTGGATTCCTATGCCGCCGTCCTGGCGGCCATGACAGGCAGTCTCCGATCCGAAGCGGGCCGGCCCCTTTTCGTCATCGACGACGCTCAGTGCCTCGACCGCGGGACGGTCCAACTGCTCGCGCGGGCTGTTGCCACCGGGGCGGCCAGCATCCTTGCCGCCACGAGGCCGGGTCCGATGATTCCGGAGGAATTCCTGGCTCTCTGGGACGACGGGATCATCTCTAAATTCGATTTGTCCCCGCTAAGCCGCGCCGGCGTTCATCAGCTCTGCGAACGGCACCTGCGGGCCGACGTGTCGCCCTGGGCCAGTGCCGTGTTCTACTCCGTCACCGAAGGCAACCCGCTGATGCTTATGTCCCTGATCGAGCACGCCCGCGCCAGCGGCGCCCTGGGACTGCGAAACGGCGTGTGGTATCTGCTGTCCCACCCGGAACTGGCCGAGGTGCCGGCTGCCGACGTCGTCGACCAGCAATTGCGGTCGATGACACCGGAGGAAAGAACCGTCGCCACCATCGTGGCACTGGCCGGGCCCCTGCCCCTGGGCCAGATACTGAAATTCAGCAGCCCCAAGGCCGTGGACGCCCTCGAAAGCGCCGGGATCATCGGCGTCTCGCCAGGGCCTGACCGCGTGCTCCGGCCCGCGAGCGCCCTCATGGGCGAGATCATCCGGCGCCGCGTGCCGGCAGGGCAGAGCGCGGCCCTGCGCACAAGCCTTCTGGCGCTTCCCTCATCCGACGTCGTCCGCCCGGACGCTCTCCTGAACCGGCTCCTGTGGGCCATGGACTGCGGGGCGGAGGTTCCCCCAGGGCAGCTTGCCGAGGCCGCCGCGGTGGCCAACACAGACCTGGACCCGGCTACGGCCATCAAGGTTGCTGGTGCGGTCGGTGCCGGGCCCTACCTTCCGGACGCGAGGGTCCAGCTGGCATATTCCTGCTTCATTCTTGGCCGGCCGGAGGAGGCCGCCAGCCGGCTGCTGGCGGCGCAGCCCCTCCGCTACGGGCGGCTGTCCTATCTCGCCGCACTTCTCGCCGCCCGGCTGCCCGCCTCGACGAAGTCTGCCCCAACGAAGGTCCAGGCACCGCTACCTCCCACACCGGCCAACGGGGCAACCGTGGACCCGGCGGACCGGCCGGGAGCGCTCCAGGACGAGCCGCTGTGGACGCAATCGCCCGCCGCGGCCATGGCGGCGGACATCATGAACGGCGGCCGCGACGGCCACATCGCGGACCTTGGGCCAGGCTTGCAGGAACTCGTCTACGCGGCCGGGAGCAACCCGGAAATCCGCTACCCTGCCGCCTCCCTGCTTGCCGAGCTGTGGACCGCCCAGGGAAGGATCCTGACCGGCCTGCGCCTGGACCGTGAAGCCTGGCACGGGATGGCCGGTGCCCGCCTCACCATCCCGCTGGTCCGTGAAGACGTCCTCCTGCACCACTGCCTGAGCCTCATCCGGGCCGGAGAGTGGGAGGAGCTCGCAGAGTCAGTGGACCACTACGCCGCCGAGCACCCCGGCCGCCTCCTGTACAGCGGTGGACTACTCCATGCCCTGCAGGGTTTCTCCCGGCTGCGCCAGGGCCGGATACCCGAAAGCCTGGCCGAATTGAAGCTTGGTGTGGAGGAACTCAAAATCTCCGATCTTTCGGGCCTGCTGCCCTTCGCGCACTCCGTCGCGGCCTACGCCGCCGCGCTGCTGGGACGACGGGACGAGGCCCGCGCCCATGCACAGGCGTACCGCACGTCCGAATACGGTGAACCTAAGACCTTCCAGTTGCTTGCCGAGGCGTACTGCCGGACAGTTGAGCTACTCACGGGCGGCGCCGGCCGCGTCAAGGACCACGGGGAGGGCGCACCCGGGGCGGGTCAGCGTAGCCTGCAGGCTCTGGCGGAGGAGGCACGCGGCCAAGGGCTGCGGAGCGTGGAAACGGATATTAGAAGGCTCCTGCTCCGCAGCGGCGATACCGGGGGTGCGCAGGCGCTGGCCCTGAGCAGCAGCGCCGTCGAAGGGCCGGAGGCCCGGCTGCTCGAGGCTTTCTCCCTTGCCGTGTCCGCAACGGACGCGGCAGGACTCATCGGCATCAGCGACGCAGCGCTGGCGGCCGGGCAGGTGCTCCTGGCCCTGGAAGCGGCGCAGCAGGCGGAGAACTGCCTCGAACGACACCCGGACCGCTGGAAGCTGTCTGCGGTCCAACGCAGAGTGCACCAGCGGATGGTGGAGGCCGGCATGTCGGCGAACATGGACGTCGTCCGCAGCGAATACGGCACGGAGCTGACAGCCCGGGAAGCCGAGGTCCTGGAGATGGTCTCCGGTGGGGCCGCGAATGCGGACATTGCCACGGTTCTCTGCGTTTCCCAGCGGACCGTGGAGGGGCACCTCTACCGAATCTTTGCCAAGCTCGGGGTCAGCCACCGCGCGGAGCTCCTCGATACCGATCGGGACGCGCCCGGCGCCTGATCCGCGCCGCCGCCGCCAATTCCGAGGGCAAAAACCGGCAATAGCCAAAGAATCTCCGGGACAGCCGACGGCGTTGCCCAAGGCAACCGTTGCGGTCACCCGCAGTGCGCTGAACTGGGGCGTTACCGGCTGACCCCCGAAGTCCTGCGTCTCGCGGCGAGTGTGTCTGCGTACTACGCGGGTGGTCCGCCGGCAGTCCAGGAGTACCCCCAAGTAGTGCTACCCCAAAGGCTGCAAAGGAAGTCGGGTAAACGCTACTCGTGCACTGATTGGGCCCTGGCGATTCACTTAAGTCAGTCCCAAGAACAACTCACAAAGGTCTCAAAATGAGTAACTTCAGGGCGGTGATTGGCCGCGGGCAACACCAGCAAAAGAACGGGTTCACGAACCTATTCGCCACTGCTGGGGAAGCCAGCACCACCTGCGAAGGTGGTCGTGCCGGGACCTCCCTATTCCGAACTCCTTCATTGGATTCGCACGGTGCCTTCGCCGGCAGCTGTGCGCCAAGGTCGGAGCCGGCGGCGTCAGAGCCTTCTGAGACCGAGGCTCTCCCCCCAGCCGCCGCCGGCTCCCTAAAACGGTCTGCGCCACTGAAAGATGTGGCACTGGCATGAGTGCGGTTGACGAGTACCGCGCCGGGTACCGCGCCAAAGGCAGCCGCTGGCTCCGCCGCCCTGCCGCCGCACTGGCCGCTGTCGCCGGGCCTCTGGACAAGCCGTGGAGCATCGACCAGGACGGCTCCGCAGCGCGGGTGGATTCCGGAAAGTCGTGGGCCAGGCGCTACAGGCGCTGGCTCCGCTTCACGGATATTGCGATCATGGTCCTCGCCGTAACGGCCGCCTACACCGTGCGGTTCGAGGCCGGTGAAGCGCTCTTCTCCAAGTCCGCATCCGGCAGCCCGTACCTGGCGGTCAGCGTGGTCATCCTGCTGGCCTGGATCCTCGCACTCGAAGTTCACCGCACCCGCGATGAGACCGTCCTCGGGATCGGCTCGGAGGAGTACAAGCGCGTCGTCGACGCAACACTGGGTGCCTTCGGAGCTATAGCCATTCTCTTCCTCGTCCTGGATATCAACGTCGTCCGTGGCTACTTTGCCCTGGCACTGCCGGCCGGGGCCCTGCTGCTCCTGGTGAACCGGTGGCAATGGCGGGCCTGGCTGAACCGCCAGCGGCACTTCGGGCACTACCTGTCCAAGGTGATCGTCGTCGGCGAACCCGGCGACGTGGAGTACGTGGTCCGGCAGTTCGGCAAGGTCTCCGGAGCTGCCTACGAAGTAGTGGGGGCCGCCCTCCCGGCCGGCTACACGCAAACCCACCTGCAGATCTCCGCGACCCGGGTTCCGGTGCTGTGCGACGTTGACTCGGTCGCCGGGAGAGTGGCCGAAACCGGAGCGAACGCGGTGGTGGTGGCGGGGCGGCTGGACGGCGGCACACGCTCCATCCGTCAGCTTGGTTGGGCGCTCGAGGGCACCCACACGAGCCTGGTCCTGGCATCCAGCCTGACCGACGTCGCCGGTCCGCGGATCCACTGGCGGCCGGTGGAAGGACTGCCACTCATGCACGTGGAGCTGCCTCAGTTCAGCGGGGTCAAGCACACGCTCAAGCGGCTCGTCGACATTGTCGCCTCCGGCACGGCGCTCCTGCTCCTTTCACCGCTGCTGTGCGTCCTGGCCTGGGTGATCGTCCGGGACAGCAAGGGCCCGGTGTTCTTCCGCCAGGAGCGGGTCGGGCGGAACGGCGAGCGGTTCCACATGATGAAGCTCCGCTCCATGGTGACGACCGCCGAAGCGGATCTTGCGGATCTCAAGGAACTGAACGAAGGCGCGGGCCTGCTCTTCAAGATGAAGAACGACCCCCGGGTCACGAGGTGCGGACGCTGGCTCCGGAAGTACTCGCTGGACGAACTGCCGCAGCTCTGGAACGTCCTGCGGGGCGACATGAGCCTGGTCGGGCCGAGGCCACAACTGCCCGGCGAAGTGGAGGGATATGAAGGCGACGTCAGTCGCCGGCTGCTGATCAAGCCGGGCATCACCGGGCTGTGGCAGATCAACGGACGATCAAATCTTTGCTGGGAAGAAAGCGTCCGCTGGGATCTCTATTACGTGGAGAACTGGTCACTGACCGGAGACATCATGATTCTGTGGCGAACCCTCAGAGTCATCCTGCATCCGGTGGGGGCTTACTAAACGCTGGTCTGGGCCGGCGTCAAAAGGGGAAGGTGGCAGGACATGGGTCTCAAAATTGGATATGCACCCGGGGCGTTCGATCTATTTCACATCGGACACCTCAATATCCTTAAGCATGCGAAAAGCCAATGCGACTACCTGATTGCAGGAGTCGTTTCTGACGAAATGCTGGAGCGGGCCAAGGGCAGATTGCCCCTGGTCCCTCTTTCCGAGCGGATGGAGATTGTCGGCAGCATCGGCTACGTGGACAAGGTTTTCGCTGAAGTCGTTCCGGACAAACTGCAGGTCTGGGAGGAACTGCGGTTCAATGTCTTCTTCAAGGGGGACGACTGGAAAGGAACCCCGCAGGGTGACCGCCTGGCGGCCGCCTTCAATGCAGTCGGCGTGGAGGTCGTCTTCTTTCCCTACACCGTCCACACCTCCAGCACCGCCCTGCGCACCGCCCTGGAACTGATCAATCAGGCTCCGGAGCCGGCACACCGACGCCAAGGGGTACGGAGATGAGCGGGCTCCACATCGCGATGGTGGGCACACGCGGCGTTCCGGCCCGCTACGGGGGATTCGAAACCGCCATCGAGGAAATCGGGCAACGGCTGGTCCAGCGCGGCAACCGCGTGAGCGTGTACTGCCGTGACATGGACGGGGGGGCCTCGGACAGGCCGGCCCAACACCTCGGGATGGACCTCGTCCACCTAGGGGCGCTGCGCAAGCGCTCGCTGGAAACCCTGAGCCACACGGGTCTTTCCGTGGCACACATGCTCCGGCACCGGCCGGACGCGGCGATCATTTTCAACGCGGCCAACGCCCCCTACCTTCCGGTGATCCGGGCGGCCGGCATACCGGTGGCCACCCACGTCGACGGGCTCGAATGGAAGCGCGCCAAATGGGGCCGGGCCGGCCGGAACTACTACCAGCTGGTGGAGCGGCTCGCCGTCAGATGGTCCGACGCCCTGATCGCCGACGCCGCCGGAATCCAGGACTACTACCGGAAGAAGTTCAACGCCGATACCGTCTACCTGGCCTACGGTGCGCCGCTGCTGGCCAAGGGAAAGTCTGACAAACTTGCCCAGCTTGGCCTGGTGCCGCAGGGCTACCACCTCGTGGTGGCCCGCTTCGAGCCCGAAAACCACGTCCACCTCATTGTCGAAGGATTCGCCCGCAGCACCGCCCGGCTCCCGCTCGTCGTCGTGGGCTCGGCGCCCTACTCGGACCGCTACACAAGGCTGGTGCACGATCTCGGTGACGAACGGGTGCATTTTGTCGGCGGAGTGTGGGACCAGGAACTGCTGGACCAGCTGTACTCGAACGCCACGGTGTACTGGCACGGCCACTCGGTCGGAGGAACGAACCCCTCCCTCCTGAGGGCCATCGGTTCCGGCACCGCCACGAACGCTTACGACGTCGACTTCAACCGTGAGGTCCTGGAAGAATCCGGGCGCTATTTCACCGGTCCCCAGGATGTGGCGCGGCTCGCCGCGGAAGCGGAAGGCCCCGAATCGGATGTTGAGGCCAGGGGCGAGCAGGCTCAGCAACTCGCGGCCCGGTTCAATTGGGATCTCGTCGCGGATGGTTACGAGCAGCTCTGCCGGGACCTCGCCGGATCGCGGGTTCTTACCACCGCCAAAGTCTCGCGGCGCTTCTCCGCGGCTCCTCAGCAGGGGCTGGGGGCCGGACAATGACTGCCATCGACCAAGGGATCGGCGCTGCCAGCGGCATCGCCTCCACGGGCTACTGGGACACCGTCAAGGAACTGGCTGCGGCGCAGAAGACAGCTGCCCGCGGCGCCCCGGCATACTCGCGCTACATTAACCGCCGGCTGGGTCGGCTCCTGGCTGCCGCGGCCTTGAGGACAGGTCTCGGTCCCAACGCCATCACCGCGATCAGCGCGCTGTTCACCTTCACGGGGATCGCCTTGCTCGTGCTTTTTCCGCCTTCGGGCGTCTTGGGGATCGGTGTGGCCCTGTGCCTGGTCGTGGGGTACGCCCTGGACTCTGCGGACGGCCAGGTGGCACGGATGCAAGGCAGCGGATCACCCGCCGGCGAATGGCTGGACCACATGGTCGACGCCGTCAAGACCTCGCTGATGCCGCTGGCGCTCGCAGTCGGGCTCTACCGTTTTGGAGCGGTCGACACCTGGTGGCTGCTCGTCCCGCTGGGAGCCGCTGTTGTGTCGGCGGTGCTGTTCTTCAGCATGATCCTCACTGAACAGCTGCGGCGCCAGGCCGGCCGCGCATCCGTTGCGAGCACCACCGGGAGGTCCTGGATCCGCTCCGTGCTGGTCATCCCGATGGACTACGGGATCCTTTGTCTGTCCTTCGTGTTCTATGGCGCGCTACCGCTGTTCCTGACCATCTACACCCTGATCTTCACGGCCACGGCAGCCTTCCTGCTGTTGGCCTCCATCAAATGGTTCCGCGAGCTTTCCACCGTCCCGCCGGCGTCCCACCCCGCGGGCAAGCACCGTTTGCAGGAACCGGCTGCAATAGCAAGCAGCACCGCAGTTACAGGCAGCACTGCCGCTACCGGCAGCGCGGTCGGATCTGGAGCCACGCAATGAAAAAACCAGGCACTACCGAAGCAGAAAATGCCTTGACGGCGGGGCGCCGACGGCGGTTCATCGCCACCTCCATCGGAGTATCGGCGCTTCTCGCGCTCGGAGGCGTCGCCTGGGCTGCAGGCCAGGGCGGGGCAGCCCGCGCGGCCGACACGCAGGGCGATGCCGGCACTGCCGCGAGCACACCGTCCGACTCCGTGGCCAAAGAGGCTGTGCCGTCCGCGGCCCCGGGCCCAACGGTGGCGGCCCCTGATGCAGTTTCCGAAGCAGCTCCCGGTGCGGCCGTCCCGGGAGCACCGCCGGCCGCGGCGGCGAAACCCGCCGAGGGGAGCACGGATCCCGATCCCGGTCCTGTGGACCGCAAGGGCAAGTCCGATCAGGAACTTGCGGAGATTCCGCAGCCCACCGCGGCACCGGTCGAGATCAAGGCAAAAAAGGCCGTGAAGGGCGGGGTCTCCGCCACCATCACGGACGTCGTGGCGGTGCAGGGTGTGGCAACAGGAATCGGCGAAGTGGCCGGGCCGGCCGTCCGGTTCAAAATCACGGTCGTCAACGACACCACAAAGGCGATCTCGCTCGACGCTGCCGTGGTCGACGTCGCCTTCGGAAAAGACCAGGAGCCGGCGGGCCAGCTCAGCGGTCCGGACGCGCTGACGTTCCCGGCCTCAGTTGCGCCAGGCACCAGCGGCGTCGGCATATTCGTATTTTCGGTACCTCCGGAGGCCCGGGACAAGGTGAAGATCTACTTCAACCTTGAGGCCGAAACGCCGGTTGCGACGTTCGAAGGCAAGCTCCCATAGATGCCCTCACCGCAAGGTTGACCGGAGAAAGACCACAGAAAGAAGTACCCAGGAAGCAGCCCGCACGAACCGACAGGAAGGAGGCAGGCCATGACGACGACACCGGACAGCCTGCCTTCCCTCCTGTTGCTCCGTACCACGGCCCGCCGTGGCAGGAAGCTGGCAAAGCGGCTCCGCGCAGTCGTCGCCACCGCGTACCTTCGGCTCAGAAACGCGGTGGCCCGCGGACCCGCCACGGGCTCGGCCCCCGTCGTCGTGTCCCTGACCACCTATGGCGACCGAATCCACACGGTTTCAGTCGCCATCGAATCCATTGCCCGGGGGAAGACCAGACCGCAGCGACTCGTGCTGTGGCTGGACTCTCCGGAGCAGTTTGCGGTACGTCCCGCGTCGCTGCGCCGGCTTGAGCGCCGGGGCGTCGAAGTCCTGCTCAGCTCCAACTACGGCCCGCACACCAAGTACTACCCCTATGTGAAATCGGTGGAGCGCCACACGGTGCCGCTGGCAACGGCCGACGACGACATCATCTATCCGTCGAACTGGCTGGCCCTGCTGGTAGCCGCCCACCGCCGGCATCCCGAGGCCGTCAGCGGACACTGGGTCAGCATCATCGGTGTCTCGGGGGACCAGATGGCCGCCTACGGCACCTGGGCCAGGGCACATGACACCGCGGTCCGGCCCACCAATTTTGCCCCCGGGGTTTCCGGGGTGATCTACCCGCCGGCGATGCTGCTGGAGCTGAAGCTGCGCGGGGAGCATTTCCTGTCCGTCTGCCCGAGTGCCGACGATATCTGGCTGCACTGGGTGGCTCTCCGTGCGGGCATCCCGGTCCGGCAGGTCAGGCCGGTACCCCGGCACTTCCCGATCATTCCGGGAAGCCAGGGCCGGACGCTGATGGCAGGGAATGTAGGAGAAAACCGCAACGACCACTGGATCCAAGGCCTCTATTCGGCCGAGGATGTGGCGGCGCTCGGCATGAGTGCCGCCAGACACCGATCGGACTAGAGGGGAAGACAATGTTCCGGAACGCCACGCTGGGGAGCGCTCAGACGAAAGATGCAGGGTTCACGCCCTGTCCACCGCCGATTCGTGCTGTGTGGAAGGCAACGAAGAAGATACTGGTGCTGCTGCTGGCCGCGGCGGTGGCTTTGTCGCTCGGGCTGGCCGCCAGTATGCCGGCCTCCGCCGATACCGCGCCGGCCGATCCCGCCAATCCTACGACCCCGGTCACGGTCTCCGCCGATGGCCTCCCGACGGCACAGATCGATGGCGTCGCCTGGGCCCAGGTCATCATCGGCCCGACCGTCTATGTGGGCGGCAACTTCAGCACCGCCCGCCCCGCGGATGCGGCCCCCGGAACAGGCACCGTTACCCGGAACAACATCCTCGCCTACGACCTGGCCACGGGCCAGCTCCTCAATTCCTTTGCGCCCAGCTTCAACGGAGAAGTGACGGCGCTCGCGGCCTCCCCGGACGGCTCGCGGCTGTATGTCGGCGGCAGTTTCACCACCTACAACGGTGCCACCGTGTGGCGGGCCGTAGCCCTGAACCCCGCAAACGGGGCCCTGATCACGAGTTTCCTGCCCCGCATGTCGGCCTCCGTCCGGACAATTGTGGCCACCTCCACCACTGTGTACATGGGTGGCCTCTTCAACGCCGTCGGCTCCGTGGCCCGGGGCCGGCTCGCCGCGGTCAGTGCGTCCAACGGCGCCCTCCTTCCCTGGAACCCGGTGGCAACCGACGGCCGGGTCAACGCCCTGGTGCTCTCGCCCGACGGGGCCAGTATGGTGATCGGCGGCGCGTTCACCACGCTCAACGGCTCCAGCAACCCCGGTTTCGGCCTCGGCAAGGTGGACACGGCGCTAGGCGCACTCCTGCCCTTCCAGATCAACAACATCGTCCGTAACGGCGGAACGAGCGGCGGCTCCAGCGGCGGCATTACCGCGCTTGCCAGCGACGGCGTCAACGTTTACGGCACCGGCTACACCTTTCAACGGGTCAGCACCCTGGAAGGCATGTTTGCCGTCAAATGGTCCGACGACTCCACCACATGGCTTCAGGACTGCCACGGCGACTCCTACTCGCTGTATCCGGCCGGCGACGTCGTGTACCTGGCCGGGCACCCCCACTACTGCGGCAACATCGGCGGGTTCCCACAGACCGAGCCGTGGAGCTTCAACCGCGGCCTGGCGTTCAGCAAGGCGTCAGCGGGCACCATCACCACAGAAAGCCACGGGTACACCAATTTCGCCGGCAACCCGTCGCCGTCGCTGCTGAACTGGTTCCCATACCTGGATGCCGGAACGTTCACCGGCCAGGACCAGGGCCCGTGGACAGTGACCGGTAACGGCGACTACGTGGCCATGGCAGGCGAATTCACCATCGTCAACAACCAGCCCCAGCAGGGACTTACCCGGTTCGCCAAGAGCAGCATTGCACCGAACCTGCGCGGCCCGCGCGTCACCGGGGCCAACTTCAAGCCGACCCTGTCCAGCCCTGCCGCCGGCAGCGTGCGGGTCCGGTGGCAAGCCAACTGGGACCAGGACAACGAAAACCTGGTCTACGAGGTGCGGCGCAACGGCAACATCATCCACACCGTCAACCAGGCCTCCACGTTCTGGAAGCGGCCCGGCATGACCTTTGTCGACACCGGCCTGGTGCCGGGACAGAGCTACACCTACCGAATCTTCGCCCGCGACGCCTTCGGCAACGAGGCCCGCGGCGACACGGCGCCGATCACGGTGCCCGGTTCGGCCGTGGCGCCGGGCAGCTACGCCCAGCAGGTGATCGCGGACCAGCCTAGCAACTACTGGCGGCTCGGTGACACGGGCGGCGACACCGGCCTGGACCTCGCCGGCAAGGACGATCTCACCGTGCAGCCCGGGATCAGCTTCGGCGCCGCAGGGGCCCTGAACGGTGAAACCGACACCGCCGCGAGCTTCAACGGGACCGCTGACGGAGTCGCCGGCAGCCCTACGCTCGCCTCGAGGCCGAACACCTTCAGCGCTGAGGCCTGGGTCAGGACCGGCACCACCCAGGGCGGCCAGATCATCGGCTACGGCAACACCCAGACCGGGGTCTCCACGGACTACGACCGGAACGTCTACATGGACAACACCGGACGGATCTTCTTCGGCGTCCGCCCCGGCGGCAGCAGGGGAACCCGCACCACCGTCAACACCGCCGGGACGTTCAATGACAACCAGTGGCATCACGTTGTGGCCACGCTCGGCCCCAACGGCATGCAGCTCTTCGTCGACGGCATCCCGGCCGCCGGCCGCACCGACACCACCTCCGCCTGGCCCTTCGACGGCTACTGGCGGATCGGCGGCGACAACCTGTCCAACTGGCCCAGCAGCCCCACCAGCCGCTACCTCAACGGCCAGATCGACGACGTCGCCATCTACCCGGGAGCGCTGTCGCTGCCGCGGATCCAGGCCCACTTCGTGGCATCGGGCCGCACGGTGAACGTTCCGCCCGCGGCTCCCGTTGCCGCCTTCACCTCCACCGTCGACGGGCTGACCGTCTCGGTGGACGCCAGCACCTCCTCCGACGCCAACGGCCCTATCAGCTCCTACAGCTGGAACTTCGGCGACGGCGGCACCGGCACCGGGGCGGCGGCCTCGCACGCCTACGCCACGGCCGGAACCTACCAGGTGACGCTCACGGTGACGGACAACTCCGGCACCACCGCGGCCCTGAGCCAGCCGGTCACGGTAACGGCCCCGCCGGTCAACACCGCACCAGCTGCCGCGTTCGCCTCGGCCACGACCAGCCTGGCCGTTGAGTTTGACGCCACCGGCTCCACCGACACCGACGGCACCATCAGCGGCTACGCATGGAACTTCGGCGACTCAGGCTCCGGAACCGGCGCGACGGCGTCGCACAGTTACGCGGAGGCGGGCAGCTACACAGTGACCCTCACCGTGACCGACAACGACGGCGCCACTGGCAGCACCAGCCACACCATTGCCGTGACGGCACCGCCGGCCAACGCAACGCTGGCCGCCGACGCCTTTGCCCGGACCACGATCGGCGGCTTCGGCTCCGCAGACACCGGCGGCGCGTGGACCGCCTCCGGCGGCGGCAGCAACTTCGCGGTCAACAGCGGTTCCGGAGCCGTCACTCTCGGCGCCGCCGGAGCCAGCCGCGGCGCCTACCTCAACGCCGTGGCCACGGCAGCCTTTGACGGAAGGATCACGGTCTCGGCCGACAAGATCGCCAACGGCGGCGGCATGTTCGCTTCCCTCGTCGGACGCCGGGTCAACGCCAACGACTACCGGGCCAAGATCAAGGTGGCGAGCACCGGTGCGGTCTCGCTGTACCTCACCAGGGTGGTCAACAACGCCGAAACCACGATTGCCGGACCGCTGGCCATCGCGGGACTCACCATGGCCGCGAACGAACCGCTGATCATCAGGCTGAAGCTGGACGGCACCGGGCCGACGGCGCTCAGCGGCAAGGTGTGGCGCGCCTCGTCGACGGAACCGGCGGCATGGCAGCTGACGGTCAACGACGCCACCGCGGCCCTGCAGTCAGCCGGCGCCATGGGCTTCGTGGGGTACGTCTCCGGCTCGTCGACCAACGCGCCGGTGGTGCTCCGCGTCGACAACCTGGACCTCACGGCCGGCGGCGGCGGGGCACCGGTGCCGGACCCGGTGCCCAACGCCGCTCCGACGGCGGCGTTCACCACCACCGCTGTCGCACTTCAGGCGGCTTTTGACGGCACCGGCTCCGCTGACCCGGACGGCACCGTGGTGTCCTTCGACTGGAACTTCGGCGACGGCGCCTCGGGAACCGGAGCGACGGCGTCGCACAGTTACTCCGCGGCCGGGACGTTCCAAGTGAGGCTTACGGTCACGGACGGCGGCGGGACCACCGGCACCGTCACCAAGCCTGTCACGGTGACCGCGGCCCCCGGGCCCGTGGGCGTGCTGGCGGCCGATGCCTTCGGCCGCACCACCACAGCCGGCTGGGGGACCGCTGACACCGGCGGCGCCTGGACTGTCAACGGCACCGCCGGCAACTATGCCGTGGGCTCGGAAGTCGGCACCATGGCGCTGGGCGCCGCGGGAGTGTCCCGGCTCGCTTTCCTTCCGGGGGTCTCGAGCCAGGCCACGGATATCCAGGTGAAGGTCTCGGCCAGCAAGATCGCGAACGGCGGCGGGATGTTCCTGGGGGTGATCGGCCGGAGGATCGGGACGGACGAGTACCGGGCGAAGCTGAAGATCGCCGCCACGGGCGGTGCCACCCTCTACCTCACTCGGGTGGCGGGCGGCACCGAAACCACCCTGCAGTCGGCCGCCGTGGCCGGCCTCACCGTGGCGGCAGGGGACCAGTTGCGGCTGCGGATGACCGTGACGGGAGCATCGCCGGCCGCGCTTCAGGCGAAGGTCTGGAAGGACGGGGTGGCCGAACCGGCGACCTGGCTGCTGACGGCCGGCGACGCAACGGCACCCCTTCAGGGCGCGGGCTCAGTCGGGCTGATGTCCTTCCTCTGGGGCACCGCCACCAACGCCCCGGTGCAGGCAAGGTTTGACGATCTGGATGTACGGCTCAGGTGAGAGCGGGCCGGTTGGAATGCGGGAACTCACGAAGTACAAGCGAAGGGACACTGCAATGGCCTGGACACCAGGCGCTGCATACGAGGCGCCAACACCAACGGCAGCACCCACCGGATCCAACGGATCCGGGAGGCCGCGGCGCGCTCGTCCCCTACGGCTGGCACGCCGTGCCGCCACTACGCTCCTCGCGGTTCTCGTCTTCGCGGCGGGGGCCGTGGCGTGGGCTCCCGGCAGCGTCGCAGATTCGGCCCCCGTCGACCCCAACGATCCGAAGACACCGGTAACGGTCACGGCCGACAGCCTGCCCACCGCCCAACACGACGGCGTTGCCTGGAAAACGGCGATCATCGGAAACACCGTCTACGTGGTCGGCAAATTCAACAACGCACGGCCCTACAACGCCGCCGCGGGCACACAGCAGGTGGCCCGGCGCAACATCCTGGCCTTCAATCTGACTACCGGCGCCCTCATTCCGGGATTCGCTCCTGTGCTGAACGCCCAGGCACTCTCGATCGCCGCGGCGCCGGACGGATCCCGGCTCTACATTGGGGGGGATTTCACCACAGTCAATGGAGTCCAGCGCCTGCGGGTCGCTGCCCTGGATCCTGTGACGGGCAGCCTCATCAGCTCCTTTGCACCGCAAATGAGCGCCAGTGTCCGGGCCATTTCCGCCATGGGCAGTTCGGTCTGGCTGGGAGGCACCTTCACCGCCGTCGGATCTTCCGCCCGGTCGCGGCTCGCGGCCGTGAACGCCTCCAACGGTGCCCTGCTCTCCTGGGCCCCGAATGCCGCCGGTGGCCAGGTCAATGCCTTGGCCATCTCGCCCGACGGGACGAAGGTCGTGGTGGCCGGTCAATTCACGACGCTGAACGGCTCGAACCGACCAGGCTATGGGCTCGGCATGGTCAACGCCGCCACCGGAGCCAGCTTCCCGATCCAAGCCAACGACGTCGTGCGGAACGCGGGCACCGATTCGGCCGTCCTCTCCTTGCACTCGGACGGCACGAGCTTCTACGGAACAGGTTTCATCAAGGGCACTGGAGGCAACCTGGAGGGGGCATTTTCCGCCAACTGGTCCGACGCCCGGATCAAGTGGGTGGAGGACTGCCACGGGGATTCCTACGGAGTGTTTGCTTCCAACACCGCCGTGTATGTCGCAGGGCACCCGCACTACTGCCTGAACCTGGGCGGGTTCCCCGAGACGACGCCGAAGTCCTGGCACCGGGCCGTCGCCTTCAGCAAAGCGGCAACGGGAACGCTCACCAGGGACACCCAGGGTTTTCCCTCCTTCACCGGGCAGCCCGCGCCGTCGCTGCTGAACTGGTTCCCGGACATGGATACAGGAACGGCCACCGGGCAGACCCAGGGACCCTGGGCGGTCACGGGCAACAACAACTATGTTGTGATGGTCGGTGAGTTCCTGAACGTCAACCTGAAGCCCCAACAGGGACTGTCACGGTTCGCGGTCAAGGAAATCGCCCCGAACCTTCAGCAGCCGCGTGTCAACCCGACGAACTTCGTGCCGACACTGAGCAGCCCCGGCGCCGGGCAGGTCCGGGTGCAATGGCAGTCCAATTGGGACCGCGACAATACGAACCTGACGTACACGGTGCTGCGCGACGGCAGCCCCACCCCGGTCTATACCGTCTCAGGTCTGTCCACGTTCTGGCAGCGGCCCACCCTGACGTTCAACGATTCCGGCCTTGCCGCCGGCGCGCACAGCTACCGGATCGTCGTGAAGGATCCCTTCGGGAATACCGTCACCGGGGATAGCCGGAGCATCACCGTTGCCGGCGCCGGTAACAGTCCTCCCGTGGCCAGCTTCACCAACACCGTCAACCTGCTGGATGTGGGCGTCGACGGCTCGGCCTCGTCCGATCCGGACGGCACCATCAGCGGCTACGCCTGGACCTTCGGCGACGGCGGCACCGCCACCGGGGCGACGGCGTCGCACAGCTACGCGGCAGCCGGGACGTACACGATCACCCTGACCGTGACGGACAACGGCGGTGCCACCGGCACCACCAGCCGCAGCGTCACGGTTGCAGCGGGCGGCAACCAGGCCCCGACGGCGTCGTTCACCAACACCGTCAACCTGCTGGATGTGGGCGTCAACGGCTCGGCCTCGTCCGATCCGGACGGCACCATCAGCGGCTACGCCTGGACCTTCGGCGACGGCGGCACCGCCACCGGGGCGACGGCGTCGCACAGCTACGCGGCAGCCGGGACGTACACGATCACCCTGACCGTGACGGACAACGGCGGTGCCACCGGCACCACCAGCCGCAGCGTCACGGTTGCAGCGGGCGGCAACCAGGCCCCGACGGCGTCGTTCACCAACACCGTCAACCTGCTGGATGTGGGCGTCAACGGCTCGGCCTCGTCCGATCCGGACGGCACCATCAGCGGCTACGCCTGGACCTTCGGCGACGGCGGCACCGCCACCGGGGCGACGGCGTCGCATAGCTACGCTGCAGCCGGGACGTACACGATCACCCTGACAGTGACGGACAACGGCGGGTCCACCGGCACCACCAGCCGCAGCGTCACGGTTGCCCCGGCCGGGGGAGCCCTCGCACGGGACGCCTTCGCCCGTACCCTGGCCTCCGGCTGGGGCACAGCCGATACCGGCGGGGCCTGGTCCGTGAACGGCTCAGCCACCTCGTACTCGGTCAGCGGCGGACTGGGCCTGATGAGCCTGATCGCTGGCAGGGGGCCGTCCACGTTCCTGCCGGGGGTGTCGACCACCGCCAGTAATTCGCTCGTGACGGCCTCGCTGGACAAGATCGGAAACGGCGGCGGCTCGTATCTGGGCGTGATCGGTCGCCGTGTGGGAACGGACGAGTACCGCGGCAAGGTGAAGGTGGCGTCGACCGGCGTCACCACACTGCAGCTGACCAGGCTCTCCGGCGGGGTCGAAACGACGCTGGCCCAGTTCACCCCCGGGATCACCCTCACCGCCGGGCAGCAGCTGCAGCTCCGGGTGGAGGTCACGGGAACCGGCCCCAGCACGCTGCGGGCGAAGACCTGGCGGACGGGGACTGCGGAGCCGGGGGCCTGGAGCGTGACCATTACGGATTCCACCGCCAGCCTGCAGGCCGCCGGTTCCACCGGGCTGCTGTCCTACCTCTCAGGCTCCGCCACGAACGCGCCCGTGCTGGCACGATTCGACGACCTTGTGGTCGGACCGGCCTAGCGGGCGGCACGACGCCGGGGCGGCGGTTGCGGGGGCAGCCGCCGGACCCGGTCCAGGACGACCAGTTTCACATGAGAGGCGTTGCTCAGGGCGCCCGGTCCATGCCGAAGCCCGGCGAGGCCGCGGGCCCAGCGCCCGTGCCGCCAGCGCTATTCCACGAACCATTCCAACTGAGCCGTTCGAATCGAGCAGTTCAAACTGAGCAAAAGGAATGCAATGAGATCTCCATGGAGGAATTGGGGCCTGCTGAGGCTTGGCCCCCAGGGAGTGCCGCCTCGGATTGGCCATCCGCCGCGCCGGGCGCCGTCGGGCTTCGGCGCGGGAGCCAGGATCGCAGCCGCGGGAGCCAGCGCCGCGCTCGTCGCAGCCGTGGTCCTCACGACTGCCCCGGGGGCCGGCGCGGACTCCTCGCCCGTCGACCCGGGCAATCCGGCGACTCCCGTGACTGTGACCGCAGATGCCCTGCCCACGGTGCAGATCGACGGCGTCGTCTGGCAGCAGGCGATCATCGGGGACACGGTGTACGCGGTGGGCAAGTTCAACACCGCCCGGCCCGCCGGGGCGGCGGCCGGATCGCAGACGGCGTCGCGGAAGAACATCCTGGCGTTCAGCCTCAGCACCGGCAAGCTGATCACCACGTTCAACGCCTCCCTCAACGCCCAGGGACTGGCCGTGGCGGCATCCCCTGACGGCAGCCGGCTCTACGTCGGCGGCGACTTCACCTCGGTGAACGGAACGGCCGCCAGCCGGGTCGTCGCGCTCAACCCGCGGACCGGCGCCACCATCTCCGGCTGGGCCCCGAAGCTGTCGGCCACCGTCAGGGCGATCGTGGCCACATCCGACACGGTCTACCTGGGCGGAATGTTCAGTGCCGTGGGATCCACCTCGCGGTCGAAGCTGGCGGCAGTGCGTGCTTCCGACGGCGGATTGCTGGCGTGGAAGCCCAACGCCGCAGGCGGGCGCGTGAATGCGCTCGTCATGGCGCCGGACAGCAGCAAGCTCGTCGCCGGAGGTGCCTTCACCACCCTGAACGGCAAGAACAGGCCCGGCTTCGGCCTGGGCGCCGTGAACGCCACCACCGGCGCCAGCCTGGCCACCCCGGTGAACGACGTTGTCCGGAATGCCGGCAGCAACGCGGCCATCACGTCGCTGTCCAGCGATGGCAGCAACTGGTACGGCACGGCCTACATCCTCGGTACCAACGGCGGAACGGGAAACCTCGAGGGATCGTTCTCGGCGAACTGGTCCAACCTGGGCATCAAGTGGATCGACGACTGCCACGGCGACTCGTACAGCGTTTTCGCCAACAACACGGCGGTGTACAAAGCCAGCCATTCGCACTACTGCCTGAACCTGAAGGGCTTCCCCGAGACGACGCCCAAGTCCTGGCACCGGGCACTGGCCTACAGCAAGGCGGCCACCGGGACCTTGACCAAGGACACACAGGGGTTCCCGAGCTTTACGGGCAGGCCGGCGCCATCGCTGCTGACGTGGTTCCCGGAGATGGACACGGGAACGGCCACCGGACAGAGCCAAGGCCCGTGGACGGTGACCGGCAACAACAGTTACGTGGTGATGGGCGGCGAGTTCAAGAAGGTCAACCTCAAGGGCCAGCAGGGACTGGTCCGCTTCGCGGTCCGCTCCATCGCCCCGAACAACGAAGGGCCGGTGTCATCCTCGTCCCCCATCAATCCGGCGCTGACGTCGCCGTCGGCGGGCAAGATCCGGGTCCGCTGGCAGTCGAACTGGGACCGGGACAACACCAACCTGACGTACAAGGTGTACCGCGACGGCGTGGTGGTGAACACCCAATCCAAGTCCACAACGTTCTGGAACAGGCCCACGATGGAGTACACGGACACGGTCACCCCCGGGAGCACACACCAGTACCGGATCGTGAGCAGCGATGCATTTGGCAACACCAGGTCCTCCGCGACCCTGGGCCTGAAGGCGAAGTAGGCCTGGCCACGGAGGGATGTTGCTGACTCGGTTGAGGAGATAGCAGCACCCGTTTACGGAAAAGGACCGCACGGAAAAGGGCGCACAGAAGAGGGCCGGATCCATTCAAGGATCCGGCCCTCTTCCATCGGGGAGCTACCGTCAGCTGGAGAATCTAGCCATTGTAGCGGATACCGCCGGTCTTGCCCTCGATGAGGAGTGCAAGGTTGTCTGCCCAGCGGTTGGTCTCCAGGCCGGGCGTCGTGCTGGCCGCACGGCTGATGATCCGGACGGGGTACTTCGAGCCGCTGCCGAAGTCGAACTGGTTGCGGCCGAGGTTGTTGCCCGCAACAGTCACCGTGATGTTCGCGTACTTGCCGTTGTCGATGTTGATGGATGTCTGGCCGTCATCCACCCAGTTCTTCTCCACCACGACGTTGGCGAGCTTGGCGACATTCTGCTGGAGCATGATTCCGATGCCCGCGTGGTTGCCGCGCGGGTTCGGACCGCTGCCGGGACCCGGGTTGGAGTTGGCGACGACGGTGTTGCCGGCGATGCGGATGTTCTCGCCACCCTGCACCTGGATTCCATCGTTGTGCGTGCCGTTGCTATGTGCCGGGTCGTTGGACCAGTACGTCAGCGAGTGGATGTAGTTGCCTTCGGCCGTCACGTTGGCCGTGGCCGGGCCGCCGGGCCGGTTGAAGATGCCGAGGCCGTCGTTGGTGCCCTGGATGTGGTTCCGCTTGGCCGTGTAGTCGTGGCCCACGATGCCGTCCCGGTAGTAGGACGGGCTGTCCGGAATGATCGTGTTGTCCTGGATGACCAGGTTGGCAACCGCGGCGCTGTTGGCGTCGACGACGCCGGTGTTGGACCCCGGGATTCCCTTGCCGCCGTGCAGTTTGCTGTTCTTGATGGTCACGTTCTTGGCGCGGACCTTGATGTCGCCGTAGATCTCCAGGCCGTCCAGGACAGTGCCGTCCTGGCTGATGACCAGGTCTGCGCCGGAGGTGTTGTGCGGCTTCAGTGCGGTGCCGGCAGCCACGCCGCTGGTGGCGGCGGAGGGCTGGTAGGTGCCGACGGCCAGGGCTGCACGGGCGGCGGGGGCCGTGGAGGCCGTCGTCGCGGCGACGTTGCCCTGCGGCTGGATGGCGATGGCGGGCTGGACGGCCGGCGCCGGTGCGGCAGGGGCAGCCGGTGCGGCAGGGGCAGCCGGTGCGGCGGCATCAGCGGGAGCCTGCGGTGTGGCTGCAGCAGTGCCGGGCGTGTCAACGGCTGCTGCCTTGGAGTCAGCAGCCGGGGCAGCAGCCTTCGCTTCGCTCGTGGAGGCCTGGGCGCCGGTGTCCGACGTCGCGCCGGGCGCTTCCTGGGCCGCAAGCTGTCCGCAGCCGGTCAGCGTGAGGGCTGCGACGGTGAGGGCCGCGACGCTCAAGTAGCCTGCGCGGATGTTGTTGTTCGGGGGGCCAATGGCCATAGTGTCTCAACCTTTTGAATCTCGTGTTCCGGGCACAGGGAATTGCACAGAGACATAACGGGGTGGCGTGCGGCCTGGGGCCTGGTCTGCCAGCGGCACTGAAGCCGAATCGGTATGTTGCATTGTGCGGTGTCAGCGCAGTACCTGGTGCCTGAGACCTAGGCATGGGCGAACCCGTGGTAGCTGCAAAGCTGACGATTCCGTGGGTATCCCCGACCCCGGCTAATGAGTCCCCACGCTATCCGAGGCCCCAGAGGGTTGCAAATTGGTAACGGCAGCATATGTCGCATTGCAGCTTGATAACATTCGGGCGTGTCGCTTGAGACACGCCCGAGAATCCCGCGTTATTGCAGGGATTTTTCGACCCCGCGAAATGCGGACTTAACTGCTCGTAAACTTAATTTCGGCGGTACTCGCTGTATACGTAACCGAAGGCCCCGGAAGCCATACCGAGGCCCCGCGCGGCCGTCCTCAGGCCCATCGCCTTCTGCGCCTCCGAGCCAGTCGCCAGACCGGCCGCTAGCCGGGCGGAACCGCCCAGCAGGCGGAGCGACCCGGCCGCCAGCGACACGCCGCGGGCCGTCAGGCGGCCGGCGGCGTTGTTGCTGAGCTCAAGGCTGACCCGGGTGGCTGAGTTCCCGCTCCGCAGGGCGCGCCGCAGGACCCAGCTGCGGGTGAGCCGGGACGCCGGAACCCGGTCCACCACCACTGCCTCGTCGCACCACAGCATGGTTCCCCCGCGCTGCACGAGCTGCCGGGTAAAGAGCGTATCCGAGCCGCCGCTGAGGCCGAAACGCTCATCGAAGCACAGCTGCAGCTCCCTGATCTGGCGGAGGTCCAGGAGTAGGTTGTTCGTGGCCGCCACATCCAGCCGGGAGCCGGTGGGCAGCCTGCGGCGCCGGAAGAACCGGCCCGCCTCAATCCACGGTTCCGGCTCGTATTCGTACTCACTGATGACGGGGCCGACGACGGCGGCGGCGCCGGACGAGCGCTGCAGCTCCAGCAGCCGGGCGAGCCAGCGCTCGGAGGGTATTTCGTCGTCGTCAATGAAGACAAGCAGTTCGCTGGTGCCGGCCTCGGCCAAGGCGCGGTTCCGCGCGGCGGCAATTCCGGGTTTCGGTTCGTGGACATAACGGACCGTTCCGGCTGGCAGCGTGCGTGCGAACTGCTCCACGACCTGCCGGGCGCTGGCCGCGGGATCGTTGTCGATTACCAGGACGATGGCAGCAGCGCCCGCGGCGCCGGCCCCGTCGCGGGCTCCGGCCTGGGCAGCGAGGCGGGGCAGTGCGAGGGCGATGTCCTCCGGCCGCCGGTAGGTCAGCACCGCGATGACGATGCCGCCGGCTGCCGGCCCGGGCCTGCGCTCAAGTCCGCGATCCACGCCATGTCCGGGGCCGGGTCCCGTTCCGTGGTCAAGTCCGGGTGTAGGTCCCTGCCCGTGTCCCGGCCCGTGTCCGCCGGAGGAGAAATCGTCGTCAGTCATTGGTTCCCTCTGCCCTCTTGTCCCGCTTGTCCGGTTGCCCGGCCGGTCGCTTGTCCCGTTGCCGGCGGCTCGTCCGGCCGAAAAGTGCCATCGCCTGGTCCACATAGCCGAGCAGCATCCTGCGGTGGAAGAGCCACAGCGCAGCGAGGGCCAGGACGATGAAGATCGCCAGCCCGCCGAACAAATGCCACAGGCTGTGAACCTCCGCGAGGGACCACACCCAGTAGCCGGCAGCGCCCCACAGTGCCGAGTGCACGGCCGGCAGGATCGACAAGAGCTGGGACTTCGCCGTCACGCCGGTAAGCCGGGTCTGGATCCGAAGCAGTACGGGGGTGAGGACAAAGCCGGCCGCGGCGTAGCCCACAGCGACTCCGAACACGCCGAACTGCAGCCCGACTACGATGCCGCCGACCTGCACGACGGCGGCCAGGATTTCATACCGGATGATGAGCGAACTCTGGCCCAGGCCCTTCATCAGGGACGGCGTCACGTAGAAGACCGTCTCGCGGGCACCGCCGATGGCGAGGACGCTGACCAGCGCCGCGGCGGGCATCCACTCGGGGCCGAGGACCAGGTTCACGAGCTCAGGAGCTGCGCAGGCCACAAATGTCATCAAGGGGATGGAAGCGACTGCCAGGATCCGGGTGGCAGCCACCAGATTGGCGGCCACGAGATCGCGGCGGTCAGCGGACCGGGCAAAGGCCGGAAACATGACCCGGTTGACCGTCTGGCCGATCAGCTGCACCGGCACCACCAGAATCCGATAGGCCATGCCGTAGAGGGACAGGGCGGAGACACCGAGCACACGGCCCACCAGGATGTTGTCCACGTTGCGGGAGAAATAGGCCAGGCAGTCCGTGGCGAACACGCTGATGCTGAACTTCAATAGCGGCACCACCGCGCGGAAGCCGAAGTTCGGCAGTGGCCCCCGGCTCGCCGCCAGCAGCATGGCGCTGCAGACGAGGTCGGTGGCAACCACCTGGTACACCATGGACCAGGGACCGGCGCCGGCCAGGGCCGCGCCGATGCCGGCGGCACTGCCCGCGGCAGCTGCCGCAATATCGGCGGCTCCCACCTTGTGCAGCTGTAACTCGCGGGACAACATTGCCCGTGGTGTGATCGCAAGGGCTTTGAGCGGGATGGCGAATGCCAGCACCCGAAGGATCGGTTCGAGTTCCCCCACCCGGAAAAAACCGGACACCCACGGTGCGGCAAACCAGGTGGCGGCAGCGAGCAGGCCTGCCACCAGGAGGTTCAGTGCGGCAGTGGCGCCGGCCATGCGGCGGGTGACGTCCGCACGCTGGATCAGCGCGGCGGACAGGCCCTGGTCAAGCAGCAGCGCGACCAGGCTGATGTAGACGGTTGCAGCGGCGATGACTCCGTAGCTCTCGGGTCCCAGAATCCGGGCGAGCACCACCGCGCAGACGATCTGGAATCCCTGCCGCGCCAGGACCGCACCGAAGCTCCACCGGACGCCGCGGGCCGTCTTGCGGGCCGTCCCGCCGGGTGGCTGGCCGTCCTGCCCGGAACCGTCCTGCCCGGAACCGTCCTGCCCGGAAGAGCCTTTGGCAGGATGGCTCGGCCCGGACACGTCGCCGCCGGCTCCCGACGTCGCCTCGCCGGCACGGCCGGCGGCGTTGCCTGTCACCGCCGCCTGCCGGCAGCGTCGGCCAGGTGGCCGGCCATCAGCTTCCCGTAGTGCTCCGGGCTGTGCCGGAGTTCCGCCACGGCCGAATCGAGCTGGGCCTTCGCCCGGTAATCTTGCCAGCCGGCCGAGACGCCGGCCAGCGCCGCGGCGAGCCGGGCGCTATCCCCGGGTTCGACGAATTGCGCCGAACCGTACCCGGCGGCCGCCTCGCGGAGCCCGGAGGTGTTGCTGACCACCACCGGTCTGGAGGCCAGCACAGCCTCCACCGCTGTGTTGCCGAACGGCTCGTCGAGCCTCGACGGCACCACCACGACGTCGGACCCGGCAAGGAACGGCCAGACATCGTCCTGGAAGCCGTGAAAGGTCACTTGCCCCTCCGCACCGTTGGCCGCCACCTGTTCGCGGAGTCCGGTCTCGTAGTCCTCATAGCCGGGGAATACGGCCCCCACAACGTCCAGCCGCGCCTCGACGCCGTCCCGGCGCAGCCTAAGGAGTGCGTCGATGGCGACGTCTACCCCCTTGCGGTGCGAGAGCCTGCCGATGTAGAGAATCCGGAGCCCGCCGTCGAGTCCGTCCCGCGGCGGCACAGGCCTGGCGGGTCCGCGGACTCCGTTGTATAGGACGGTGGCCCGGCCACGCAGTGCCGGGAGCGCATCGGCCAGGGTATCGGCGCTGAACTGGCTGTTGGTCAGGATGCCGCTGGACAGTAGGAGGGGCAGGACCAGGGCGGCACGCAGGGCTCGGGAGGCATTTGCCTCGGCCTCGTGCACATGCGTCACCACCGGAATACCGGCCAGCCGCCCGACGACGGTCCAAAGCGGAACCGTGATGGTGTTGGCCATGATGACGTCCGGCCGGGCGCCGCGGACCACTCCAAGGCTGCGGAGCAGGCCGTGAACGGAGCCAGCCGCCAGCCGCAGCATCCCCGGGGCTGTCAACATGCTCTTTCGCAGGACCGGTGTGGGGGAGAGGACCACCGCCGCCCCGCGGCGTTCGAGTTCCGGGATGAGAGGGCCCGACGCCGGAAGCGTCACCAGGACGCGGGCGCCTGACTGGACCAGGCCCTCGATGGTTTCCAGCAGGACCCGGTCTGAGCCGTAGAGGTCGGCACTGGGATGTGCCACGAGTACCGAGAAGTGCTGCCCAGCATTGTTCATCATGCCCCCATGGATCCGTGACCGCGGCGGAAAATCACCCAGCGGCTGGGGTCAGCGGAACTGCTGCGCGCAGAATCTTAGATCCCGCCACTAAAACGAGTCGCTGAGACCTTTGGATCCGCCCTGGCTTAGGGCAAGACTACGGCCGGCTTCCCGGTTTGGCTAGGATTCGCAAGTCCCATCCTGGCGGCGGGCAAACACGGGTTGCGAAAAGGCTTCCTTAAGGAAGTTTTGCAGTAAATAATGGGGCTTCAGGGGACCATGAAATACCGTGCCGGTGCAGGCATGGCGTGGAAGCCGCATGGGGGTTCCATTGGAGCTAGCAGAATACGGACGCGCGATCGTGCGTGGCTGGTGGATCGTGCTCTTGTGTATGGTGGTCGGTTTCGCCGCCGCGGCGTTCGTCACCGCCCGGACACCGCCGGTCTATCAGAGCAGCATCAAGTTCTATGTGGTCTCGGCACAGGGCCAGGGACAGTCGGCGCTCCAGGCCCTCGAACTCTCCCGCGGACGGATCGCCGGGTTCGCCGGCCTCGCTAAGAGCGATAAGTTCGCCGAGGTGCTCGCCCGGAACAGCAACACGGGCCTGCCGGCCAGCGAAATCTCCGAAAGCATCAGCGCCACCGGGGACCAGGCGACGCTGATGCTCTCCATCGTGGTCAGCCTGCCGGATCAGTCCAGGGCCCTGGCGGTCGCCCGGACGATTGTCGACAACCTCGGGACCGCGGTGAGCGAGGTGGAGGCCGCCCGGACGGCGTCGGGCAGCGGACAGACGGTCCTGAACCTGGTGGGCGGGCCCACCGTGGAAACTGTGCCGGTGTCACCCCGCGTCGGCTTGAACCTCGCGCTCGGGACGCTTCTGGGCTTCGGCGCCGGCGTGGTGATTGCCGTCTCGCGCCGGCTGATCGACAAGACGCTCCGGACTGCCGAGCAGGTGGAGGAGGCATCCGGACTTCCGCTGCTCGCACGGATCCCCCTCAGTGCCGACGCCCGAAAGGCTACCCGGATTCTTGAACAGCGCCAGGTCTCCCTTCTGGACGAGGCCGGCCGCCGGCTCCGGACGAACATCGATCACTTTCCCGATATGCCGGCTTCCGGCGTTGTCGCCGTCACCTCGGCACGGGTAGGGGAAGGCAAATCCAGCGTTGCGCTCGTGCTGGCCCGGGCCTGGGCGGAGGCCGGTGAACGAGTCCTGCTGGTGGAAGGTGACCTCCGCACCCCGCGGCTCGCGGCGGAACTGGCCCTCGCCAACGTACTGGGGCTCGCGGATGTCCTGGCCGGCCGCACCACGCTGGCCAATGTCATCCAGCCGACCGTACACGAGAGCCTCCAGATCGTCGCCGCCGGCACGGTTCCGGCCAACCCCACGGAACTTCTGCGAAGCCGGGCTGCGGCCGCGACGCTGGGGGAGATGCGGGCAAAGTACAGCCGGGTGATCGTCGATGCACCGGCCATGCAGCCCTACAGCGATGCGGCACTGCTGGCGGCCAAGGCGGACTGCACCGTCCTCGTGGTCATGCACCAGCGGGTGACACCTGTGCTGCTGAAGGCGGCCCTACGGAACCTCGACCTGGTCAACAGCAAGGTCGCCGGGGTGGTGCTCAATGCCCTACCCGCGCGGCTCTCGGAAGCCTACAAGCAGCCATCCGAACGATTCCGGGCCCAGGAGCAGGCAACCGACTGGGCGCCGCTTGACATGCCCTCGGAGCCTCCTGTCCCGCACGCCGCTCCCCGGCGGTGACGGGTGAGCCGCCACGACAGCGCAGCTGAACTAAGCCCCGCTCCGGGCATGGTGGTCTGAATGCAGCTGGCACTCTGGATCGGACTATGCCTGCTGGCCGCCTTCCTGCTCCGGACCCGGGCCAGGGTGCCGATCGGGGCCGTCCTGTGCCTGTGGATGCTGGTGCCCGCGGTGGGCACCTCGCTCATCACCGGAGTGAGCTTTGGGCCGTTGTCGTTCCACGCCGCAACGTGGCTTGTGCTATCGATCTTTCTGATCCGGATGCTCCACGACCCGTGGAGCGTCCAGGCGGCGCTCGCCCGGCATTTCTTCCTTTTCCTCACCCTTGGGGTGGTGATGACGGCAGCCTTCCTGGCCACGGCGATGTCGAGCACCGGCGGGGGGATCGTGCTGCTGGTGGACCAGATCGTGGTCCCGGTGCTGTTCTGCCTGCTCCTGCTGGCGGAAGCCGGCAGGGCCGGGGGACTCGTGTCAATGCTCCGCACGGTGGTGCTGACCCTCGTGGCACTCGTCTGTCTCATCGCGATCGCCCAGTGGCTGACGCACAGCTTCCTGTTCTACGAATTTGGCTACAGCAACGTGTACTGGTTCGGCCGGGACTCCGGCCGCTGGATGGCCACCCTGGACCAGCCGCTGGCCTTGTCCCTCGCCATATCACTCGCGGCGCCCCTCGTGGCCGGGCTGAAGCAGGCCTGGCTCCAGGCGTTGATGCTTGTCCTGATGGTCGTCGGTGTCCTCATCACGCAGTCCCGCGTGGGGCTGGCCTCGCTGGCCGTGACAGTGGCCGCGACGCTGCTGCTGGCCAGAATGCGCGCCTGGATCAAGGTGGCGATGGTGGTGGGGGCCGCCGCGGCCGCCGCCGGGATCATGGTCTCCCCCCTCGTTGCGGGGGTGGCGGCGAGGGTTGTCGATGACTCCGGTTCCGCGCAGGCACGCAGCCTGGCCCTCGAGTACTTCCTCAGCCGCTGGAATGCCTACGCATTGGCCGGTGACGGCATTGGCTCCAGCTACCGGCTGGCCACCCAGGTGGGGCTTGAGACCAGCTTCGAGAACCCCATCCTGATGTACAGCATTGACTTCGGCATCGTCTTCGCCCTGCTCTATTTCGGTTCGATGGCCGTGATCGTGATCCGTAAGGGTCCCAGGAACGGCTACAAGGGCCTGATGCTGGCCGGAATCATGGCCGTCATCATCCCGCAGACCTACAGCTCACTTGCCACCCGCTCCGCGGCCGGAATCCTCGTTTGGACGGTGCTCGCCATGGTCATCATCGCCGGGGACGAGGTGCAGGATCGCGCCCGCGGGCAGCGTGCCCGGCAGGCGCACGACGAGGCAGCCGCGGCGGACGCCTCCCGACCACTCGATGCCCTGACCCCGGCCGGGCCCGCAGGCTGACAATGATCGCCCGCCGGCAGTTCCTGGGGCTTGCTGCAGCCGGGGCCTTGCTTGGCGTAAACGGGTGCTCGGTGTGTCCCGGATCCTTCGGAGTCACCGCCCGGCGCAGCCCCGGATTCCTTCCGGCGGCCACCGCAGCCCGGTCCTTTGTAACCGAGGGAGCCGTCGCGGCGCCCGGCGCCACCGGCCCCTTCAGCATCGGGGAGCTGCTCTCGGCGCCGTCGTTCTTCATCGCCCACCGTGGCTCGGGGGACAACTGGCCCGAGCACACCATGCTCGCCTACACCGAGTCGGCGGCGGCCGGGCTGAAGGCGATCGAGGTGTCCGTCTCGTCCACGAGCGACGGTGTGCTGGTCTGCCACCACGACCTGAACACCAAGCGGCTGACGGGGATCGATCTGACCATCGCCAGGGCGTCCTACGCGGCCCTGGAGTCGCTGCGCAACGACGCGCGGGCCTGGCTCGGGCCTGCCACGCCCCTGGCGCCGATCCCACTTCTCAGCGAAGTCCTGGGCCGGTTCGCCGGCAGCCATGTGATCTTCCTCGAAGACAAACAGGGAACCAATGCGGACCGGATACTCAGGCTGCTGGAAGGCTATCCGGCGGCGCGGGAACACATCGTGTGGAAACAGCCGGCGGCGTCGTCCGCCCACGCCGAGGCTGCGGCCAGCGGCTACACCACCTGGGGCTACCTCACCACGGCGGACCATAACAGGATCGCCGAGCTCATCCCGCTCGTGGATATGCTGGGGATCCACCACACGGCGCCGGAGGACAAGATCCGCGAACTCGTGGACTCCGGTAAGCCGGTCATCGCGTGGGAGGTGCACCGGCGAAGCGAGCATACGCGGTTGCGGGAACTGGGGGTCCGGGGGTTCATCTGCTCCAATGTCCGCCACGTCCTGCACCAGGCAGCGCCGCGCGGCGAGGACCGTTTTGCCGAGGGGCTGCGCGGCACCGGCGACCTGCCCTGGCAGGCGGACGGCGTGTGGTATGAGCAGCCGGCCTTCGTGGACGGCGCCGTCCGGATCGCCAGCCCGGAGCGGTCCGGGTACGGGCTTGGATCCATGGCAGAAGCCGTCGATTCCCCGGATTGGGAGCTTGAGTTCGAGCTGTGCTGGCCCGAGGCGCTGCCCCCGGGCCAGCCTGGGGCGGGGGTGGGCTTCGGGCAGGACACGGACGCGCCTTACCGGGCAGGACCCGGCGGGCCGGTGGCCGGCTACCATTTCGATTTCGGGGCAGACGGCACGATGAGGCTGTACCGCCAGGACAGCGGCGGGCCGGCCCCGGTCCTGTTGGGGTCCGCCGGAAGTCCGCCGCCGGCGCCGCGGGAATGGGTGAAGTTCGTCGTTTCGGTCACGCCGTGGAATGTCGCCGTCCGGCGGGTGGGCGGCAAAGCGGCCGCACGGACCGTCCTTGCTGGGGACACCCGGTACGGCGGGCGGTGGTTCTCCCTGCTGAAGAATTACGACGCCGGCCCGCCGCTTGAGTTCCGCGGCGTACGGCTCCGTGCGGTGGCCGCTAAGAACGACTGCCAGAACGTGGGATAATTAGGGTTAATCCGTGTGACGTATTAGTCCGTGCCTTGCCAGCGGACCGGGTGCGTCGCAGCGAAAGCCGATCCAGGAGTCCTGCCATGGTTGCCACCCCAGCCCATCTCCTCCGCTCAGCCCGGGCACTGGGCAACGAGGAAGTCTTGCGGATCCGCAATGACTTCCCGATCCTGCACCAGAGCGTCAACGGCCAGCCGCTGGTCTACCTGGATTCCGGGGCCACCTCGCAGAACCCCGTCAGCGTGCTGGAAGCAGAGCAGGAATTCTACGAACAGCGGAACTCGGCCGTGCATCGGGGCGCGCACCACCTCGCGGTGGAGGCCACCGAAGCCTTCGAGGACGCCCGGGAAACGGTCGCGGCCTTCATCGGGGCCGAACCGGATGAGCTCATCTGGACCTCCAACGCCACCGAGGGCCTGAACCTGCTCAGCTACTCGTTCCTCAACGCTTCCCTTCCCGGCGCCGCCCCCGAAGCTGCCCGCTTTGCCCTCTCCGCCGGTGATGAACTCGTGGTCACGGAGATGGAGCACCACGCCAACGTGATTCCCTGGCAGCAGCTGGCGGAGCGGACCGGGGCCACCCTGAAGTTCATCCCGGTCGATGACAGCGGGGCCCTGGACCTGGACGCCGCTGCCCGGATCATCAACAGCCGGACCCGCGTCCTCGCCTTTACCCACGCCTCCAACGTCCTGGGCACCATCAACCCCGTGGCCACCCTCGTGGGGCTGGCCCGGGCCGCCGGGGCCCTCGTGGTGCTCGACGCCTGCCAGTCCGCACCGCACCTGCCGCTAAACGTCAAGGCGCTGGACGTGGACTTCGCCGTCTTCTCGGGGCACAAGATGCTGGCGCCGACCGGAATCGGCGGACTGTACGGACGCTCCGAACTGCTCAACGCCCTGCCGCCCTTCCTGACCGGCGGCTCGATGATCACCACCGTGACGATGGAGCGCGCCGGATTCCTGCCCAGCCCGCAGCGCTTCGAGGCCGGAACCCAGCGGATCTCGCAGGCCGTGGCCCTCGCCGCCGCCGCAAACTACCTGAGCGAAACCGGGCTCTCCCGCATCCACGCCTGGGAATCGGAGCTGGGGCAGCGGCTCGTGGAGGGGCTCGAAGCCATCCCAGGGATCCGGGTGCTCGGTCCGGCGGCCGGGCGGGAACGGATCGGCCTGGCGGCCTTCGACGTCGCGGGCGTCCACGCGCACGACGTCGGGCAGTTCCTGGACAGCCGCGGCATCGCGGTCCGGGTGGGCCACCACTGCGCCCAGCCACTGCACCGCCGGCTCGGCCTGACAGCGAGCACCCGCGCCAGCACCTACCTGTACAACACCACCGACGATGTGGACGCGTTTCTCGACGCCGTCGCCGGTGTCCGCGGATACTTCCAAGCCTGAGGACGGCAGCACATGAGTCTCGACCAGCTCTACCAGCAGATCATCCTGGAGCATTCCAAGGCACGGCACGGCAGCGGACTGGCCGGAACGGCCGTCCCGGGAGGTGCGAGCAGCGGCCAGTCACACCAGCTCAATCCGGTCTGCGGGGACGAGATCACCGTCCGCGTCTCCGTGGCCGGCGGATTGGTCAGCGAACTGCGCTGGGACGGCGACGGCTGCTCTATCTCGATGGCGTCGGCCTCTGTCCTGACCGACCTGGCCGAAGGCCTAACGGCCGAGGAGCTGCGGACCGTGATAGACAGCTTCCGTGAAGTGCTGCGCTCCCGCGGCAAGGTGGCCGCCGATCCTGAGGTGCTGGGGGATGCGGCCGCGTTTGAGGGCGTGGCCCGCTACGCCGCCCGGGTCAAGTGCGCCATGCTCTCCTGGGTTGCCGCCGAGGACGCGCTCGGGCAGGCGCTTTCGAACTGAGGCCCTCTCGGGCGGACCACCTGGCGCGGACGCCGGGTCAGGGCCGGCCGAGGCCCCGGTAGGTCCAGCCTGCGGCCCGCCACTTGGCCGGGTCCAGGACATTGCGTCCGTCGAGGATCCGCGGCGCCGTCACGAGCGCTTTGGTGTTATGCGGATCGAGATCCCGGTACGCTTTCCATTCGGTCAGGAGCAGCACGGCGTCGGCCTTGTGCAGGGTGGCCTCGAGGTCCGGTTCCATCTGGAGCTCCGGGAAGCGTTTGGATGCGTTGGCGAGCGCCTGCGGATCGGTGACGGTCACGACGGCGCCCTGGAGCTGAAGCTGCGCGGCCGCACTCAGGGCCGGCGAATCCCGGACGTCGTCGCTTTCCGGCTTGAAGGCCGCGCCCAGCACGGCGATCCGCTGGCCCATCAGTGAGCCGCCGCAGAGCTCGCGGGTCAGTTCAACCACCCGGGTCCGGCGCCGCATGTTGATGGCGTCAACCTCGCGCAGGAAGGTCAGGGCCTGGTCCGCACCGAGCTCGCCGGCGCGTGCCATGAAGGCCCGGATATCCTTGGGCAGGCAGCCGCCGCCGAAGCCGATACCGGCGTTGAGGAACTTCCTGCCGATCCGGTCATCGAGCCCGATCGCGTCCGCCAGCCGGGTGACGTCGGCACCGGTGGCCTCGCAGACCTCGGCCATGGCGTTGATGAAGGAGATCTTGGTGGCGAGGAAGGAATTGGCTGCGGTCTTGACCAGCTCCGCCGTCGCATAATCCATTACGAGCCGCGGCGTGCCGCCGGCGAGGGGAGTCTCATACAGCCGGTCCAATACGGCGACGGCGGGATTGTCTTCGCTGCCGTCGGGCACACCATAGACGAACCGGTCCGGGTTCAGGGTGTCCGTGACCGCGTGGCCTTCGCGCAGGAACTCGGGGTTCCAGACCAGGGTGGCGCCCGGCTCCGTTTCCGCGATGACCTCGGCGAGCCTCGCCGCGGTGCCGACCGGCACCGTGGACTTTCCCGCGATCACGTCGCCCGGCGAGACATAGGCGGCCAGTGATTCGACGGCCGCGTCGACGAAGCGAAGGTCAGCACCGTTTTCGCCACGTTTCTGCGGGGTCCCCACACAGATGAAATGGACCTCGGACCCCCGGGCGGCCGACATATCGGTGGTGAACCGCAGCCGTCCCGATTCTTCGAGTTCGCTCAGGAGATCATCCAGCACCGGCTCGTAGAAGGGCGCATGCCCGCCGGAGAGCTGGGCTACCTTGTTTTCGTCAACATCGATGCCCACCACATCGTGTCCGAGCTTCGCCATACAGGCCGCATGGACGGCGCCGAGATACCCGCAACCAATAACCGAGATCCGCATAGTTCCGATTTCCTCCCCACGGGGTGTGTTCAAAAGAGCAAGATCTGATCACAGCGTACGTGCAGGGGCAGGGTTTCGCACATCCTCGCGCCGCGCCATGACATGCAGGATCAGCAGGATCAACAGGCCGCCGAGCGCGGCGCCGGCGGTGTTGGCCAGAACATCGGCAAGCGTCGGGTAGCGGGCCGGCAGGAAGGCGAACTGCGCCAGTTCAATGAGGCAGGACAACAACAGTCCTGCGGCCGCTCCGACCCACCAGTAGCCGGGGCCCATGATCCAGACCACCAGGGCGCCCAGCGGCACAAACAGCAGCACATTGGAGGCGGCCTCCACGAATCCGTAGTCAACCCACTCGGGGACACCCAAGCGGTGCAGCCTGCGCAATGCCTTCATCACCAGCTCGCCTCCGGCGCCGCGGTCCACCGGGGTTGGCCACAGGGTGATGAGGCCAAGGATCACGACATAGGCGGCGAGTCCCCATGCGGCGATGCGATGGGGTTTCAAGGGCGCCCCTTTCCGAAGGCACTGACGTTTTCCTGATTCTAGCGCCGGGCTCACAGCAAATGATGGTCCTTGTCCGGCATGAGGGTCCGCCGGGCCAGGGAACCGGGAAACCGCAGCAGGATGAGGGCGACAAGGACGGGGAAGATGCAGGCCGCAACAAACTCGGCGATCTGGGGAACGCTGTCCGGCAGCAGCCAAAGCGGCACCGCGTGGAGCAGGATGATGGGGGTGCCCATCTGGACGATCCGGGAAACGGTGTGCCCCGCCTTTTCCGGCAGGGCGTCGGCCAGCGGCCGGGCCAGGGACATGGCGGCGAGGGCCATCAGGACGGCGACGGCGATGCTCAGCACCGGGGTGCCGAAGTCGCCTGACTTCAGCGTCATCCGGGCACTGGTTCCGGTCGCGACGAGGACGCCGCACACAACGACGACGGCCGCGGCGCCGGCCGAGAAGCGGCCGACCTTGGGCTCGATCTTCCGGTACGCGTGCCCGGCCGCCATAAAGAGGATGGACACCGCGCCGACATCCACGGCAAAGGGCAGGCCGCCGAGGAGCTGCTCGTCGAAGATGCTGGCCACGAGGGCCAGGGCAAGGCAGCCGTAGTAGACCCAGCGCGGCGCGAGCATAAGGATCCGGAACAAGATGGCGGCGACGAAGATCGCGGTCATGAACCAGAACGCCGTGAAAGGAGTGGTGGCGCGTTCCCCGCCCCAGAGCAGGTCAAGGGCCCGTGAGCCCAGGCTGACCTCGTCCCTGGTCCCGGTCAGGGCACGGGCGAAGTACGGCACCGCGAGGATGGCCAGCCAGGCAAAATAGGGGATCAGCAGCTTCCACGACTGGTAGCGGAGATCCTCGGCCACGGACCGTTTGGCGGACCACAGGTAGCCGGAAAGGACGAAGAAGATCGCCACGTACCCGCCGATGGGGTACTGCACCCAGACATGCCCGGCGACGACGACCAGCAGCCCGATCAGCCGCACGATGTCGATCCTGACAGACCGCTGCTTCAGGGCCTTGGCCGCGGCCGTCGATGATGCCGCGTTCGATTTTTCTGTGATCGGATGTTCAGTCATCGGAGCCCCGCAGTCCGGAGGAAACGGGCGCCAAATGGCCTCTCCGACCGGCACCTTGGTTCGGATACTAGCAGTCGTTCCGGGCCGTCACTAGCGAAGTCTCTACGTGTTTTCGTCCCGGCCGCGACGGACCCCGGTCAGCCGGCACGGAATCCGGCAGGCAAGGCGGGTTAGCCGAGCAGGCCGGCGATTCCGATGGCCGCCGTCGCCGCCCCGAACAGCATCGAGATGCCCACCAGGACGATGTGGACGGTCAGGAAGCGGGTGGCTTTCCCGCCGGCATCGCGGGACCTTGGATCCTTCATCACCCGGCGCAGGAACTGCGGCCAGACGGCGAGGGACCAGACGCCGGCCAGGATCAGGACGACGGCCAGGACTGCCGGCAGCGCCATGCGCTAGTGGCTTTCGAGCCAGGCCTGGGCCTGGCTCGACTGGATGTTCAGGGCTTTGCCGACCATCGGCTCCGCGGCCTCGGCGATCTTGCCACCGAGGAACGGCACCGAGGAAGTGACGGTGCCCTCAAGCTCGATCCGGGTGCTCCCGCCGTCGGCGACCAGACGCTGGACGGCGTTCACATCGAGCGGAGTGCCGGCGATCTTCAGCGAGATGTTGCTCTGCCGGGATCCGTCGGGAGCCGGCGCATCCCAGGCCTCGAGCTGGGTCACCTTGAGGCTTTCGCCGAGGAACTTCCGGGCGATGTCCGGCATCCTGGTGGTGGGGACGGTCCGCACGGTCGTGGTGCTGAAGGCACCGGCCGGATCGCCGTCCACCGCGAACGATTCGAGGGTGCCGCCGACGAGCTCGCTCGTGTGGCGCAGGAACTCCTCGTTCACGAAAACTGCGGTAACGCGGTCAACGCTGTGCGGAAGGGTGGTGGATGCACTCAGGGCCATGGGGGTCCTCCGTGGGGTGGAACTGGACGTTTCGGGCTCCAAACATCCTACGGGGTGTGCCCGCCCGGCTCCGATTCGAGTGCCTGGAGGTCCCGGGCAGCGGCCGTGATATTCCGCGACATCGCAGGGAAGATCAGGCTGTGGAAGGGCAGCACCGCAAGCCAGTACAGGCGCCCGCTGAGGCCCTTCGGGAAGAAGATGGCCCGCTGGCGGTAACAGCTGCCGGTTCCCTCGGGCTCCACGGACAGCTCGAGCCAGGCCCGGCCCGGCGCCCGCATCTCGGCCCGCAGCCGGAGCAGCCGGCCGCGGTCGATCCGCTCGACACGCCACCAGTCCACCACTTCACCTTCGGCCAGCAGATGCGGGTGGCGCCGGCCGCGCAGCAGCCCCGCCCCGCCGGTGAGCTTGTCGAGCCAGCCGCGCACCCGCCACGCCAGCGGCAGCGAGTACCAGCCGTTGCGGCCGCCGATGCCTTCGATGATGGTCCAGACGTGCTTGGGGTCCACCTCGCTGGAGTAGCTGCGCTCGTCGAGGTAGACCCGGTGCCCGGACCACTCGGGGTCGCTGGGGAGCGGATCGGCGTCGGCTCCGGCGCTTGCCCAGGTGGTTTCTACCTGGCCGCCGCGCTCCTTGCCCAGGGCGAGGGCCACGGCGCGCCGGTACGGGGTGAGGCCTCCTTCCGGCGGAGGGATGTAGGCGTCGATGTCGTGTTCGCGGGAGACGGCGTCGTGCTGCAAGGATTCGACCAGCGGCAGGGACATCGACAGCGGAATCGGGGTAGTCAGGGCCACCCACATGCCGGCCAGCTTGGGTGCGGGGATCGGAAGCGCGAGCACCAGACGGCGTGGGAGCCCGGCCTCGGCGGCATACTCGTTCATCATCCCGGCATAGCTGAGCACCTGGCGGCATCCGATGTCGAAAGTGCGGTTGATCTTGCCTTCCAGTGATGCAGCCCCCAAAAGATAATGGAGCACATCGCGGACGGCAATGGCCTCGATCTTGTTTCGCACCCAGCTGGGAGCCGGCATAACAGGCAACGTCTCGGACAGGTGCCGGATCATCTCGAAGGATGCAGAGCCGGAGCCAATCACCACTCCGGCCTGGAATACAATCGCGTCCACCGGGCTGTCGAGGAAGACCTTGCCCACGGCTTCGCGTGACCTCATATGGGTGGAAAGCTCAGCATTGGCCGGGTGCAGGCCCCCCAGATAGACAATTCTGGCCACTCCGGCCTCGGTGGCGGCCGAGGAAACTGTCTCGGCCATCGACTTCTCCTTCGATTCGAAGCCCGATCCGGTAGCCATCGAATGCACCAGATAGTAAAGGACCTCGACGTCCTCAAGTGCCTCCCGCAGCACGTCGCCGTCGTCGAGGCTGCCCCGAACGACCTCCACGTCCTTCAGCCACGGGACGCCGGCGATCTTGGCCGGCGTCCGGACGATCACCTTGACCGTGTGCCCGGCCTCCAGCAGCCGGGGGACCAGCCGCCCGCCGATGTAACCGGTGGCGCCGGTGACGAGCACCGTCTTCGGGTTCGCCGCTGTGGGGGTGGCGTTCATGGTTGGCTCCTCGTGATTGCCGAAAATGCGTCATTGCCCATAAAGGCCATTCGGAGCGCAGGCCGCCGCGGACCGGTCCGTGCTGCAAGCCTAGCCGCTCGGGCCTGACCGTCCCCGGCTCCGCGGTAGGCTTAAAGGACCCGGGATTCTCACGAATTCCGGGTATTCGTGTTGCCTGCGTCCCCGTGATCCCATCAGGAGTTCCAGCCATGAGCCTCAACGGCCCCTCTCTCACCGGTCTGCGCCGGGTCCTCGCCGAAGACCGGAACTACGCCCGCGTCCAGGCTGCGGCTGCCCGCGGTTTCGCCGCCCGCAGCGAGGACTACCAGATCAGCGCCCCGGCGGGAATGCGGTCCGCCCTGCTCGCCGAAATGGTCGACGGCCTCACCACCCTCGCGGCGAATGAAGCCGGCGCTGCCGGAGACGACGGGCCCGCCCCGCTGGTCCTCGCCGTCACGGCGACCGGCCGTGAGGCCGAAGACCTGACCGCGGCCCTGCGCGCCTTCCTGCCGGCAGATGCTGTCGCGGAGTTCCCCAGCTGGGAAACCCTGCCGCATGAGAGGCTCTCGCCGCGCTCAGACACTGTCGGACGGCGGCTGTCCGTGCTGCGCCGGCTCGCCCACCCTGGGACATCCACGAGCGGGGCCCTTCGCGTCGTTGTGGCCCCGGTTCGCGCCGTCGTCCAGCCGATCGTCGCCGGTCTCGGTGATCTGGTGCCCGTCACCCTGAAGGTGGGCCAGGAGACGCCTTTCAGCAGTGTTGTGCGGAGCCTCGCCGACGCCGCCTACGCCCGTGTGGACATGGTCACCCGCCGCGGGGAGTTCGCCGTCCGCGGCGGAATGCTGGACGTCTTCCCGCCCACCGAGGACCACCCCATCCGGGTCGAGTTCTTCGGCGACGAAGTGAACCAGATGCGCTGGTTCGCCGTCGCCGATCAGCGCTCGCTGACGGCGCCCGGGGTGCACCACCCCACCGAACTCCATGCCCCGCCGTGCCGCGAAATACTGATCACCCCCTCGGTGATGTCCCGCGCCGCGACGCTGAAGTCCCAGCTCCCGGCCGCCGCGGACATGCTGGAAAAGATCGCCGGCGGCATCGCCGTCGAAGGTATGGAGTCGCTGGCCCCCGTGCTGGTGGACGCCATGGTCCCGTTCCTTGACCAGCTCCCGGCCGGCTCCATCGCCGTCGTGATCGAGCCCGAGAAGGTCCGGACCCGCGCCCACGACCTTGCCGCGACCAACGAGGAATTCCTCGCGGCGGCCTGGTCCACGGCCTCCGACGGCGGCACGGCACCTTTGGTGCTGGACACAGGTTTGACCTCGGCTGCCTCCGTTGCCCTGCATTCGGCCAGCTTCCGTTCGTTGACCGAGACCCGCTCCGCGGCACTCGCGCACGGCGTCTCCTGGTGGTCCATCACCTCGCTCGCCACCGACGAGGAGCTGCTGCCCGACGTGGACGTGCTCAACCTGCACGCCAGGGAACCCCGCGGCTACCAGGGCGATGTGGCCGAAATGATGGACTTCATCGGCTCCAATATCCGCGACCAGTGGCGGATCGTCGTCGTCACCGAAGGGCCCGGCCCGGCGCAGCGCCTCGCCGAGCTCTTCCACGACAATGACATCCCGTGCGCCCGGGTGGACTCGCTCGACGACGAGCCCCAGGCCGGGCTGATCGAGGTGACCACCGCCGCCGTCGGACGCGGCTTTGTCCTGGATTCGCTCAAGCTCGCACTGCTGACCGAAGCCGATCTGCTGGGGCGCACCTCCGCCGGGTCCACGAAGGACATGCGCCGGATGCCATCCAAGCGGCGGAACGCCGTGGACCCGCTGCAGCTGCAGGCCGGCGACTCCGTGGTGCACGAACAACACGGCATCGGCCGGTTTGTGGAGCTGATCCAGCGCAGGGTGGCAGGCGGCGGGGACGGCGTGCGCGAATACCTCGTGCTGGAGTATGCGCCGTCCAAGCGCGGCGCCCCGGGCGACCGGCTCTTTGTGCCCACCGACCAGCTGGACCAGGTCACGCGGTACGTTGGCGGCGACACCCCCGCCCTGAGCAAGATGGGCGGCTCGGACTGGGCCAGCACCAAGTCCAAGGCGCGCAAGGCGGTCAAGGAAATCGCCGGCGAGCTGATCCGGCTGTACTCGGCCCGGATGGCCTCCCGCGGCTACGCCTTCGGCCCGGACACACCGTGGCAGCGCGAACTCGAGGAAGCCTTCCCCTATGTGGAGACCCCGGACCAGCTGACCACCATCAACGAGGTCAAGGCCGACATGGAGCGCGAGATCCCGATGGACCGGCTGATTTCCGGCGACGTCGGTTACGGCAAAACCGAGATCGCGGTCCGGGCCGCGTTCAAGGCGGTCCAGGACGGCAAGCAGGTGGCCATCCTCGTGCCTACCACCCTGCTCGCCCAGCAACACTATGAGACCTTCACCGAACGGTTCTCCGGGTTCCCGCTGGTGGTCAAGCCGCTGTCCCGCTTCCAAAGCACCAAGGAGACCAAGGAGACGGTCGAAGGGGTCAGGAACGGCTCCGTCGACGTCGTGATCGGCACCCACCGCCTGCTGTCCAAGGACTTCGCGTTCAAGGACCTGGGCCTCGTGGTGGTGGACGAGGAGCAGCGTTTCGGCGTCGAGCACAAGGAAGCGCTGAAGAAGATGCGCACCAACGTGGACGTCCTGGCCATGAGCGCCACCCCGATTCCCCGGACGCTGGAAATGTCGCTCACCGGCATCCGCGAAACCTCCACCCTGGCGACCCCGCCGGAAGAACGCCACCCCGTGCTGACCTATGTGGGCCCGTACACCGACAAGCAGACCTCCGCCGCGATCCGCCGTGAACTGATGCGCGAAGGCCAGGTGTTCTTCGTCCACAACCGGGTCTCCACGATCGACCGCACCGCGGCGAAGATCCGCGAGCTCGTCCCGGAGGCGCGGGTGGAGGTGGCTCACGGGCAGATGTCCGAGAGTCGGCTGGAACAGATCATCGTGGACTTCTGGGAGAAGCGCTTCGATGTCCTGGTCTGCACCACCATCATCGAGACCGGCCTGGACATCTCCAACGCCAACACCTTGATTGTGGACGGCGCGGACAAGTACGGTCTCTCCCAGCTGCACCAGTTGCGCGGGCGCGTGGGCCGCGGCCGGGAACGCGCTTACGCCTACTTCCTGTACCCGTCCGAGAAGCCGCTGGGCGAGGTGGCACTGGAACGGCTCAAGGCCGTCGCGACGCACAACGAACTCGGTGCCGGCATGCAGCTGGCCATGAAGGACCTCGAAATCCGCGGCGCCGGCAACCTGCTCGGCGGCGAGCAGTCCGGCCATATCCAGGGTGTGGGCTTCGACCTCTACATCCGGCTGGTCGGCGAGGCCGTGGCGGAGTACCGCGGCGAGGCCGAGGAGAAGGCCGCCGAAATGAAGATCGAGCTGCCGGTCAACGCGCACCTTCCGCACGACTATGTGCCGGGCGAACGGCTGCGCCTCGAGGCGTACCGCAAGCTCGCCGGGGCCATCACCTACGAGGCGATCGACGAGGTCCTCGCGGAGCTGGTGGACCGCTACGGCGAACTGCCGCTGCCCGCGATGAACCTGATCGACGTCGCCCGCTTCCGGGTGGGCGCCCGCGAAGCCGGACTCAGCGACGTGGCCCTGCAGGGCAACTTCATCAAGTTCTCCCCGGCGCAGCTGCCGGAGTCCAAACTCATGCGGCTCACCCGGATATACCCCGGCGCGCAGTCTAAGCCCGCCCTGGATGCGGTGCTCATCCCGAAGCCCAAGACCGCCCGGATCGGCGGCCGGGACCTGCAGGACGCCGAGATCCTCGAATGGGCCAACGGCGTCATCCGCAACATCTTCGCCGACGCCGCCGTGCCGCTCCAGCAGACGGGGAACTAGCAGGTGATGGGAGGACACCACGCCGCGTCAGGAGCCGCGGCGTGGGTGGCTATCGCCTCCACCGGGCCGTATGCGCTGGGCTGGTACCCGCTGGACGCCACCGGGATCGTGATCGGCGGGATGGCGACGGCGGGAACGGCCCTGGTCTGCGACTGGGACCACCGCTCCAGCACGGTGGCGCACTCGCTGCCGCCGCTGTCGAACCTGATCGCCGTCGGCATCGAAAACGTCTCCGGCGGGCACCGGCAGGGCACCCACTCGGTGCTGGGCGCCGGGTTCTTCGTCCTGCTGGCCGCGATGGCGGCTCAGCTCCAGCTGCAGACCGATTGGGGCCTGCTGTCCGTCGGCGCGGGCCTGCTGTGTATGTTCATGATCAACATCGCAGCCAAGGCCCTGAAGCTGTTTCCGAAGTACGGCTGGATCAGCAACTGGATCTTCGCGGTCGCGATGGCCGGGCTCGTGATGTGGTTTGCGCCGCATCAGTGGACTTGGCTGCCCGTCTCGATGCTTACCGGCGTGCTTGTCCACATCGTGGGGGACATGATCACCACCGGGGGAGTGCCGCTGCTGTGGCCGCTCGTGATCAAGCCGCCGAAGTTCCTGCGCAAACTGCCGCTGATCAAGGACGTCTGGAAGGCCAACGGGGCGTTCTCCATCCCGCTGCTGGGCCGCGCCGGGTCACGGCGGGAATGGTTCGTGCTGATCCCGGTCAGCGCCTACGCCATGATCGGCATGTTCGCCGCGGCGCTGGCCCTGGCTGAGACACATTTCCCGGCCGCCCTGGCCCTGGGTGCGGCGCTGGTGCAGAGCCTGTTCGGGGTGGTGGCCGGCGCATAGCCGGCGGCCGGTAGCTGCCGGGCCTGATCGGTAGACGACTGATCACTTAAATGACTGAGGCTCCGGCGAACCGGAGCCTCAGTCTTTTAAGTGTGTTTGTTGCAGGCGCCTAGTTCTCGCCGGCCGAATCCGAGCGGCCCAGAAGCGTCTGGGGAACCCAGAACGCTGCGGCGAAGAGTGCCAGGCAGGCGATCATCGGCCACGGGTTGCCCAGCGTCAGGAAGGACAGCGAGTAGAGGGAACCGAGGAACAGGACCATCATCAGGACGAAGATGGCGATGCTGGACGCGAGGCTGTTCTCGGTCTGCGGGGTCTTGACAGTGTTGCTGGACATTCGTTCCTCCTCGGCCCCGTGGGGCTCAAAACTTTGGCGGCTGCCGGAGCGGATCAGTACGCGGATGAACCCTGTTCACCCTTGACAATCGCGATTCCGGAGCTGGCGCCAATACGTGTTGCACCTGCAGCAATCATAGCCTGTGCGTCAGCGAGTGAACGCACACCGCCGGACGCCTTGACACCGAGGTCCGGGCCGACAGCGCGGCGCATCAGGGCGACGTCCTCGGCCGTGGCCCCGCCGCCGTTGAAACCGGTGGAGGTCTTGACGAAATCCGCCCCGGCCTCGGCTGCCGCCTGGCAGGCCAGGACCTTCTGGGCATCGTCCAGCAGTGCGGTTTCGATGATGACCTTCAGGATGGCGCCGCCGTCGTGGACTGCATCGGCGACGGCCGCGATGTCATCGGCCAGTGCGCCCTTGTCGTTCGCCCTGGCCGCGGCGATGTTGATGACCATGTCGACCTCTTCGGCCCCGTCCAGCACGGCACCGCGGGCTTCGAAGGCCTTGACGTCGCTCGGCGTGGCGCCCAGCGGGAACCCGACCACGGAACACGTCAGTACGCCAGTGCCCTTGAGGGCCTTCTTGACCGTCTTGACCCAGATCGGGTTCACGCAGACCGACTTGAAGCGGTACTCGGCGGCCTCGGCGCAGACTTTGAGAACCTCGGCCTCGCTCGCCTCCGGCTTGAGCAGCGTGTGGTCAATGTAGGAGGCAATATTGCCCTGGCTGTAGGACGCTTCGGGGGCAGCGGGGATGGCGCTTCCGGCAGCCGTGGAGGCTTCGTTGCTCATGGTGGTCCCTTTCCTGGCGGGCCTTGGACTGGTAGTCCCTGTGGGCAGTCCCTCGGGGAGGCCTTGTGGGCCTGCGGACACCGCGGTATTGGTGGCTTGTCTGATGTCCATCTTGCCACAACAGGCCTCCCGGGGGCCTCCCGACGGCGGTCCGGGAGCGGACCGCTAGGCCGCCTCGGCGACGGTTTCGGCCAGGCTTGCCCGGAGCAGCTGGGAAGCGCAGACGGACGCCGCGGAAGCGGTGGCCACCAGCAGCCCCAGCCGGACGCCGTCGTACACGGCTGCATCCCCGATGGCCCAGATTCCCGGCTCGGAGGTGCGGAAGTCCTGGCCGATCACAATGCCGCCCCGGCGTGCGGTCTTCAGCCCGGCGCCCACCGCGAGGGCGTCGCGGGCAATCCGTTCCTCTGCGAGGACCACAAGGTCGCCGGCCATGCTGGAGCCGTCCGTAAACACGATTCCGGCCGCAGGCAGCATGGAACCGGCGAGGTTGGGAATGACGGCGGCAGGCCGCAGCGTCGTGCGAATGGGGCGGACGCCGCGGGAACGCAGCACGGCCTCCGCCTGGCCCGCCGCCGTTCCGGTTCCGACCAGGATGCCGAGCGGACGCCTGCCGAGGACACGGGTGACGTCCCGGACGGCTTCGCCGAGGCGGGTGGCGTCGTCGATCGTGGAGTAGCTCAGGCAGCGGCCTTCGCCTTCCAGCGGCGTGCCCTCGGGGGAGGATCCGGTGGCGATGACCAGCTGGTCGTAGCTGAATTCGAGGCCGTCCGCGGTGGTCACATAGCGCCTGTCGGGATCGATGTAGCTGGCCGGCTGGCCCAGGCGGACGGAGACCTGCGGGAGGGCGGCGAGCTCCAGGAGCTCGGCGGGGGCGTCGTCGCGGTTGCTGAGCACCGTGATTTCGCCGGCGAAGGGCGTCCGGGTGAGCTGGCGGACCAGGGCCTGCGCGGCCGGTCCCGCCCCTGCGATGACGATCCGGGGCCGGGGCGGGGTCTGGGGCTGGAATTCCGGGGTGAGGTTTGTGGCGGACATGGTGGGGCCCTTTCGCTGGTGGCCGGTGGTGTGGCCGGTTCTGCCTGTTGGAGCCCAGCGTAGGCGGCCGATCTTTCCGGCGTGTTTCCCCTGTGTTGCCGTTTTGTCGCAGCCCGTTCGCCAATGTTTACCAGCCGGTAACAAAACAACGCGGGGTCACTTAGCGCCCATAAAACCCGGTGGGATGGGCGCTAAGTGACCCCGCGTTGCTGTTAGACGCGGATCCGGTAGCCGCGCTTGACCACGGTTTCCACGAGGCTTCCGTCCGGGAGGGCGGAGCGCAGCCGGCTCACTGTCATGTCCAGGGCATGGACTGATCCGCGCAGTTCCAGCAGCTCGGAAAGGGATTCCCGGGACAGCACAGCCCCGCCCGCGCCCAGCAGTGCCCGCATCAGCAGCAGCGGGGCGGGGGCGAGGTCCACGGCCCCGCCGTCGATCCGCAGCGAACGGCCGCGGAGTTCCACGCTTCCCGAGCCGGTGTCCAGCCGACGGACGTGGTTCAGGGCCAGATGTTCGACGACGAGCCGGATCAGGGCGCCCATCCGGAACCGTTCCGGCACCAGCGGCTGCAGCCCGGCGTCGATGAGCGGCTGGGCGGTAATGGGACCGACGACGGCGGTGGTGACAGTGGTCTTCAGGCTCTCGACGAGCTGTTTGTACAGGCCCATCTCGTGCGCTGTGCTCCACATTGCGTCCACCGCCGGGGCACTGGTGAAGGTCAGCACGTCCAGGTTTCCGCTGCACGCGGCTTCGATCAGCCGCGGCAGCCGGTCGGAGCCGTCGGGCTTGACCCAGCGGTACGGCGTGACGGTCAGGACGGTGGCGCCGGACATCCGCAGCCGCTCCAGCTGGCGCACGTCGGTGTAGCCGTGCAGCTGCACGGCCACGGTCTTGCCCCGCACGCCCTCGGTCAGGAGCATGTCCACCAGGGTGGCGGTGGTTTCGTCGCTGCTGATCCCGACGTCGGCCAGCCCGGCTGCGCGGACGGCGCCGCGGGCCTTCGGGCCGCGGACGAACATCCGGGCGGCGGACAGGGTCTCCAGCAGCTCGTCGCCGATCCCGAAGGTGTCGGCGGCCTCGCACCAGCGGCGCATGCCGTAGGCCGTGGTGGCGATGCACAGTTCAGGCCGCGCGGCGATGATGGCGCGGGTGTCCTCGATCAGGCGCATGTCCTCTTGTACCGGGGCGATCTTCAGCGCGGGTGCGTGCAGTACCTCGGCGCCGCGCCGTTCGAGGGCATCGATCAGGTCCTGGGATCGACGGTGCGAGGTGACCCCGATCCGGAAGCCCTCGAGGGGCTGCTCGGATTTCTCCGCGGCTTCTTCGCGGTCCGGTAGCTCCGGCAGTTCCGGCCGGGCCGCCGGGGCGATGGCGTTGAGCGCGCTCACGGCTCTCACGCCCCCATCAGGGACGCGGCGAGGCGGTCCAGTTCGGCTTCCGCCTCCGCGCAGCCCCGGTTGGCCTCGGCCACGCGGACGACGTCGCCGATCACCAGCACGGCCGGGTTGCTGCAGTCGGCGGCCGCCGTCGTGATGGTGCCCAGCTCCGCGATGGTGGTCCGCTGGCCGGGGCGGTAACCTCGCTCGACGACGGCCATCGGCATGTCCGCCCGCATCCCCGCCCGGCGCAGCCCGGCGGCGAGCTGGTGCAGCGTGCCGATGCCCATCAGCACCACGATGGTCCCGCCGAGACCGGCGAGGTGCATGTGTTCCTTCTCGGTCAGCGGGGCGTGGCCGGAGACGACGGTGAACATGTGGCTGACCTCGCGGTGCGTCACCGGGATCCCGGCCGCGGCCGGGACGGAGATGGCACTGGTAACACCGGAAATCACCCGGACGGGCACGCCGGCCTTCACACAGGCGGCCACTTCCTCGCCGCCGCGGCCGAACACGTACGGGTCCCCGCCCTTGAGCCGCACCACGTTCTTCCCGGCCAGGGCGGCTTCCACCATCAGCTCCTCGATGCCGGACTGGCTGACCGGGTGGTGGCCGGGGCGCTTGCCCACATCCACCAGCTCGGCCGTGCTGAGGGAGGGCAGCTCCTGGTACGGGGCGAGGCGGTCGTAGAAGACGACGTCGGCGTCCCGCAGGGCCTTGACCGCTGCGACGGTCAGCAGCTCGGTGGTTCCCGGCCCGCCGCCGACCAGCGTGACGTGCCCGGCGGCGCCGGCGGCGGGTTCCACCGCGACGGGGATGCCGGTTTCACGGCACCGGTCCAGCAGGGCCTCCCAGCCGGGCTGGCCGTCGTCGACGGCGGCGACCAGGAAGGGCCGTTCGGGCAGGGGACCGTCGTGCCGGCCGCCGCCGGGGCTGCTGAGCCGGGAGACGACGGCGCCCGCGGCCCGGTAGCGGCGGACGGACTGGCGGGCGGCGGTGTCCGAGCCGGTGACGAGGACTTCGCGGCCGCTGAGATCGATGCTGAGCTGCATGTTAGACCGTGCTTTCGGTGGCTGAGATGCCGGTTTCTGGCGGCCGGACCGGGATGCTGGAGGCGATCAGCACGGCACCCTTTTCCTCGGCGGTGGCGGGGCGCATCTGGCCGCGCTCGTCGGGGACGAAGATGATGGAATCGTCCTTCTGGTCGGGGGCATTGACGAAGGAGCGGAACCGGCGCAGTCGCTCGGGATCCTTCAGGGTGTCGGCCCACTCGTCGACGTAAGTGTCAACGTGCCTGGCCATGGCGGCTTCGAGGTCGCCTGCAATGCCGAGCGAATCGTGCACCACCACGTCCTCGACGTGCTTGAGCCCGCCGTCGAGGTCCTCCTGCCAGCGCGCGGTGCGCTGCAGGCGGTCCGCGGTGCGGATGTAGTACATGAGGTAGCGGTCGATGTACTTGAGCAGGGTGCCGTCGTCGAGGTCCTGGGCGAGGAGTTGGGCGTGGGCCGGCTGGAAGCCGCCGTTGCCGCCGACGTAGAGGTTCCAGCCCTTGTCCGTGGCGATCACGCCGACGTCCTTGCCGCGGGCCTCGGCGCATTCGCGGGCGCAGCCGGAAACGCCCATCTTGATCTTGTGCGGGCTGCGCAGGCCGCGGTAGCGCAGCTCCAGGTTGATGGCCATGGCGACGGCATCCTGGACACCGAAGCGGCACCAGGTGGAGCCGACACAGGACTTCACGGTGCGCAGGGACTTGCCGTAGGCCTGGCCGGATTCGAAGCCGGCATCCACCAGTTCCTTCCAGATCTCCGGCAGCTGCTCCAGCCGGGCTCCGAACATGTCGATCCGCTGGCCGCCGGTGATCTTGGTGTACAGGCCGTACTTCCCGGCGACGGCGGCGATCACGCCCAGCTTCTTCGGGGTGATCTCGCCGCCCGCGATCCGGGGGACCACCGAGTAGGTGCCGTCCTTCTGCATGTTGGCCAGGGCGCGGTCGTTGGTGTCCTGCAGGGTGCCGCGGCCGGCGTCGAGGACATAGGCGCTGTTCTGGCTGGCCAAGATGTTGGCGATGGTGGGCTTGCAGATGTCGCAGCCGGTGCCGGTGCCGTACCTGGCCATGATCTCCTCGAAGGAGGCCAGTTCCAGGACCCGGATGGCGTCGAAGAGTTCCTGCCGGGAGAGCTCGATGTGCTCGCAGAGTGCCTTGGAGACCTCGACGCCGGACTTGGTCAGTTCGGTTTCCAGCAGCTTCTTGAGCATCGGGACGCAGGAGCCGCACTGCGTGCCGGCCCGGGTGCAGCCCTTGAGCTCGCCGAGTTCCTGGACCGGGGTGTTGCCCTCGCAGGCGCCGCAGCCGTTGATGGCGTCGCGGATGCTGCCGGCGGCCACGTTGTTGCAGGAACACAGGATGGCGTCGTCGGGGAGTTCCGTGTCCGGGGCGTCGCCGCCGGCCGCGGTGAGGTAGGCGCCGGGTTCGGCGGCCAGTTCGCGGCCCAGCATGGGCCGCAGGGACGTGTACGGGGTCGCGTCGCCGACGAAGATGCCGCCCAGCAGGGTCTTGGCATCGTCGGTGGTGACGATCTTCTGGTAGACGCCGCGGGCCGGGTCCGCGTAGACGATTTCGAGGGCATGCTCGGTTTTGGCGAAAGCGTCACCGAAGCTGGCGACGTCGACGCCGGAGAGCTTGAGCTTGGTGGCGGTGTCGAAGCCCGGGAAGGTCGCTTCGCCGCCGTGCAGCCGGTCCGCGACGATCTCGGCCATCGTGTTCGCCGGCGCCACCAGGCCCAGGCACATGCCGCCGAAGTTGGCCACCTCGCCGATCGCCCAGATGCCGGGGACCTGGGTTTCGCAGCCGTCCGAGATCACGACGCCGCCGCGCGGGCCGAGGTCGAAGAGCGGCGCTGTGCCCTCCGACGCCGGGTCCGCCGTCGCCGGGCCGTTGGCCGCGCGGAACAGCTCATCGCGCGGCTTGACGCCGATCGCCACGATCACGATGTCGGCATCGATGGTGCGCCCGTCCGCCATCAGCACGCCGGTGACCTGGCCGTCGTCGTCGGAGAGGACCTCGGAGGGGAAAACCCCGCCGTGGACGGTGAAGCCCTTGGCCTCGATCAGGCGGCCGAGGGCCTGCCCGGCGCCCTCGTCCAGCTGGGTGTTCATGAGCCACGGGGAGCCGTTGATGACGATCGGGGCGGCGCCGAGCTGTTCGGTGCCGGCCGCGGATTCCAGCCCCAGCAGCCCGCCGCCGATGGTGACCGCATTGACCTGGCGGCCCAGCTTCTGCTTCAGTTCCGCGATCGCCGTGCTGATGGCCCGGACGTCCTCAAGGGTGCGGTAGACGTGGGTGAGTTCAGAGCCGGCGATGGGCAGCCGGGCGGCGTCGGAGCCGGTGGCGACGACGAGTTCGTCATAGGGGTACACGGTGCCGGCCGCGGTGGTCACGGTCTTGTCCGCGGTGTCGATGCCGGTGACGCGCTCGCCGGTCTTCAGGCTGAGCGCCTCGTGGTCCCACATCGCGGCGGTTCCGAGGGTGAGGTCGACGCTGCTGTCCGTGAGGGCCTTGCTCAGCGCGACACGGTCGTAGGGGAGGTGCGCTTCCTCGGTGAGGACAGTCACGTGCCAGCCGTCGAGGCCCCGTGCATGCATGGCATCGGCGAAGCGGTGGGCGGCAGGACCGCCGCCGGCAACCACGATGCGGCGCGGTGAAGAGGTGCGCTCTGCGCCCCGGTTCTGGGGGCTTGACGTCTGTCCGGTCACTGTGGGCCTTTCGCATGGGCCGCAGTCGGTGCTCTGCGACCTTCTGAATCGAAGTGTCCATCCAGACTAGGTACGCGCAGTTTCGCTTCAGTTTCCCTTATGTTTCGTGATCTTAACTTCTGCATCACGAACGCATTTCCGATCCCGTGAGGTCTCTTTTACGCGCCGGACACATTTGCTGCACGCCGGCGAAACACCGCGGACCTAGCGTGGGTATGTGGCCGCAGGAGCGGCTGAGCCCGTTACGGATGTATCAGAGAGGGGCCGAAATGACTGCCGTACTTGAGAGCGCAGCACGGAGCTTTGTTGAACACCCCAGCCACGGCACCGGCTGGCACCGGGTGTGCGCAGTGGAGGACCTGGAGCCGGCCTGGGGTGAGGCCGCGCTGATCGAGGGCCGCCAGGTGGCGTTGTTCCGCACGGTGTCCGGTGAGGTTTTCGCCGTCGCCCAGGAGGATCCGGCCACCGGAGCGCAGGTGATGGCCCGCGGCATCACCGGTTCCCGCGGCTCGCGCCCGACACTCGCCTCGCCGCTGCACAAGGAGGTCTACGACCTCGGAACAGGGGAATGCCTGGGCACGCCGGAACTCCGGCTCCCGACCTTCCGTACCCGGATTGTGGGCGGGTACATTGAGGTCGAGCTCTAGAGCCCCAGCGCTTCGCGGACGTCCGCGAGGACGCCGTCCAGCGCGGCGCGGGCCTCGTGCCGCGCCGCGGGCAGTTCGGCGGCCGAGCCGACGCTGCGGATGACCTCCAGGTAGCACTTGAGCTTCGGTTCCGTGCCGCTGGGGCGGATGATGATGCGGCTGAGGTCCTTCGTCAGGTACAGCAGGCCGTCGGTCGGCGGCAGGTGGCCGCTGCCGTCGGCAAAGTCCGTGACCGTTTCGACGGCGGAGCCGCCGAAGGATTCCGGCGGGCTCACGCGCAGCCGGTTCATCATGGCGTCCAGCAGGCCCAGGTCCGCCACCCTGATGCTGAGCTGGTCGCTCGCGTGCAGCCCGTGCACCAGGTACAGCTCGTCGAGGGTGTCGAAGATCGTCTTTCCTTCGGCCTTCGCCGCGGCAGCGAATTCTGCGATCAGCACCGCCGCGGAGATCCCGTCCTTGTCCCGGACCAGGGAAGGCGCGACGCAGTAGCCCAGCGCCTCCTCGTAGCCGTACAGCAGCCAGGGAACACGGGCGATCCACTTGAAACCGGTGAGCGTTTCCTCGTGGGCGTAGCCCGCGGCAGCCGCGATGCGGGCCAGCAGCCGCGAGGACACGATCGAATTGGCGAAGACCCCCTCGTGTGCCTCGCCGCCGGCCGCCAGCCGGGCCACGACGTGCGCGCCCAGCAGGGCACCCACCTCGTCGCCGCGCAGCATCCGCCAGGCGCCGGTGTCCGGATCCTTCGCGGCCACCGCGGCCCGGTCGGCGTCGGGGTCGTTGGCAATTACGATGTCCGCGTCCACCCGGGCAGCGGTCTCGAGGGCCAGGTCCAGGGCGCCGGGCTCTTCGGGGTTCGGGAAGTTCACGGTGGGGAAGTCCGGGTCCGGCTCGGCCTGCTCCGTGACCAGCGTGACGTCGGCAAAGCCTGCGGCGTGCAGCACCGCCACGGCCGTCTCACCACCCACGCCGTGCATGGGGGTCAGGACGATCTTCAGCTCGCGGGCCGGGAAGTGCGCGGAAACGGCCAGGGCCGCGACGGCGGTCTCGTAGCCGGTGGCGATGGAGCGGTCCAGCACGGTCCAGCCCGCCGTGGCGAGGGCAATGTCAGCGAGTTCCCCGACGGCGTCGATCTTCGCCGCGATCAGGGCGTCGTAGGGCGCCACGATCTGGGCCCCGCGTCCGCTGTCCTCGACGGCGTGCCGGCCCAGGTAGACCTTGTAGCCGTTGTCCTGCGGCGGGTTGTGGCTGGCCGTGACCATCACGCCGCCGTCGCAGTCCAGCGCCCGCACCGCGTAGGCGAGCAGCGGGGTGGGCAGGGCAGAGGGCAGCAGGAAGGTCTCGACGCCGGCGGCGGTGAGGATTGCCGCGGTTTCCTCGGCAAAGACAGCGGAGTTGTAGCGGGCGTCGTAGCCGACGACGGCGCGCGGCCGGGTGCCGGGGGAGGCCTGGGCGACGGCGTCGGTCAGGAAAGCGGTGAAGCCGGCGGCGGCGCGGCGCACCACGACCCGGTTCATCCGGTTCGGGCCCGGGCCGAGGGCCGCCCGCAGGCCAGCCGTGCCGAACTGCAGAGTGCCGCTGAAGCTGTCCGCGAGCTCCTGGCGGGCGGCGGCAACGCCGTCGTCCGAAAGCTGGATCAGCCCGGTCAGGGTGGCGGCGGTGGCGGGATCCGGGTCCTGCGCGGCCCAGTTGCGGGCATCGCTCAGGAGGCGGGTCAGTTCGGCATCAGAAGACGTCATAACAACCAAACTAGCGCCATTCGCCGCGGATTCCTCCCCCGACAAGCGGGAGCCCGCCTCACAGTTCCGTCACAGCCATCGTGCAGACGGTGTGCCCCGCGAGAGTGAACTTCGCGGCAATGGTGGCGCCCGGCATGGCCGCGAAATGCGGACCCGCGGGCACCCCCGCCCTTGACACCCAATTTTCCGGACACGTAACGTCTGGAATATGAAGATGGGCCGTGGCGTGGAATGGGCCGTGCACAGTTGCGTCAATATGGCATGGACACCGGCCGGAGAAGCGGTCAACTCGGCCCGGCTGGCCGAGTACTACAAACTTCCCAGCGCCTACCTGAACAAACAGTTGCAGGCGCTGGTCCGGGCAGGGATCCTGGACTCGGTCTCGGGGCCCCGCGGCGGCTTCCACCTGGCCCGCCGGCCGGAGCACATCACGGTCCTGGATATTGTCCTGGCCCTCGAAAGCCCCGAGCCGGCGTTCCGTTGTGAAGGGATCCTGGGCAACGTCCCGGCGGCGGACCCGGAACTGAATTACGTCCGGACCTGCCTTATCTCGCAGGCCATGCGCCAGGCAGAACTTGCCTGGCGACAGGCGCTGGCGCGTCAGACCATCGCCGGGATCGCCGACTCGATGGAGCGGCGGTTCCCGCAGGACAGGGTGAAGGCTGTGGGCTACCTCGCCGCCGGGGCGTAGCCCGCGGGACTCAGCCCGCGGGACTCAGCCTCAGAGCTTGGCGATGATCTCGGCGAGCAGTTTGGAGATGCGCGGCCCCGCGGCCTGTCCGGCTTCGAGGACTTCCCCGTGGCTTAGCGGCACCGGGCTGATGCCGGCGGCGAGGTTGGTCACGAGCGAAATACCGAAGACCTCCATGCCGGCGTGCCGGCCGGCGATGGCCTCCAGCGCGGTGGACATGCCCACCAGATCGGCACCGATCCGCCGGGCGTACTGCACCTCGGCGGGGGTCTCGTAGTGCGGGCCCGTGAACTGGGCATAGATGCCTTCGTCCAGCGAAGGATCCACTTCCCGGGCCAGGCCGCGGATCCGGGAGGAATACAGATCGGTGAGGTCCACGAAGGTGGCACCCTCAAGCGGGGACGTCGCGGTGAGGTTGATGTGGTCGCTGATCAGCACGGGCGTGCCGGGCGTCCAGGCCTCGTTCAGCCCGCCGCAGCCGTTGGTCAGCACGAGGGTCTTGCAGCCGGCCGCCGCGGCTGTGCGCACACCGTGGACCACGGCGCGGACTCCCTTGCCCTCGTAGTAGTGGGTGCGGGCGCCCAGGATGAGGGCCCGCTTGCCTTCCTTGGTCAGCACCGAGCGGATGGTGCCCACGTGGCCCACCACCGAGGGGGAGGAGAAGCCGGGGACCTCGTCCGCGGAGAGGGTGGCGGTGGTCTCGCCGATCAGTTCGGCGGCGTCACCCCAGCCCGATCCGAGCACCAGCGCGACGTCGTGGGTGTCCACGCCCGTCTCTTGGGCGATGTAGTCGGCGGCGGCGCGGGCGGCGTCGAAGGGGTCCGTGGTCAGGAATTCTGTTGTACTCACCGGTACAAGTTATCGTGCCGGCGGCGTGCTGCCCAGCACTGCGGGCGGCACGGTGTGGGTCCGCTTTCTTGGTGGCGCCGGTCCGGATGGTGGACAATGGCTGATTGTGACTACGCATCCCGATTTCAGCTCACCCCGCATCGCAATCCTCGGCGGAGGGCCCGGCGGCTACGAAGCCGCCATGGTCGCCGCCTCTCTGGGGGCAAAAGTCACCATTGTTGAACGCGCGGGGCTCGGCGGCTCCGCGGTGCTGACCGACGTCGTCCCCTCGAAAACGCTCATTGCGACGGCGGACCTGATGACCCGCGTCGGCGAGGCCGGCGAGCTGGGCGTCAAGTTCGACGTCGACGGCGGCGACTGCACCCCGACGATGCGCGCGGACCTCAAACACATCAACGACCGCCTGCTCGGCCTGGCCAGGCAGCAGTCCACCGACATCCGGAAGGGCCTGGAGAACCAGGACGTCCGGATCATCATCGGCTCCGGCAAGATGCTGGACAACCACACCATCGAGGTCCTGACCTCCGACGGCACCGAGACCATCGAAGCGGACGCCATCCTGCTGGCCGTCGGCGCCCATCCGCGCGAGCTGCCCACCGCCAGGCCGGACGGTATCCGCATCCTGAACTGGGCGCAGATCTACAACCTGGAAGAGCTCCCCGAGGACCTGATCGTGGTCGGTTCCGGCGTCACCGGCGCCGAATTCGCCTCCGCCTACAACGGCCTGGGCGCCAAGGTGACCCTGATTTCGAGCCGCGACCGGGTGCTTCCCGGCTCGGACACGGACGCCGCCGAGGTCCTCGAGGGCGTCTTCGAACGCCGCGGACTCAAGGTCCTGTCCCGCTCGCGCGCCGAGACCGTGGAACGCACCGAGGACGGCGTCGTGGTCACCCTCGGGGACGGCTCCACCGTGACCGGCAGCCATTGCCTCGTCTGCGTCGGTTCCATCCCGAACACCGACGGCATCGGCCTCGAGGAGGCCGGCGTCGCGCTCACCGAAGACGGCCACATCAAGGTCGACGGCGTCTCCCGCACCACCGCGCCCAACATCTACGCCGCGGGCGACTGCACCGGTGTGCTGGCCCTGGCCTCGGTGGCGGCCATGCAGGGGCGGATCGCGATTGCCCATTTCCTGGGCGACAGCGTGATGCCGCTGAAGCTGCACCAGGTCGCGTCCAATATCTTCACCTCGCCGGAGATCGCGAACGTGGGCGTCTCCGAGGCCGAGATCGAGTCCGGCAAGTACCAGGCCGACGTCGTGAAGCTCTCGCTGCGCAGCAACGCCCGTGCCAAGATGCGCAACCACCGGGACGGCTTCGTGAAGATCTTCGCCCGCAAGGGTTCCGGCACCGTGATCGGCGGCGTTGTGGTGGGGCCGAACGCCTCCGAGCTGATCTTCGCGATCTCCCTCGCGGTGACCCAGAAACTGCACGTCGACGACGTCGCCAGCACCTTCACGGTGTACCCGTCCCTGAGCGGTTCCATCTCCGAAGCGGCCCGGCGCCTGCACGTGCATATGTAACTTCCCCGGCGTGCCTGGTTTCCCTGGGCGGGACAGTACCGGCGTCGGATCGCTGTGCCGTCATCCCGTGGGCAGATCAGGGCGAATGATCGTGGTGTATTCGCCCTGATCTGCCCACGGGGCGCATCTGCCCGGCGGGCCCGGGGACGTTCGGCCCTACTTCTTCAGGGCGTCACGCTGACACAGTGGGACATGGCCAAGATCTATATCCCGTACGGGACCGTTGAAGGACAGACAGCCCAGATCGCGGAGTACATGTCCGGGGTGATCCAGGCCCAAGGCCACGAGGCGCAGGCCGCGGACCTCAAGAAGGCCGCGGATACTATTCCGGAGGGCTTCGACGGCGTGATTGTGGCGGCATCTGTGCATGTGGGCAAACACGAGGGGTACGTCGCGGACTTCGTCCGGAAGAACCGTGCCGTGCTCGAGAGACTGCCGTCCGCGCTGGTCTCGGTCAGCATGGCGGCCCACGGCGACGAGACGAACGCCGAGAGCTACGTGGAGAGGTTCGAGGCGGAGACGGGCTGGCGGCCCGCCCACGTCGGCCTGTTCGGCGGCGCCCTGCTCTACACCCAGTACGGCTTCCTCAAGAAGCACCTGATGAAGAAGATTGTCAGCGACAAGGGTTCCACGGACACGGATACCTCCCGCGACTACGTCTACACCGAATGGGACGGCGTCAAGCGCTTCACCGAGGACTTCCTGGCAGGCTTGGCTGCTCCGTCGGCTCAGGAATAGGCGTACGGCGGAACCGTGTCGCCGGCGGCGAAGGGCTGGAACCAGTGCTCGACGTCCAGTTCCCTGGCGTCGTCTTCGAGATCATCGAGCCTGTCCGAGAACAGCGCCTCACTGTCCGCGTCCTCCAGAAGGACTTCCTCGACGTCGGCCCGCCAGTCATCCGGAAGATCCAGTTCGTAGATGTCCTCGGTGATTTCCGCCTGGTCGAGCAGGCAACGGACGGCGAGTTCGGCTGCGAGGCACCCGGGCGCGGTCCAGCCGCGGACCAAGGATGCAGTGACGTCCGCCGCGACCACGATGAACTTCTGGGTGAACTTCGCGTCGTAGCTGGCGGCGAACTGCGGCGGCAGCGACGACAGCACCGAGGACCCGGCGATGTCGGACGGCGTGACGGCCTCCAGCTTGCTCAGCGTTCCCAGATCACGGAAAAGCTGGTCGATGAGGACGCCCGAGGAGTTCCATAGGAGGCCTGCCAGCAGGCGCGTTTGGCGGACGGATTCTTGACGGTCCTCCGGGGCGACGGCAACCATCTCGTCCAGGTCGTCCGGATCGAACTGGAGCCGCTGATCCGGAGTCATGTCATCCGGGTGGGGGTCGAGTCCCAGCAGCTCGAGGCTCAGCCCGGTCAGCTTGTCGGCGTCAGTTAGCAGTTCGTCAGTGATGTCGTCGTCGTCGGCGCTCATGGCCCCGATGCTACCCGGCTGCTGTTCCCTGACCGATTCCTGTGACGCGGAGGGTTCGGCCGTTCTAGGCCGCAGCCGCCGGATGGCCCGCCCCTGTGGGGCATTCTGGCGCGCCAACACAACTCCCTTGACGACGGCGTCCTGAACGGTCGCGCCGAGCGTCAGGCCGAACAGCACGGTCAACTGCTGCCCCCCCCCGGCCTTGGCAGTCACGGTCATCGCAGCGCAGGGTTCTGACCGGGGTAAGGAGACAATACCGGGCTTCCGAATCGTTGGTCGTCCTCATTTCCGGACTGCCGGGGTTGCACACGGCCACACGGCCACGCGGACTCGGCGCTCGGGGGAACGCGTTCCAAAAAGGCATGCATGCTGAGTGGGTCGGCCGCGGCACGGCGCCGGCTGAAGCTGGGGCGCCCTCCATTCGCCGTGCATCTCAGGCGCATGGAGGGCGCTGCCGGTCATATCTGACTAAGCCAGCTTCGCGCAGACGTCTATGGCCTTTGCCCGGACGCTGAGTATGGTGAAGTCGTTGTTCGGGGTGGCCGTGTACACGACGCGGCCCACGTACTCCGTAGTTGACGGCCCGGCCGGTACATCCGTAGGGAACATGATGAGGCCGAAGTGTCCGGTGCTGGTGACAGTGCCCAGTCCATTCTGGTCGAAGGTGGTGTCAGCAGAGAAGAACTTTGACGGGAAGATGATCTTTTTCCCGGTGGCCATATTTGTGTAGGTCCGGATGTAGCCTTTGCCTGCCTCGATGCTGCGAACTTTTACTCCATCCTTGGTAGTGAAGGTCTTTGTGCTGGTCCGCGAGTTAGTGAGATCGACGAGCAGGTCGAAGCCCGGACACGCCAGACCTGCCGGAAGGTTGAAGTGCTGGTCGGCCGGCGGGCCGGTAACTGTGACGGAGAGCTTGTCAGTGTGTTTGTTGGTAGACGGCGAGGCGGTTGCTGCCTGCGGTGCGGCAAATAGTGCAGCTCCCAACAGAATGGGAATGGCGCAGCGGAGGACTGAAATGCTTTTCATGTCTGCATCCAATGTAAGAAGAATTTCTTATCGGGTTCAATCGCCATTGATTGGCGGACGAAAGGCGGCCGAGAGCTTAACTCTCAAGATCTACAGATTGGCCACATGACCTTGTGAAAACCTTGGAAGAAGTTTCCGCTAGCGTCGGGTGAAGCCGGATTCCTGTTCGGAGGGACAACGGTCGGCCCGCTTCGGCTTAACGGATCCAAGCCCGTGGCGTCCCACGAGACGTAAGGGGCCACCCACACGTGGCCCCTCTCTTTGCATTCAAAATCCAGAGATCCCGGCCGCCCTAAGCCACCGCCACCTGGAAGTGCTTCTCGATAATCCCCTTGATGTCCTCGTGGCAGCCGCCGCAGCCCGTCCCGGCGCGGGTGGCCCCGGAAACCTCGGCCACCGTCCCGCACCCGGACGCAACAGCAGCCGCGATCTTCGTCCCGCTCACCCCGGCGCACCGGCACACGGTGCGTTCGGGATCCGCGGCGCGGGAAGCGGCGGCCGCTTGGTCCGGACCGTCCAGCCGCAGCAGCAGCGACCTGTCCGCCGGCAGCTCGGCGCCGCGTTCGAACAGCTGCACCAGTTCCGCCGCGGTGCGGGGCATGCCGACGGCCACGAGGCCTTCGAGTACCCCCGCCCGGGTGGTCATCTTGATGTAGCGGCCGTGCTCGGGATCGGCCCACTGGGCGATCTGCAGCCGGGGCCGGGCGTCCGCGGCCCCCGCACAAAGGGTTTCCTCGTCCCACGGCTCGGCGGAAACGTCCCCGGCCACTGCCATGTTCATGCCGCGGGCCTTGAGGACAACCACCCCCGGCAGTTCCGGCGGCAGCGCCGGCAGCAACTCAGCCTCCGAAGGGGACCCCGAGGCCAGCGATACCAGGTACTCGGCCAGCCACTCCGCCTGCCGCCACCCCGGACCCACCAGCCCGGACGGCCCCCGCGCGGTCCGGCACTCGATACATTCCGGATCGGGGCAGCGGACCTCGGCGCAGTCGCCGATCGCAAAGATGTGCGGCTCGTGGTGCGCCCGAAGCTTGTGGTCCACCAGGATCCCGGCCGCTGTCGGGAGCCCGCAGCCTTCCGCGAGTTCCGTCCGCGGCCGGACGCCGCAGGAGAGCAGCAGCAGGTCGCCGTCGATCGCGGACCCGTCGTCCAGCAGCAGGGCCGAGAAGCCGCCGTCGGGCGCGTTGTGTTCCACCCCGACGGAGCGCGCATTGCCGGCCACCCGCACGCCGCAATTCCGCAACGAAGCGGCGAGCACCGCGCCGCCGCCGCGGTCGATGTTCCGTCCCAGCGGGTGCGGGCCGTTGTGTACGACGGTGACCGTGGCGCCTTCCTCGGCCGCGGCGAGGGCCGTCTCCAGGCCCAGCACCCCGCCGCCCAGGACCACCACGCGCTTCCCGCCGGCCACCGCGGCCTGCAGCACCGAGGCGTCGCGCAGGTCCCGCAGCGCGGTCACGCCGGCAGGCAGCACCGGCGCGGCCGGATCCGGGTTCAGTCCGGTGAGGTTGGGGATCACCGGACGGGAGCCGGTGGCGAACACCAGCCGGTCGTAGCCCGGGGAGGTGCCGTCGCTTAGGATCAGCTGCTGGCGGGCGCGGTCCACGCGGCGGACCCGGGCGCCCAGCCGGACGTCGACGCCGTCGGCAATCAGCGCGGCGGCGTCGGACAACGCCAGGGCCGACGCGGTGGTGCGCCCGACGCCCAGGTCAGCCACCAGCACACGGTTGTAGGCCGCCTCCGCCTCCTCGCCGATCACCGTCAGGCGCGTCAGCCCGCTGCGGACCGCCGGCAGCAGCTCATCGACCAGCCGTGCGGCCACCGGCCCGAAGCCCACCACAACAATGCGCTCAGTCATGAGGCCCCCTCTTTTTGAAGTTCGGCAGTTTTAAACACACCAGCGCCGGGCCGCACCCAGACTTGGCTGAACTTGAACTCGGGCATACCGGAGATCGGATCCGTGACGGCCTCGGTGAGACGGTTGGCGCTCTCCAGCTCCGGGAAATGGAACGGCAGGAACACAGTCTCGGGCCGGATGCCGGTGCTCAGCTCGGCGCGGCAGGAGACCTCGCCGCGCGCGTTGTAGACGGAGACGAAGTCGCCGTCCGCGATGCCCTGCGCGGCGGCGGCCGCAGGATGGATCTGCAGCCGGGCCTCGGGCTGGGCGGCGGCCAACGCGGCCACCCGCCGCGTCTGCGCACCGGACTGGTAGTGCTCCATCAGCCTGCCGGTGATCAGAGTCATCGGCGTGCCGGCGCGGTCCGCGGCGTCCGAGGCAGAAGATGTACGACGGCGGGGCGTCACCGCGGTAAACACGGCCCGCCCGTCGGCGTGGGCAAAGGACTCCAGGAACAGCCGCGGCGTCCCGCTGCTGCCCGCGGGGTAGGGCCAGTACGCCGCGTCGCCACGGTCCAGCATGGCGTAATCGATCCCGGAGTAGTCGGCCAGGCCGCCGGCGGACGCGAGCCGGAGCTCCTCGAACACGGTCTCCGGGTCCTCGCTGAACATCGAGGGTGCGTCCAACAAATCCGCCAGCCGGGCCATGATCCACAGTTCGCTGCGCACCCCGGGTGGAGGAGCCAGTGCGCGGCGGCGGCGGAGCACCCTGCCCTCGAGGTTTGTCAGCGTGCCTTCCTCCTCGGCCCACTGGGTGACCGGCAGGATCAGGTCAGCCTCGGCGGCCGTCTCGGAGATGAAGAAGTCGCAGACCACCAGGAAGTCCAGGCTCCGCAGGCCGGCGATCACGGCGTTGGCGTCCGGCGCGGAAACCGCCACATTGGCGCCGTGCACGAAGAGGCAGCGGACGCCGTCGGGCTGGCCCAGGGACTTGAGCAGTTCGACGGCGGGGACGCCGGGGCCGGGGATGAGCGCCTCCGGGACGCCCCACACGGCAGCCATGTGGGCGCGGGCGGCGGGGTCGGTGATTTTGCGGTAGCCGGGGAGCTGGTCCGCTTTCTGGCCGTGTTCGCGGCCGCCCTGGCCGTTGCCCTGGCCTGTGAGGGTGCCGTAGCCGCTGCGGGCCGAGCCGGGCAGGCCCAGCAGCAGAGAGAGGTTGATGGCGGCGGTGGCAGTGTCCGTGCCGTCCACATGTTGTTCCACGCCGCGGCCGGTGAGGATGTAGCTGCCGCCCCGCCGCACGCCGTCGGCCAGCCGGCGCGCGGTGTCCCGGATCAGGCCGGCGGGTACGCCGGTGAGGGTCTGCACACGTTCGGGCCAATAGGAGGCGACGCTGCGGGCCAGGGCCCCGTAGCCCGAAGTGCGCTCCGCGATGTAGCCGGAGTCGGCGAGGCCCTCGTGGATCACCACGTGGGAGAGGCCCAGCAGCAGGGCGAGGTCGGTGCCGGGCAGCGGCTGAAGGTGCAGGCCGCCGCCGTCGGACGTGAACCCGGCGGTGGCCGAGCGGCGGGGGTCCACCACGATCAGCCCGCCGGCGTCGCGGGCGCCCTGCAGGTGCTGCACGAACGGCGGCATGGTCTCGGCGACGTTGGAGCCGAGCATCAGGATGGTGCTGGCGGAATCGAGGTCTTCCAGCGGGAACGGCAGGCCGCGGTCCAGGCCGAACGCGCGCATCCCGGCGGCGGCGGCGGAGGACATGCAGAACCGGCCGTTGTAGTCGATCCGCGAGGTGCCCAGCGCCAGCCGGGCGAACTTGCCCAGCTGGTAGGCCTTCTCATTGGTGAGCCCGCCGCCGCCGAAGACTCCGACGGCGTCCGCCCCGTACCGGGCGCGGGTGTCCTTGACCGCGGTGGCGATGAGCTCCAGAGCCTCGTCCCAGCCGACCGGCCGGTGGACGCCGTCGGCGCCCTTGAGCAGCGGTTCGGTGACGCGGCCGGGGTGGTTCAGCAGCGAGGCCGAGGTCCAGCCCTTGCGGCAGAGGCCGCCGCGGTTGGTGGGAAAGTCCCGGCCGGTCACGGCCAGGGGAGGTGCCTCCAGGACCACGGCGGACGACGGCGCCGCCCCTGCTGCCACTGCCGCCCCCGCTGCGCTGTGTCCGCCGTCGTCCGCCGAAGCGCCGGCGGCCGGACGCCCGCCGGCGGGGACCGTCAGCGTCATGGCGCACTGAAGAGCGCAGTAGGGGCAGTGGGTGGCGGCGCCGGCGGTCATGTTAGACGAGTCCTTTTCCGTTGCGGTGGGCGTTGCGGATGTAGCAGGCCCAGCAGACGATCAGCATCAGGACGTAGGCCCCGACGAAGCCGTAGAACGCGGGGGTATACGAGCCGCTGGCGCTGTTGGAGGCGTTGAGCACCTGCGGGATAACGAAGCCGCCGTAAGCGCCGATGGCCGAAATCAGGCCAAGCGCCGAGGAGGCGAGGCGCTGGGTGGCTACGGTGCTGGCGCCCGCCTTGGCTGCCCGGCTGGAGGTGGCGAAGATGATGGGGATCATCCGGTATGTTGCACCGTTGCCGAAGCCGCTGGCGGTGAAGAGCAGCAGGAACAGGCCCAGGAAGAGCCAGAAGTTCTTCAGCGGCAGGGTCCAGATCATGGTGAGGGTGATGACGGCCATCGCGGCGAACGCGGCGACGGTCATCCGGGCGCCGCCCATGCGGTCCGCCATCCGTCCGCCGTAGGGGCGGGCCAGCGAGCCCACCAGCGGGCCCAGGAACGCGAGGGACAGGGCCACGGTGCCGACGCCGATCGAGGAGAAGGCCGGGAAGTAGTCCTTGATGAGCTTGGGGAACACGCCGGCAAAGCCGATGAACGAGCCGAAGGTGCCGATGTACAGCAGTGCCATGATCCACAGGTGCGGTTCCTTGAGCGCGGCCAGCGAGCCGGCGACGTCGCCCTTGGCGCTGGTCAGGTTGTCCATGTACTTCCAGGCGCCGAACGCGGCGAGAAGGATGAAGGGGACCCACATCCAGCCGGCCATGGGCAGGTTCACGGTGCCGGCGGCCAGCAGGGTGATGGCAATCGGGACGGCGAGCTGTGCGACGGCGGCACCGAGGTTTCCGCCCGCGGCGTTCAGTCCCAGCGCCCAGCCCTTTTCGCGGGCCGGGTAGAAGAACGTGATGTTGGCCATGGAGCTGGCGAAGTTGCCGCCGCCGAAGCCGGCGAGGGCCGCCACGAAGAGCATGGTGCCGAACGGGGTCTCCGGGTTGGAGACGCACATGGCCAGTCCGATCGACGGGATCAGCAGCAGCAGGGCCGAGACGATGGTCCAGTTGCGGCCGCCGAAGCGAGGGACCATAAAGGTGTAGGGGATCCGGAGGGTGGCGCCCACGAGGCTGGGCATCGAAATCAGCCAGAAGATCTCCGAGGTGGTGAAGGTGAAGCCCGCCGCGGGGAGCTGGACCACCACGATCGACCAGAGCTGCCAGACCACGAAGCCCAGGAACTCGGCGAAGATGGACCAGTTCAGGTTGCGGCGGGCGATGGTGCGTCCGGCGGACTCCCACTGTTCCTTGTTCTCGGCATCCCAGTTGGCGATCCAGCGGCCGGGGCGGTGCTCAAGGACGGGCTGGTTAAGGGCGGGGGCCGCGGCGATGCGGATATCTGCGGTTTGTTCAGCAGTCACGGGTGACCTCCTTTGAGGGATGTTGTCCTTCCAAGGTAGGGAAGCCGCGTTTCCGGGACCGTCGCGGTTTGTTAACGTGCTGTGACGTTTGCCTATCGGCGCGTTTGTGACGGCGTGAGGAGCGAAGTTAGGCGTAGTGTGATGACCACCACGTGAGACAATCCCAGATGTCCAAATAGTGGACCATTTGTCCATTGACTGGACAGCTGGAACTATTATCAGACATATACGAATCCTCTAGCCGGACGGTCTCAAGCACCACCACTCCGGTCTTTATGAAAGTGCTACTACATGTCCTCCACCGTTAACCTTTCGAAGCAGGGGTCCGCCCAACCGGTGAACTCGCGCGGCCGCGTCATTGTGGCCAGCCTGATCGGCACCACCGTTGAGTTCTACGACTTCTACGTGTACGCCACCGCTGCCGTGCTGGTATTTCCCCGGCTCTTCTTCCCCGGTCAAAACGAAACCACCCAGCTGCTGAGCTCTTTCGCGGTCTTCGGTGTCGCGTTCGTGGCCCGCCCGCTCGGGTCCATTGTCTTCGGCCACTTCGGTGACAAGTTCGGCCGAAAGGGCACCCTGGTCGCCTCGCTGCTGACCATGGGTATTGCCACCTTCCTCATCGGCTGCCTGCCCACCGCCCTCGTCCCGGGCTGGGAATTCTGGGCCCCGGCGCTGCTGGTCGTTATGCGGTTCGCCCAGGGTCTGGCCCTCGGCGGCGAATGGAGCGGCGCGGCCCTGCTGGCCACCGAGAACGCCCCGGCAAACAAACGTGCCATTTACGGTACGTTCCCGCAGCTGGGTGCGCCCATCGGTTTTATCATCGCCAACGTGATCTTCCTGGTCTTCAGCTACGCCCTGTCGCCGGTGGCCTTCATGGAATGGGGCTGGCGTGTGCCGTTCCTGCTCAGCGCGGTTATGGTCATCATCGGCCTCTACGTCCGCCTGAAGCTGATCGAAACTCCCGCCTTTACCAAGGTGCTCGAGTCCAAGGAGGTCGCGAAGCTTCCCCTCGCCCGGGTCTTCAAGACCAGCTGGCGCCAGGTCATCCTGGGCACGTTCATCATGCTCGCCACCTACGTACTCTTCTACCTGATGACCACGTTCACACTGACCTACGGCACCCGGGCCTCCAGCCTGGATGCCGCCAAGGCCGCCGCGGAGAAGGCGGGCAAGCCGATGACAGAGTCCGCCGCAGCAGCGTTCGTCCCGGGGTTGGGCTTCACCCGCAACGACTTCCTGTGGATGCTGATCGCCGGCGTCGTGTTCTTCGGTATCTTCACCCTGGTCTCCGGGCCGCTGGCTGAGAAGTACGGCCGCCGCAAGATGCTCCTCGTCGTCACCGGAGGTATCTTCGTCTTCGGCCTGCTGTTCGTCCCGCTCTTCAGCGGCGGCTTCGTGGGCACCATGGCCCTGCTGATCATCGGTTTCTCCCTGATGGGCCTGACCTTCGGGCCCATGGGTGCGCTGTTGCCGGAACTGTTCCCGACCAACGTCCGGTACACCGGCTCCGCAATCAGCTACAACGTCTCCAGCATCCTGGGCGCGGCCGTGGCTCCGTTCATTGCCGTCTGGCTCTGGGAAATGGCGAAGGGCAGCCCCGTGCTGGTCGGCGTCTACCTCACCTCCATGTCGGTACTGACACTGGTGGCACTGTTCCTGAGCAAGGAAACCCGCGACCTGGACTACGAGAACAACGTAGCCTGACGCTCCTGATGCGGCGCGCCTGACGCTCCTTCCCAGTTGCCAACGGAAATGCCCGACGTGTTCAGTGAACACGCCGGGCATTTCCGTGTCGGGCGGGGTAGGCCGGGAAGCAACCGGGCAGGAGCGCAGAACGGGCTCAGATGGCGCGGCCACGGGGAAGCGCCGGTTTAGCTGGCGTACCGCTCCACGAAATTCCGCAGGATGGTCATCGGCTCGGTCACGCTGTGCTGCCGGGCGAGGTCCATGAGCTCCTCGGCGGAGTCGGGCGGGAAGTAGCCGGCGTGGCGGTAGATCTCGATCCGGGTGGTAAGCCCGTCGACGTCGAGCTCTGGATGGAACTGGGTGGCGTAGAGGTTGGTCCGGATCCGGAACATCTGCACCGGGCAGTCGGCCGAGGTGGCGAGCAGCACGGCATGGCCCGGCAGTACGGTGCAGGCCTCTTTGTGGCCCACGAAGGCGGTGAATGACTGAGGCAGGCCCTTGAGCAGGGGGTCCACCAGGCCCTCTTCCGTCACGCTCACGGTCACGCCGCCGAGCCCTTCGCCGTAGGTCCGGTCGATCACGGCGCCCTGGTGCAGGCCCAGCGTCCCCACCCCGTAGCAGGCGCCGAGGAAGGGGAAATCCTCGGCCACGATCCGGTCCAGCAGCGCGGCGAGCTCGCGCTCCACCCTGTGCTGGACGGCGGTCTTTTGCCCGGCGGGGTCGCTGGATGTGAACGGGCTACCGCCGACGATCACGCCCGAGTACTCGGAGAGCTCCAGCCAGGGCAGGGGAGCGGCTTCCATCCGGATCCGGTGCAGCTGCTCCGCGGTCAGCCCGGCATAGCGCAGGTAGGCCCGGTATTCGTCCTCGGCGGCGTCGTCCTCGGCACGGGAGGCGAGGAGTAGAAATGGCTTCACAGACCAAGTCTGCACGGGCGGGACCCGGGGGCGCCAGAGGCGCGCCCGTCTCCCGCGGCGGGCGGGCCCGGGGCCCCTCCGCGGCTACTCGGCCGCGGCGTCCTCTATCAGGGCGATGATGGCGCCCGCGGAGACGGTCTCGCCGGCGGATGCGGACAGCCCGATCACGATGCCGGCCCGGTGTGCGGTGAGCGGCTGTTCCATCTTCATGGCCTCGAGCACAACCACCAGGTCGCCTTCGGCAACGAGGTCACCCTCGGCGACGGCCACCTTGACGATGGTGCCCTGCATGGGGGACGTGAGGGCGTTGCCGCTGGCCGCAGCCGCGGCGCCGCCGGTGCGGGGGCGCTTCTTGGCCTTGGCTGGCTTGACGGCGCCCGCGCCGCCACCGGTGCCCAGCGACGCCGGGAGCACGACCTCCAGGCGCTTGCCGCCGACCTCGACGACGACGCGCTGGCGCTCGCCGGCGTCGGCTGCTTCAGCCTCGGTGCCGGTGGGTGTCCAGGCGGGGATGTCATTGACGAACGCGGTCTCGATCCAGCGGGTGTGGATCTTGAACGGGCCCTCGGCGGGGGCGAAGTCGGGGTTGGTGACGACGGCCAGGTCGAACGGGATGACGGTGGGGATGCCTTCCACCACCATCTCCTCGAGGGCGCGGCGGGCGCGCTGCAGGGCCTGCTGCCGGGTGGCGCCCGTGACGACCAGCTTGGAGAGCATCGAGTCGAAGTTGCCGCTGATGACGTCGCCCTGCTCCACGCCGGAGTCGATCCGGACGCCGGGGCCGGTGGGGTTCTTCAGCCGCGTGATGGTGCCGGGGGCGGGCATGAAGTTCCGGCCCGGGTCCTCGCCCGTGATGCGGAATTCGATCGAGTGGCCGCGGATTTCGGGGTCCCCGTAGCCGAGTTCCTCGCCGCGGGCCAGCCGGAACTGCTCGCGGACGAGGTCGATTCCGGTGACTTCCTCGGAAACGCAGTGTTCGACCTGGAGGCGGGTATTGACCTCCAGGAAGGAAATGGTGCCGTCCTGGCCCACGAGGAATTCGCAGGTGCCGGCGCCGAGGTAGCCGGCTTCCTTGAGGATGGCCTTGGAGGATTCGTAGAGCCGCCGGTTCTGCTCTTCGGTGAGGAAGGGGGCCGGGGCCTCTTCGACGAGTTTCTGGTTGCGGCGCTGCAGCGAGCAGTCGCGGGTGGAGACTACCACCACGTTGCCGTAGGCGTCCGCGAGGCACTGTGTCTCGACGTGGCGCGGGGCGTCGAGGAAGCGTTCGATGAAGCACTCGCCGCGGCCAAAGGCTGCGACGGCTTCACGCACGGCGGATTCGAAGAGTTCGGGGATTTCCTCGCGGGTGCGGGCCACCTTGATGCCGCGGCCGCCGCCGCCGAAGGCTGCCTTGATGGCAACGGGCAGGCCGAACTTGTCGACGAACTCGAGGATTTCCTCGGCGGATTCCACCGGGTCGGCGGTGCCGGGAACCTGCGGTGCACCCACCTTTTCGGCGATGTGGCGGGCCTGGACCTTGTCGCCCAGGGCGGAGATCGCGGCCGGGGAGGGGCCGATCCAGGTGATGCCGGCGTCGATTACCCTGGCGGCGAACTCGGCGTTTTCGGCGAGGAAGCCGTAGCCGGGGTGGATCGCGTCGGCGCCGGAGCGCTGCGCGACCTCGATCAGCTTGTCCATCACAAGGTAGGACTCGGCGGCGGTGTTCCCGCCGAGCGCGTACGCCTCGTCGGCAAGCCTGACGTGCAGGGCGTCCCTGTCCGGGTCCGCGTAGACCGCCACGGAGGCGATCCCTTCATCGCGTGCGGCGCGGATGATGCGCACGGCGATTTCGCCGCGGTTGGCGATCAGCACCTTGCTCAGAGGACGTGTGCCCTGCGGGGTGACTGCGGCAGTGCCTTCTTGGGCTGATCGCTGCACGGGATTTGCGGATTGCTCCGAATTTGCTGACAAGGCGTCTCCTTCTTTCCTTCAGGGAGCCTAGCGCGGTTTTGTGGGTTCGGCCGATATTACTGGCGGATTCCGCGCGTAAAGCGCCCTACCTTTGTAGGGTTGCTACAAAGGCCTGCGAATTAGCTTACTCAGCGCGCAGTACCGCGGGATCGGCGGCGCCGCCGGTCCACAGCTCGGTGATGGCCACCTGCGCCTGGCCCAGCAGCCCGCGGAGGGTGGAAATGGACAGCCCGACGACGGCGTGCGGGTCGCCGTCGACCTTGCGGATGAAGGCCCCGCCGTAGCCGTCGATGGTGAACGAACCGGCGCACTGCAGCGGCTCGCCGGTGGCGATGTAGGCGTCGATTTCCTCGGGGGTCATCTCCATGAAGTGGACCTCGGCGGAGGTGACGTGCCCGAGGGTGGCGCCGGAGCCGGCGGCCTGGGACTCATCGGTGCCCTCGGTGTCCCTGCAGTCGACGAGCCAGTGGCCCGTGTGCAGCACTCCTTTGCTGCCGCTCATCCGCAGCATCCGCTCTTTGGCGACGTCGGCCGTGTACGGCTTGCCGTGTGCCTCGCCGTCGAACTCGAAGACCGAATCGCAGCCGATCACCAGGGCGCCCTCCGCCTCCGGCAGCGAGGCCACTGCCTCGGCCTTGGCGCGGGCCAGCAGCAGTGCGGTGTCGTGCGGGTCGGTCACGCCGTAGCGGGCCTGGACGGCGTGCTCGTCCACGTCGGAGACGAGGATCTCGTGCCGGATGCCGGCGTCGGTCAGCAGCTTGGTGCGGGCGGGGGACTGGGAGGCAAGAATGAGGCGGGTCACCGCTCAAGCCTAGTTCACCGCGGCAGGGCAACGCGGGGTCACCTACGGCCCATCCGGAGGGCCGGGATGGGCGCTAAGTGACCCCGCGTTGCCTGAGTCATTTGCCGCAGCCAGGCCGCCCACCTAGCGGCGCTGGTCAGTCGGGGATCGGTGCGTGGACGGCAGCCGTGCGCCACATCAGCCACCCCCACCACACCTGGGCTCCTCCGAAGACCACCGCGGACAGCGGACCTGCGACAGGCACGAAGGGTCCGCCCAGGGCCAGGAAAGCCGGTCCGCTGATCGCGAGCAGTAGACCGGGAGCGCGGTGGAAGTCACCCGCCCGTGCTGCAGCGGCGCCCAGCATCGCCAGCCCCAGAGGCCAGCCGAGCGCGAGGATGCCTGAGCCGATGAACAGGGGGGAACTCAGCAGCGGCCCGTCCAGCGCCAAGAGCTCCGGAGCTCGGATCGCCAGCACAGGGAACACGATGGCCTCGGCCGCTGCAAGCCCGGCCGCCCCGACCACACCGACGAGCGTGACGATCAGCCCGGCCTGACCCAGTCGGCCCAGCCTATTCTTGTGGATGGCGACGAGGCCGGCAGCGCCGATGAGAGCCAGGATGAAAACGAATACACCGATTGCGTGCAGTGCGGTCCAGGCCTCGAAGCCCCGCACAACTTCGTCGACGGGCTGGTTGAAAAGACTGGGATGCCACGGCAATGCGGACGCGACGACGAACCCGCTCACCGCCAGCGAGACCGCTGACACCCGCACGGATACATGCAAGCTGCTCATGTCGTCATTCTAGTGCGGGTGGACCCGAAACCGTCGACGACCGCCTGCTCGCAGGCAACCTTTGCCGGCGTGGCATCGAATGCGTCATCCCCGAAAAGGACGACCAGAAGGCCAACCGGAAACGCAAAGGCCCCGCCGGCGGACGGCCCGTCGCCTACGACAAGGACGCCTACTAACGGCGCCACGTCGTCGAGCGCAGCTTCAACACCCTCAAACAATGGCGCTCCCTGGCCACCTGCTATGACCAACCGACCCCCACCTACCGCTCAGCGACCGTCCTACACGCCGCCGCCATCTGGAGCACCCTATTGGGAGACATGCCCTGGGCCCCACGCGGCCACGGCCGCTCACGCGAAGCGGCGCGTTAGATGCACAGTCACCTCGTCGCCGACGTCCTTCTCCAGGACTTTCCGGAACGCGGCCCGGAGTGGCATCATGTGCGTGCCGCCACCCACAGGCAGCATGGTTGCCTCGTAGTCGTGGCCGTCGGGAGTGTCCGTTTAACGGTGGATCCGTGGCTGGCATTTAATTGATTCTTCCTTCGAAGGTGATGGCGAACGCGTTCAGGGCCGGCTTCCACCTCGTCGCCCATCGTGCCCTGCCTTTGCCAGTC
>NZ_JBVAYU010000010.1:0-128831 GCF_055412745.1 Pseudarthrobacter woesei
GGCTGGAGGAGGAGGCCATCGAGGCCGCCAACGAGGCCAGCCGCGAGCACCCCTGCCGGATCATCGTCCTGGCCGACGCCGGCGCCACGGCCCCGACCCGGCTCGACGCCCAGATCCGCGTGGGCGGCGATGCCGGAGCGTCCGAGGTCATCCTGCTCCGCGGCTACGGCGAGCTCGCGGAGGAAAGCGAGTCGCTCGTGGCGGCCCTGCTGCTGCCGGACGCGCCGATCGTGGCCTGGTGGCCGCACGGCGCCCCGAAGAACGCGTGTGAGACCTCGGTCGGCCGGATAGCGCACCGCCGGATCACGGACTCGGGCAACGAGGCCGACCCGCAGCGNGGCCCTGGACAATATCCGCCGCACCTACAAGGCCGGCGACACGGACCTGGCGTGGACCCGCCTGACGAACTGGCGGATCCAGCTGGCCGCGGTCCTGGACCAGCTGGACGACTCTCCGGTCACGGCCGTCGCCGTCGAAGGCGCCTCGGACTCCCCCAGCACCATCCTGCTCGCGGCCTGGCTCACACTGGCCCTGGACGCGCCAGTGACGATCGTGGAGGACCCGGCCGGCACCGGAATCCGGCGCGTGCGGCTTACCCGCACCGGCGGAGACGTGCAGCTGTTCCGGCCGGGCCTCACCGTCGCCGAGCTGACCCAGCCGGGCCAGCCCGCCCAGCGCATTTCTTTGCCGCGCCGGAGCCTCAAGGACTGTCTGGCCGAAGAACTGCGCCGGCTGGATCCTGACGAAGTATTTGGTGAAGTGATTACTATTGGACTGCCCCGTACCAACCTAAGGAGTGTCCGTCCCAGTGAGCGCTGACCCCAGAGTAAGCATCCATCCCGACTCGACCGTGCTTATGGCCGCCATCGCGGCACGCCTGATAACCAAACTTGTGGATATCCAGGACAAACACGGCGAGGCGACGGTGGTGCTGACCGGAGGCACGATGGGGATCGGATCGCTGAGGGCCGTCGCGGAGTCGCCGGCGGCACCTGCCGTCGACTGGTCCAGGGTCAACTTCTGGTGGGGTGACGAGCGCTTCGTCGCAGCCGACGACGCCGAACGCAACGCCCGGCAGGCACACGATGCGCTGCTTTCGCACATCGGCGCAGATCCGGGCCGCATCCACGTGCCCGGTTCCCCTGACGACTTCGGTACTCCGGAAGAGGCCGCCGCAGACTACGCTGCCCGGCTTGCCGAGGCGGCTGCGGCCGAGCACGCCGCCGACACGGCCGACGACCGGCCGGAGTCCCCGGGACGGCTGCCCCGCTTCGACATCGTCCTGCTGGGGGTCGGCCCCGACGCGCACGTGGCGTCGCTGTTCCCCGAGCAGGCCGGCATCCGCGAGAAGGAACTGACCGTGGTGGGTGTCCGCAACTCGCCCAAGCCCCCGCCGGGACGGGTGTCCCTTACACTGCCGGCGATCAACACGGCTTCGGAGATCTGGATGGTGGTGGCCGGCGAGGACAAGGCCGGTGCGGTGGGGCTGGCCCTGGCGGGCGCCAACCCGGTCCAGGTTCCGGCTGCCGGCCCGCGCGGCCGGAATGAAACTCTTTGGCTCATCGACGAAAACGCGGCGGCCCGGGTCCCGGCACAGCTGGTCCGGAAGAGTTAGTCCGGAAGGTTCCGCCCGGCCCGCAGCCGCTCAAGCGCTCCGGCCAGTACGTCTTCGGCGTCCTGGCTGGAGCGCCGTTCTTTTACGTATTCGAGGTGGCTCTTGTAGCCCTCCGGCGGGATGTCCTCGAGGGCGAACTGTGCCTCGTCCCGGGTGGCCGTGCCTCCGCAGCGGCGGCAGTCCCACACCCCGGGGATCTGGTCTTCGGGAAGCCGGGCGAACACCAGCGGCGTTTCGTGGCCCTTGGCGCACCGGTAGGAGACCCGGATGCGGGGCTGCCGTGCGCCGGCGCCGGCGAGGGGTTCCTGGCGGGGCGATGCCCCTTCGGTGGCTCCTACGCGGATGCCTTTGAATCCGGAAGCAGAATGCAGCATCGGGAGCTCCTGGCTACTCGGCGGACGGAATGCGCGTGCAATCAGCCACAGTGTAGTTCGGAGTTCCCGATGCCGGGAGGGCCACAAGGACCCCATATCCAGTTATTGCGAAGACGAGTTAGGAATCGGCGCCGGCGCTGAAGCGCATGATCAGGCCCAGGGCAATGATCACGATGCCCCAGGTGATGCCGAGGATGACGGTGAAACGGTTGAGGTTCCGTTCCGCCACGCCGGAGGAGCTGAGTCCGGAGCTCATGCCGCCACCGAACATATCGGACAGACCGCCTCCACGTCCTTTATGGAGCAGGATGAGCAGGGTCAGCAGGAGGCTGGTGATGCCCAGGAGTACCTGCAGAATGACATGAAGAACGTCCACGACGGCCTTTCAGAAGATTTGGATTGCGGGGGCCCAGCCTGTGTCCGGACTAATCCGTCAGCAGGTGACTCTCGAACCTCACAATATTAGCAAACTCGGCCGCATCCAGGCTGGCACCGCCGACGAGCAAGCCGTCCACGTCGCGTTCCTTGAGGATCGAGGCCGCATTGTTGGCCTTGACCGAGCCGCCGTAAAGCAGCCGGGTCTTGCCGGCGACGTCCGCTCCGAAGAGGGTGGCGAGCTCGGCACGGATGGCGGCGCACATTTCCTGCGCGTCGCCGGGACCGGCGACTTCGCCGGTTCCGATCGCCCAGACCGGCTCGTAGGCTACTACGAGTTCGGCAGCCTGCGCAGGGGTCAGGCCTTCGACGCCGGCGCGGAGCTGGGCGAGCGTGTGCGCCACGTGGGTGCCGGCCTGCCGGATGTCCAGGCCTTCGCCGACGCATAGGACGGGGGTGACGCCGTGGCGGAACGCGGCCAGGGTCTTGGCGTTGAGCACCGCGTCTGACTCGTGGTGGATGGTGCGGCGTTCGCTGTGGCCCACGAGGGCGTACCGGCAGCCGAGCTTCGATAGGAACTGGCCGGAGATGTCGCCGGTGTAGGCGCCGGAATCGAACTGGGACAGGTCCTGCCCGCCGTAGACGACCTTGAGTTCGTCGCCCTGAACGAGCGTCTGGACGCCGCGGAGATCCGTGAACGGAGGGAAGACGGCAACCTCCACCCGGCTGTAGTCGTGCTTGGCGTCGGACAGGGTCCAGGCCAGCTTCTGCAGGAGGGTGATGCCCTGGACATGGTCCATGTTCATCTTCCAGTTGCCTGCGATGAAGGGCGTGCGGTCGAATTTACCGTTGGTTGACGTTGTCACGTGATCTCCAAAAGATTCGTAGCAGTGGAACAGCCGGCAGGATGCCCACGATACTGGGCGCCCTGCCGGCTGGATGTTTTAGCGGTCCAGCACGCTCAAGCCGGGGAGTTCCTTGCCTTCAAGGTATTCAAGGCTGGCGCCGCCGCCGGTGGAAATGTGGCCGAACTGGTCATCGGCGAAGCCGAGGGTCCGGACCGCGGCGGCGGAGTCGCCGCCGCCCACGACGGTGAACGCTTCCGTCTCCGTGAGCGCCTGGGCGATGGCCCGGGTGCCGGCGGCGAACGCGGGGAACTCGAATACGCCCATCGGGCCGTTCCAGAACACCGTCCTGGCGCCCTTGATCCGTTCCGCGAAGGTTGCTGACGATTCGGGTCCGATGTCCAGGCCGATGCCCCCGGCGCCGAAGCTGCTGCCCTCTATGGCCTCGGCCCGGACCGTTTCGTGGTCCGCGTCGGCGGCGAACGCGCCGGCCACCACGACGTCGGTGGGAACCACGAATTCGGTTCCGGCGGCCGCGGCGCGCTTGAGGTACGCCTGGACGACCGGGATCTGGTCTTGTTCCAGCAGGCTGCCGGCCACCTTGTGGCCTGCGGCTGCGAGGAAGGTGAACAGCATGCCGCCGCCGACCAGGATGGTGTCCGCCTTGCCGATCAGGTTCTCGATCACGGCGAGCTTGTCCGAGACTTTGGAACCGCCGAGTACAACGACGTAGGGGCGCGGGGTGTCGGTGGTGAGCTTGCGCAGCACCTCGATCTCCGTGCGGACCAGATCGCCCTGGTAGGACGGCAGCCGGGTGGCGACGTCGAACACGCTGGCGTGCTTGCGGTGCACCGCACCGAAGGCATCGTCCACGAAGGCGCCGCTGGTTCCCGTGAGGGCCACCAGCTCATCCGCGAACGCGCCGCGTTCGGCGTCGTCCTTGCTCGTCTCGCGGGCGTCGAACCGCACGTTCTCCAGGACGAGTACTTCGCCGTCCGCCAGCGCGGCGGCGGACGCCTTCGCCGACGCCCCGACGGTGTCCTCCGCAAGGGAGACCGTGAACGGGGCAAGCTCGGCCAGCCGCGCCGCGGCGGGCTTGAGCGAGTACTTCGCGTCGGGGGCGCCCTTGGGGCGGCCGAGGTGTGCCGTGACCAGTACACGGGCACCGGCGTCCGTCAGCTTCGCCAGCACTGGCAGGGAGGCCTTGATCCGGCCGTCGTCAGTTACTGAAGAGCCGTCGAGCGGCACGTTCAGGTCACTTCTGACCAGAACGTACCGCCCGCGGACACCATCAGCGATCAGTTCGTCGAGGGTGTGGAATGTCATGAGTCTTACCCTAGCCCAGCTTGGCTGCGACAAGCTCCGTGAGGTCCACGAGTCGGTTGGAGTAGCCCCATTCGTTGTCATACCAGGCAACAACCTTGACCTGGTTGCCGATCACCTTGGTCAGGCCGGAGTCGAAGATGGAGGACGCCGGGTCCCCGACGATGTCCGAGGACACGATCGGCTCGTCGGTGTAGGTCAGCAATCCCTTGAGGGCTTCCGTCTCGGACGCTGCCTTCAGTACGGCATTGACTTCCCCGACGGTTGTCTCGCGGGACACAACGACGGTCAGGTCCGTGGCGGAGCCGGTCGGCACCGGGACGCGGATGGCGTAGCCGTCGAGTTTGCCCTTGAGTTCCGGCAGGACCAGGCCGATTGCCTTGGCCGCCCCCGTGGAGGTGGGGACCATGTTGATGGCGGCGGCGCGGGCACGGCGGAGGTCCTTGTGCGGGCCGTCCTGCAGGTTCTGGTCGGCGGTGTAGGCATGGATGGTGGTCATCAATCCGCGCTCGATGCCGAAGGCGTCGTTGACGACCTTGGCCAGCGGGCCGAGGCAGTTGGTGGTGCAGGAGGCATTGGAGATGATGTGATGCGCCGCCGGATCGTACAGCTCATGGTTGACACCCATCACGATCGTGATGTCCTCGTCGGAGGCGGGAGCGGAGATCAGGACCTTCTTGGCGCCGGCGTCGATGTGCTTCTGCGCGTCGGCGGCTTTGGTGAAGAAGCCGGTGGATTCAATCACGATGTCGACGCCGAGTTCACCCCAGGGCAGCTTCGCGGGATCGCGCTCGGCGAGGACCTTGACGGTCTTGCCGTCGACGATGAAGTTGCCGTCCTTGACCTCAATGGATTCCTTCAGGCGGCCGCCGACGGAGTCGTACTTAAAGAGGTGGGCCAGGGCCTCCGGGCTGGTGAGGTCGTTGACGGCAACGATCTCGAGGTCTGCGCCCTGGGCGAGTGCGGCGCGGAAGTAGTTGCGGCCAATACGGCCGAAGCCGTTAATACCAATACGGGTGGTCACGTTTTCAGTCTCCTTGGTGCTCTTGCAAGCACGACTAGTTGAGAAGGCGTTCAAGCCAACTAACAGATCCCGCACGCCATTGGGCAGAGATGATTAACAGATCGGAGGGCGACCAGCCACATTGCTGAAGGCTAACCGCCTTCCGTGATCTATCTTACGTTTAACTGGGTCTGCCCCCGCAAGTGCGGGGGCAGACCGTCCACGATTCGAGCCGAACGGCACGATATGTGCGCTTTGTTACAGCCGCGTGAACGGCTTCCGCGCAGTGGAACGGTTCTTAGAGCGTGATAAGGCCGGTGGCGTTCGTGCGGGCCGCCTCGAAGCGCTGCGCGACGTCGGCCCAGTTGACGATGTTCCAGAAGGCCTTGACGTAGTCGGCCTTGACGTTGACGTAGTCCAGGTAGAAGGCGTGCTCCCACATGTCCAGCATCAGCAGCGGGGTGGTACCCACGGCGACGTTGCCCTGCTGGTCGTAGAGCTGCTCGATAACCAGGTTGCCGCCGATCGGCTCGTAGGCCAGGAATGCCCAGCCGGAGCCCTGCAGGCCCAGGGCCGCCGCGCTGAAGTGGGCGCGGAAGGCGTCGAAGGAGCCGAACGCGTCGTCGATTGCGGCCGCGAGCTCGCCAACTGGTTTGTCGCCGCCGTCCGGGGAGAGGTTCTTCCAGAACACGGAGTGGTTGATGTGGCCGCCGGTGTGGAACGCGAGGTCCTTGGAAAGGCGGTTGATGTTGGCGAAGTCGCCCTTGTCGCGCGCCTCGGCGAGCTGCTTCAGGGCGTTGTTGGCGCCGGCCACGTAGGCAGCATGGTGCTTGCTGTGGTGCAGCTCCATGATCCGTGCGGAAATGTGCGGCTCCAGCGCTGCATAGTCATAGCTGAGGTCTGGCAGTACGTACTCGGTCACAAAATCCTCCAATGTCGTGGACTGGTTGTCCGTTTTGGTATCTCTCGGATTGTGCATCCGGATGTTGTGGCACCCGGAAGTCTCTGGATCGGAATCCAGTGGGCATAGCCTCCGGTCCCCCTGAGGTATTCCCGCCGTCCCGATCCGATTCTGCAGTTGTTTCCGGGCGGAGGCTACTCGTCCAGCATTTCGGGCGTCACATTGGCCTCCGTGCCGGGGATGCCGAGGTCCTGGGCGCGTTTGTCTGCCATGGCCAGGAGCCGGCGGATCCGGCCGGCGATGGCGTCCTTCGTCATTGCCGGATCCGCGAGCCGGCCAAGCTCATCGAGGCTGGCCTGCTTGTGCGCCACGCGGAGTTCGCCGGCGTACTTGAGGTGGTCCGGGACGTCGTCGCCAAGGATCTCCAGGGCACGGTCCACGCGGGCGCCTGCGGCGACGGCGGCCTGCGCGGAGCGGCGCAGGTTGGCGTCATCGAAGTTGGCGAGCCGGTTGGCGGTGGCGCGGACTTCCTTGCGCATGCGCCGTTCCTCCCAGACCATCAGCGCGTCGTGGGCGCCCATGCGGGTCAGGAGGGCGGCGATGGTGTCGCCGTCGCGGATCACAACGCGGTCCACTCCCCTGACCTCGCGGGCCTTGGCCTGGATGCCCAGGCGGCGGGCGGCGCCGACGAGGGCCAGGGCGGACTCGGGTCCCGGGCAGGTGACCTCCATGGCGGAGGACCGGCCCGGTTCGGTCAGCGAGCCGTGGGCCAGGAACGCGCCGCGCCAGACAGCCTCGGCGTCGGCGGCGGAGCCGTTCACCACCACTGACGGGAGGCCGCGGACCGGGCGCCCGCGGGCGTCCAGCAGGCCGGTCTGGCGGGCGAGGGCTTCGCCGTCGCGCACCACCCGGACCACGTAGCGGCTGCCGCGGCGCAGTCCCCCGCCGGAGACGACGATGATCTCGCTCTGGTGTCCGTAAACTTCGGCGATGGCCGCACGCAACCGCCGCGCGGTGGAAGCGAGGTCGACTTCGGCCTCGATCACGATCCGGCCGGAGATGATGTGCAGACCGCCGGCGAAGCGAAGCATGGCGGACACTTCAGCCTTGCGGACCGAGGACTTCTTGATGTCCAGCCGGGAAAGCTCTTCCTTGACTGATGCTGTCAGTGCCATGGCACCTTTCCTACCTGTTCCCGAAAATGTCGTGGTACGCCGTTGCCAGACGCAGCGGGTCGTGGATCGGCCGGCGGCTCGACGCCCCCACTTTACCCAACACCACCTCGGCACCGAGCATCCCGGCGGCCTGTTCGAAATCGGGGAGATCCGGCACGGACGCCGGATCGGCCAGGACGACGTCGATCGTGAAGTCCGGGGCGTACTCCCGCAGCACCCGCAGATGGTCCGCGGCTGACATGCCCAGGGTTTCCTTGGTGTCCGTCGCGAGGTTCATGGTGAGGCAGCGCCGGGCGGCCGTGTTGCAGAGCGCCTCCCGCATTTCCGGCAGCAGGAGGTGCGGCAGCACCGAGGTGTACCAGGATCCGGGGCCGAGGATCACCCAGTCGGCCAGTTCAATCGCGGTGAGCGCCTCGATGCAGGCGGGCGCGTTCTCCGGCAGCAGCCGGACCCGTTCCAGCGAGCCGGCGACGGCGCATTTCGCCTGGCCGCGGAGGGTCTGCAGTTCCGTGCTGCCGTCGGGCGCGGTGACGCGGATCTGCCCTTCGATGGTCAGTGGGATGCTGGACATGGGCAGGACCTCCCCGCGGGCGCCCAGCAGTGCCCCGGCCCATTTGAGCCCGGCGACGGTGTCGCCGAGCAATTCCCACAGGGTGACGATCAACAAGTTGCCCATGGCGTGTTCGTCGAGGGAGCCGCCGCGGCCCTTGCCGGGCTGGAAGCGGTGCTGCATCACGTCACGCCAGGTGCGGCCCCAGTCGGTGTCATCGCACAGCGCGGACAGCGCCATGCGCAGGTCTCCGGGCGGGAGGACGCCGTACTCCTCGCGCAGCCGGCCGGAGGAGCCGCCGTCGTCCGCGACTGTGACGATGGCGGTCAGTTCGGAGGTCAGCAGGCGCAGGGCGGACAGCGAGGCGGAGAGGCCGTGGCCGCCGCCGAGCGCGACGACGGAGGGACCCTTGTCCTGCTGGCTGGCGAAGGCCGCGCTGGCCGGCGGAACCAGGGGCAGCGGCCCGGTGAGGAGCGCCATTATTCCCGGCCCAGGTCCCGGTGCGTGGTGGTCACGGTGACGCGCGGGTACTGCGCCAGCCGGCGGGACAGTTCGACGGCGACCGCCACCGAGCGGTGCTTCCCGCCGGTGCAGCCGACGGCGATGGTTGCGTAGTGCTTGTTCTCGCGCCGGTAGCCGTCCAGGACCGGTTCGAGGGCCAGGACGTAGCGTTCCACGAAGTTGCTGACGCCCTGCGCCGCGAGCACGTAGTCGCTAACGTCCTTGTCCAGGCCGGTATGCGGCCGCAGCGCCGGGACCCAGTGCGGGTTTGGGATGAAGCGGGCGTCCGCGACGAAGTTCGCGTCCACGGGGAGGCCGTATTTGAAGCCGAAGCTCATGACGTTCAGCCGGAGGGCCACGGGCCCGGTCTCGCTGAACAGCTCGGTGATCGCGGTGGCGAGGCCGTGGACGTTCAGCGGGGAGGTGTCCAGGACGATGTCAGCGGAATTCCGGAGCTCGTGCAGCAGTTCACGCTCGGCGGCAATGCCGTCAAGAATGCGGCCGCCGCCCTGCAGCGGGTGGGGCCGCCGGCCCTGTTCGAAGCGGCGGACCAGGACGTCGTCGTTCGCGTCGAGGAACAGCACCCGGAAGGTGACACCGCTGGCCTCAAGGTTGCGGAGGGCGGCGCGGATGTCGGCGAAGAGGTCCTTGCTGCGGACATCCATGACGACGGCGAGCTTGGAAATGGATCCGGGCGAGTGGGACACAAGTTCGGCGAGGGTGCCGAGCATCTGTGGCGGCAAGTTTTCCACGACATACCAGCCGTGGTCCTCCAGGGCGTCGGACGCGGTACTGCGGCCTGCTCCTGACATGCCGGTCACCACGAGCAGTTCCGCCTCAACGGGTTTAACCGGCGTCATGCCGTCCGTATCCGGTCCGGATCCTGCCGTCGACTCTGCCATCAGTGAAGCCCCATTCTGCTGTGCGGTTCTGCTTTTATTCCTGCGTCTGTCCGTGCCGGGGCGCAGCCGCGCGCTGTCTTGCCCGCGCGGGCCGCTTCCCAAGTCCTTACCCTAGCTAAGATTGCCGGCGCTAGCTAAGTTTCGAGGATTTCGCCGGTGGCCATGTTGACGGCGCGCACCGTGGCCGCCCCGCCGGGGTCCTGGTCGAAGTGCCGGACGATCGCCGCGGCCAGCGACGGCCCGATCCCTTTGGCGCCGGTGAGCTCCTCCACAGAGGCAGCCTTGATGCTCTTGACCGAGCCGAACCGGGCCAGCAGCGCCTTGCGTTTGGATTCGCCGAGGCCGGGCACCCCGTCGAGCGCGGAGACGGTCATCGCCTTGCCGCGCTTCTGCCGGTGGAAGGAGATCGCGAAGCGGTGGGCCTCGTCGCGGATGCGCTGCAGCAGGTAGAGCCCGGCCGAGGCCCGGGGCAGGATTACCGGGAAGTCGCTGTCCGGCAGCCAGACCTCCTCGAGGCGTTTGGCGAGCCCGACGACGTAGACGTCCTCGATGCCCAGTTCGGCCAGGGCACGGGCCGCGGCGCTGACCTGGGGCTTGCCGCCGTCGACCACGACGAGGTTCGGCGGGTAGGCGAACCTGGTCCGGGGCGCCGGCGTCGTGGTGTCCGCGATCGAGACCGCCACGGCGGCCGCCAGGGCAGCCTGGTGGCCCGGTTTCCGCGCGGCTTCCGCCTGTTCGGCCTTCTCCTGGAGGTAGTTGCGGAAGCGCCGCGTCAGCACGTCATGCATGGCGGCGGTGTCGTCGTTCGCGGCGGGGCCGGTGACGGAGAACTTCCGGTAATCGGACTTCTTCGGCAGCCCGTCCTCGACCACCACCATGGACCCGACCACGTTGGTGCCCTGGACGTGCGAGATGTCAAAGCATTCGATCCGCAGCAGGGCCACGGGCAGGTCCAGCGCCTCCTGCAGTTCCTGGAGGGCCTGTGACCTCATGGTCAGGTCGCCCGCGCGCCGCGACTTGTGGAGCTTAAGGGCATGTTCGGCGTTGTCCCTGACGGTGGACAGGAGTGCGGCCTTGTCCCCGCGCTGCGGGACGCGGACGTCCACGCGGGCCCCACGCAGGCCGCCGAGCCATTCCGCGAGCTCGACGGCGTTGCTGGGTTCCGTGGGGACGAGGACCTCGCGGGGCAGCCGGCCCTGCACTCCTGCTTCCTCCCCGTAGACCTGCTGGAGGAGGTGCTCCACGAGGTCCGGGGTGGTGGAGTCCTCGACCTTTTCCACCACCCAGCCGCGCTGGCCGCGGATCCGGCCGCCGCGGACGTGGAAAACCTGGACGGCGGCCTCAAGCTCGTCCTCGTGCAGGGCGAAGACGTCGGCGTCGGTGCCCTCGGCGAGGACCACGGCGTTGCGCTCGAACACCTTCTTAAGCGCGACAATGTCGTCCCGGACGCGGGCCGCGCGCTCGTAGTCGAGTTCCGCGACGGCGGCGGCCATGTCCTTTTCCAGCCGGGTGACGAAGGGCTTGGCTTCGCCGCCCATGAAGGTGCAGAAGTCTTCGGCTAGGGTGCGGTGGTCCTCCGCCGAAATCCGGCCGACGCACGGGGCGGCGCACTTGTCGATATAGCCAAGCAGGCAGGGCCGGCCGCTGGCCTCGGCGCGTTTCAGGACGCCGGCGCTGCAGCTGCGGACTGGGAAGACCCGCAACAAGGTGTCCATGGTGTCCCGGATGGCGCCGGCGGTGTACGGACCGAAATAGCGGGTGCCCTTGCGGCGCTCCCCGCGCAGGACCTGGACGCGGGGGTACTTCTCCGCCATGGTGACGGCGAGGTAGGGATAGCTTTTGTCGTCCCGGAACATCACATTGAAGCGGGGCTTGAACTCTTTGATCCAGGTGTATTCGAGCTGCAGGGACTCCAGTTCACTCCCGACGACGGTCCATTCGACGCTGCTCGCCGTGTGGACCATCGCATAGGTTTTGGGCAGAAGACCGGCGGGGTTCGTGAAGTACGAGTTCAGCCGGGAACGGAGGCTCTTGGCCTTGCCGACATAGATGACGCGCCCGTGCGGGTCGCGGAAGCGGTACACGCCCGGATTGGTCGGAATTTCACCCGTCTGGGGTCGGTAACTCGCTGGATCTGCCACAGTCCAAGTCTACTGAGCCGGCAGCGGTGCCCCGGACGGGGGCGCCCCGGGTGGCCAGGCGCCGGCCAGGCGCTCCGCAGCACCGCAGGCGAAGCAGATGACCAAGCGGCGGGTGAAGCGGCGGGAACGGCCGGCGGTGCTGCCGCAGTCGATGTGGGAGCCGCCGCGAGAGTAGCGTCACCTTGCCCGGCGGCCAACGGCCGCGGACGTTCTCGCCTAGTTTGCCCGGCGCTGCCGGATCATTTGTCGCGGAACCGTCAATCCCTGAAGGCGTTCAGCCCGGCCTTTTTGTCGCTGCCTCGTTTTAGGCTGGGTGTATGGAAAGAAGGACAGTGTGGAGCGCGGACAGCAGGGCGGCCCTGGCGGCCGTCGCCGCGTCGGCTGCCGTGCTTGCTGGCCTCACCGGCGCCGCCGCTGACCACTCGGATCCGCCAGGCGCCGTCCCGCTGCGGGACACCGATCCGCCCGACGCCGATCCGCTGCGGGATCTGGCCGACAGTTGTCTGGACGGCCTCGCCGAGGTGGCCCGGCTGGAGGCCCGGACCGCCGCGCTGAAGGTGCGGCTCGCCGCGGACTACGTGCAGGCCACCAGGGCCCTGGCACCACCGGGAGCGTCCCCGCAGGAACACACCATGCAGGAGATGGCCCTGACCGCCGAGGTCGCCTGTGTCCTGACCGTCAGCGAACGAACCTCCCGAACCCTCCTGGCCGGCTGCCAGGCCCTGGTCACGGGACTGACGCTGACCCTGGGAGCCCTGCAGGCTGGGACGATCTCCTGGGCCCACGCCCGGATCATCATCGAGGAAACCAGCACCCTGGACGCGGCCGGGGCGGCCGCACTGGAAGCACACTTCCTGGACCCCGGAGCACCGGACCCCGCCCGCGGATGCCCGGCCGGGGACCTCGTCCCGTCCCGGTTCCGGGCCAAAGCACGCACCTGGCGCGAACGCCACCACCCGGCCAGCATCGAAGAACGCCACACCACAAGCACCGAAGACTGGCGGGTCGACTACACCCCGGACCGGGACGGCATGGCCTGGCTCTCGGCCTACCTCCCGGCCGATACCGCCGCAGGGATCTGGGACCGGACCACCGCCGCCGCCCGCGCCCTCCAAAACCCCCACGAGGCCCGCACCCTCACCCAACTCCGCGCCGACATCACCGCCATCTGGCTCCTCACCAGCGGAACGGCCGAGGACGGCATGGCCGGCGGCGGCAGATGCATGGCCGGCGGCGTAACCGGCATGGCCGGATGCGTCCCCTCCCCCAGGGCGCAGGTCCTGATCACCGTCCCGGTCCTGTCCCTCCTGCGCGCCACCGACGAACCGGCCGTCCTGGACGGATACGGGCCCATCCCGGCCTCCATGGCCCGCCGCCTGATCGCCGACGGCGCCGGCTCCTTCCACCGCGTCCTGACCGACCCCCGGGACGGCGCACCCCTGGAAATCGGACGCACCAGCTACCGCCTCACGAAAGCCCAGCGTCAATGGCTCCGCCTCCGCGACGGCAAATGCCCCTTCCCCGGCTGCAACAACCACTCCCTGGACAACGAAGCAGACCACCTCCTGGCCTGGGCCGACGGCGGCACCACCGGCATCTCCAACCTCGGCCAAACCTGCCCCAGACATCACCGGCTTAAACACGGCTCCGCCTGGACACCCACCGGAGCCAGCAAAGACCACCCGCCCGGGTGGACCTCACCGTCAGGACGGCACTACCCCAGCGAACACCAGGACTGGGAACCACCCCACTGGCCACACCACGTCCTGACCGCGGAGACATGCCCGGACCAAGGCCTGCCCCCGGACCCAGGACATCATCCGGACCAGGCACCCACCCGGCACCCCAGCCAGGAACCCCGCCCGGGTCCCGGTATGGGTCCCGGACCGGAGCTGCCCCCGGATCCCTTCCCGGACTGGCACCAGTTCACCACCGCGCATCCGTTGACCGCGGCGCACACGGACGATCCGGGCCGGCCAACGCCCCTCGACGACCCCTACCCGGAATGCCTCCTGCTCCACTGCGTCTGATCGACTAGTTGGAGGCCGTGTCAGCGCCGTAATCCGACCATGTTGGTGGCACACGGGCACCAGGCCGTGGAGTGTCTCTCACGTGGTTCGTGGCGGCGTTGGCATGCTGGAACCATGCCGCGCACTGGCGTCCTGGCGGATGCCAACTGGGGGCGGATTGGATCGTTAGTGCCAGTTCCGGCGGGGAGCCGTGGACGGCCGTTCAAAGACCACCGTCTGATCGTCAAGCGACGAAACGTCGTCGAACAATCCCTTCAATATCTTGAGGCAATTGCGCGGCCCCGCCACTGGATACGACAGGCTCACCCTGACCTACCCCGACCGGGTCGTTCTCCAAGCCATCACCACCTGGCTCAAGGAACCAGGAGACATGCCCTATTCGACGGTTTTGCTCTGGTTGTAGCTCGTAGACCGTTCCTGGCCGCTCAGCTCGGCGATAGCATCCATGATGCGGTCGGTGACCTGGCGGCGGGCGGGAAGCGAATGGTCCGGGCCGGTCTTGTCGAAGTACAGCGGTTCGCCAACCTTCATGGTGAAGTGCTGCGCTTTGACGAACTTGCTGTCCGCCGGTTGCAGGTTCTCGGTGCCGATCAGGCCCACCGGAATCACCGGGGCTCCGGTGGTCAGGGCAAGCCAGCCGACGCCGGTGCGGCCACGGTACAGGATGCCGTCGCGGGAACGGGTGCCCTCGGGGTAGATGCCGATGCCCTTGCCGGCGTCCAGGATCTCCAGCAGGGTCTTCAGCGCCTGAACGCTGGCCGCCTGCTCGCCCCGCTCGACAGGGATGGAGCCGACGGCCTCGAAGAAGGACTTCATAACCCTGCCCTTGACACCGCCGGTGGTGAAGTATTCGGCCTTCGCGAAGAACGCCACGGGGCGGGGCATCAGCGCCTGGACGATCACGCTGTCCAGGAACGAAAGGTGGTTCGGCGCCACGATGAACGGGCCCTCCTTGGGCACGTTTTCGAGTCCGATGACCGTGGGGCGGCACGTCGAGGTGACGAGCCCGCGCGTGGTCCAGCGGATAGCGTCAAACATTGCCATTGGTGGGAACCTCGTTCAGGGTCTGCAGGTCGTCGGTGTTGAGGGCAGCGGCCCGGATGGTGTCCAGCCTGACAATGGTCGTGTGGAGGGCCGCGGTGGTGTGCACAACCGTCACGGCGCCGGCCCCGCGGAGTTCGCCGTCGGGCGCAAAGCCCCAGCCTACCCCGATGCAGTCAAGGCCGTTGGCGGCAGCCCCGGCGACATCCTGCGCCCGGTCCCCCACCATGACGGCGTGTTCCATGCCCGGATCGGACAGGGTGTTCAAGTCAGCCAGCGCGGCGGCAACAATGCCGGCCTTGCCGGCCGGACCGGCCGCTGCTGCCTCGTCGGCGGCCGAACCCCGGATGGAGTGGAAGAGGCCGGCGATGCCGTGGTGCTCCAGCACGGTGCGGGCGAGGCCCTCGGGCTTCTGGGTGGCAACAGCGATTGGCCGGCCGGCGGCGACGAAGGCTTCCAGCAGGGCCAGGATGCCCGGGTAGAGCCGGCTTTGCGCGATGCCGGTCGCGAGGTAGTGCGCCCGGTAGATCCGGATGGCGTCGTCCAGCCGGGCGGCCGGCACCCCGGCGATCTCCGTCAGCGAATGGCTGAGTTTCGGGCCGATCATCGCATCCATCCGGGCCTTGTCGGGAACGCTGAGTCCGAGCGCCGTGAGGGCCGCCGCGATTCCGTCCGCTATGCCCCCGGCCGGATCGACAAGTGTGCCGTCCAGGTCAAAGATCACGGGCACTGTTGAATGGGTCACCGGCCTAGTTTCTCACGAGTGAACGGATGCCAGAAACTCGCATTCTCCAACTGGAATACATCCGTGGATTCCTGGGCGGGTACTTCCCGCAACGGACAGGGAGGCCGGCGGCGCCCGGTCCGGTACGGGCAATGACCGCGTTGAGCCTAGGCCAGGATGTCGGCCAGGAAGGCCGCCGTGTGGCTCTCCGTGGACTTGGCCACCTGCTCCGGGGTGCCGGAGGCGACGATGCGGCCGCCGCCGGATCCGCCGTCGGGCCCGAGATCCACCACCCAGTCCGCGCTCTTGATCACGTCGAGGTTGTGCTCGATCGTGATGACCGTGTTGCCCTTGTCCACAAGGCCCTGGAGCACCAGGAGCAGCTTGCGGATGTCCTCGAAGTGCAGGCCCGTGGTGGGTTCGTCCAGCACGTAGATGCTGCGCCCGTTGGAGCGCTTCTGCAGCTCTGCCGCAAGCTTCACGCGCTGGGCCTCGCCGCCGGAGAGCGTGGTGGCGGGCTGGCCCAGCCGGACATAACCGAGTCCGACGTCGACGAGGGTGCTGAGGTGACGGGCGATCGGCGAGAACGCCGCAAAGAACTCGGCGCCTTCCTCGATCGGCATGTTCAGGACATCGGCGATGGTCTTGCCCTTGTAGTGGACTTCCAGGGTTTCGCGGTTGTAGCGGGCGCCGTGGCACACCTCGCAGGGCACGTAGACGTCCGGCAGGAAGTTCATTTCGATCTTGAGGGTGCCGTCGCCGGAGCAGGCCTCGCAGCGGCCGCCCTTGACGTTGAACGAGAACCGGCCGGGCAGGTAGCCGCGGACCTTGGCCTCCGTGGTCTCGGCGAAGAGCTTGCGGATGTTGTCAAAGACACCCGTGTAGGTCGCCGGATTGGACCGCGGGGTGCGTCCGATGGGGCTCTGGTCGACGTGCACCACCTTGTCGAGGTGCTCGAGGCCCTGGATGGACTTGTGCCGTCCGGCCACCTGCTTGGCGCCGTTGAGCTTGTTGGCCAGCACCTTGTAGAGGATCTCGTTGACCAGGGTGGACTTGCCGGAGCCACTGACGCCGGTCACCGCGGTGAAGAGGCCCAGCGGGAAGGTGGCATCCACGTTCAGGAGGTTGTTCTCCTTGGCGCCGACGACCTTCAGCTCACGCTTCCTGTCGTATTTGCGCCGCTTCTTCGGGATCTCGATTCTCTTCCGCCCGGAGAGGTAGTCGCCGGTGAGGGACTCGGTGTTCTCCAGCAGTCCCTGATAGGAACCGGAGTGCACCACCATGCCGCCGTGTTCGCCGGCGCCCGGTCCGATGTCCACCACCCAGTCGGCCTCCTGGATGGTGTCCTCGTCGTGCTCCACCACGATCAGGGTGTTGCCGAGGTCCCGCAGCCGGGTGAGCGTCTCAATCAGGCGGCGGTTGTCCCGCTGGTGCAGCCCGATGGAAGGCTCGTCGAGGACGTAGAGCACGCCCACGAGGCCGGAGCCGATCTGGGTGGCCAGCCGGATGCGCTGGGCTTCGCCGCCGGACAGGGTGCCGGAGGGCCGTTCCAGGTTGAGGTACTCCAGGCCGACGTCGAGCAGGAATGTCAGCCGCGCCTGAATCTCCTTGAGGACCTGGTTGGCGATCTGGGCTTCGCGGCCGGTGAGGATGAGGTTGTCGAGGAAGTGCGCGCATTCGCGCATCGGCAAGGCCGCGACGGCGGCAATGGACTTCCCGTTGATGAGCACCGAGAGTGAGGCCGGGTTCAGCCGGGCGCCGTTGCAGGCCGGGCAGGGAATCTGCCGCATGTATTCCTCGTAGCGGTCCCGGGCCTTGTCGGAGTCGGTTTCGAGGTGTTTCCGGTGGACATACTGGATCACGCCTTCGAAGCCGGTGCTGTACTTGCGTTCCCGGCCGAAGCGGTTGCGGTATTGCACCACCACCTTGTGGTCCTTGCCGTGCAGCACCGTTTGGCGGGTGTCCTCCGTGAGCTTGTCCCACGGGGTCTTCATCGAGAATCCGAGTTCCTTGGCAAGTCCGCCGAGCAGCCGGTTCCAGTATTCCGTCGTCGCGGTGCCGAGCGACCACGGCGCTATGGCGCCTTCGGCGAGGGACAGTTCGCCGTTCGGAATGATGAGTTCCTCATCGACTTCGAGCTTCGTGCCGATGCCGCTGCAGGCGGAGCAGGCGCCGAAAGGGTTGTTGAAGGAGAAGGACCGGGGTTCAATCTCGTCGATGGCGAGGGGATGCTCATTGGGGCAGGCCAGGTGCTCGGAGAACGCCCTGATCCGTTCCGGGTCGTCTGCGTCCAGATCGACGAATTCGGCGAGGATCCGTCCCTCGGCCAGGCCGAGCGCGGTTTCTACTGAGTCGGTGAGCCGCTGGCTGATGCCTTCCTTGACCACGAGGCGGTCCACCACCACTTCGATGGTGTGTTTGAACTGCTTGCCGAGCTTGGGCGGGTCGCTCAGCTGGATCAGCTTGTCATCCACCCGGGCGCGTGAGTAGCCCTTGGCGGTCAGCTCCTTGAACAGCTCGACGAATTCGCCCTTGCGTCCGCGGACAACGGGGGCCAGCACCTGGAAACGGGTGCCCTCCGGCAGTTCCAGCAGCTGGTCCACGATCTGCTGGGGGGTCTGCTTCGCGACGGGCTCCCCACAGATGGGGCAGTGCGGGCGGCCGACACGGGCCCACAGCAGGCGCATATAGTCGTAGATTTCGGTGATGGTGCCCACCGTGGAGCGGGGATTCTTGCTCGTCGACTTCTGGTCGATGGACACCGCGGGCGAGAGGCCCTCGATGAAGTCGACGTCGGGCTTGTCCACCTGGCCAAGGAACTGCCGGGCGTAGGCAGAGAGCGATTCGACGTAGCGGCGCTGGCCCTCGGCGAAGATCGTGTCGAAGGCGAGGGACGACTTCCCGGAACCGGAGAGCCCGGTGAAGACAATCATGGAGTCGCGCGGCAGGTCGAGGTCCACGTTACGCAGGTTGTGCTCACGCGCGCCCTTGACGATAAGCCGGGACATGTCCGGACGCTTCACCTCGGGGCGGGATTCGATCGCACGGCCCGGTTTCGCGGAGCCCGTCGGAACCGCGCCCATCGGAACTGCGCTCTCCGGAACTGCGGGGGGTTGGGTATCAACGGCTGGATCTTCAGCTACGGCTTTAGGCACGCTACCAATGCTAATCGAAAACTTCTTCGAATATCCATTCCCTGCTGTGTCCCGGGCCGGGGAGACGGGCCCGGTGTGTTAATGGCTGCTATTCGCGGTCGTACGCGGCGGCGAGCAACTGCACGGCCTCCGCGAAGCTCGCGCCCCTGGCCTTCGCCGAGGCGGCGAACTCGGCCGCGGCGGCGGATAGCGAAATCCAGGCCTCGTCGCGGGCGCAGACAACCGTCCCGTTCCGGCCCCGGGTCACAACGACGCCGGCAGCCTCGAGTTCCTTGTAGGCGCGCGCCACTGTATGCGGGGCGACACCGAGCTCGCCGGCGAGGCTTCGCACCGCCGGGAGCTTGGTTCCGGGCGCCAACGTTCCGTTGTCCGCCCGTTCAATGATATTGAGCCTGAGCTGTTCAAAAAGGGGCACGGAGCTGGCCCCGCTGGGCCGCCAGGCACCGGGGAAAGGCTTCGTTGACGTTTCTGTGGGACTCACTGTTCCGGCTCTCCTGGACCTTGCGGCTGTTCGCGGCCGGCGAACTGTGCCTCGTACAATTTCGTGTAAAGCCCTCCGCGGGACCTCAGCTGCTGATGGGTCCCGTGTTCAACGATCCGTCCTTGATCCATGACCAGAATTAGATCAGCGTCACGCACGGTGGACAAGCGGTGGGCAATCACGAAGCTGGTCCGGCCCTGCCTCAGCCGCTGCATCGCCTGGCGGATTTGCACTTCGGTCCGGCTGTCAACGGAGCTGGTGGCCTCATCGAGGACCAGGATGCTGCGGCCCGCCAGCTGCGCCCGGGCGATCGAGATGAGCTGGCGCTGCCCGCGGCTCAGGGAATCGCCGTCGTTGCCGAGCATCGTGGCGTAGCCGGCCGGCAGGGACCGGACGAACTGGTCCACATGGCTGGCCTGTGCCGCGGCGACGATCTCGGCGTCGCTGGCGCCGGGCCGGCCGTACTCTATGTTTTCCCGGATGCTGCCGGTGAAGAGCCAGGCATCCTGCAGTACGGTGCCGAAGGCTGCCCGCAATTCATCCCGGGGCAGCCCGGCGATGTCCGCTCCGTCGACGGTGATCCGGCCGGAATCAAGCTCGTAGAACCGCATCAGGAGGTTCACGACGGTGGTCTTGCCGGCCCCGGTCTGGCCGACAATCGCGACGGTCTGCCCGGGCTCCACGGTGAACGAGAGGTCCTGGACAACGGGGGTGCCGGGGCTGTAGCCGAAAGTGGCATGCTCAAAGGTGACACGGCCCTCGGACCCGGCGCCGCGCATTGGCCCTGGCACCGGGACCTGCGCCGTAACGCTGGCCGGGACGCTCCCGCGGACCGAGGCGGGGTGCTCGGCCGGGATCTCCGGAGCGTCGAGCAGGGCGAAGACTCGCCCGGCGGAGACCAGGCAGGACTGCAGGAGGGCCAGCATGCCGCCGATCTGCCCCATCGGCTGGCTAAAGAGCCTGCTGAACTGGATGAACGCCTGGATGCCGCCGATCGTCATGGCCCCGGCGGTGATCTGGAGGGCACCGACCACTGCGACGGCGATGTAGTTGAGGTTGGAGACGAAGACCATCAGCGGCTGCACGACCCCGGACATGTACTGGGCGCGGGCGCTGGCCCGGCTGAGCTTGTCGTTGCAGTCTTTGAAGCTGGCGGCGGACGCTTCCTGCCGCCCGAAGGCCTTGATCACTTCATGGCCGGTGAAGATTTCTTCCAGCTGGGCATGCAGTTCCCCGGTGCTCCCCCACTGCTCGGTGAAGTGCGCCTGCGATTTCCGGGCCACGAGCACCGTGATCAGGGTCGAAACCGGGACTGACACCAGCGCGATCACGGCCAGGACCGGTGAAATCCACAGCATCATGGCGAGTGCACCGGAGAGCATCAGGACGGACATGATCAGCTGGTTGAGCAGTTGGCTGAGCGCCTGCGAGATGTTGTCGACGTCGTTGGTCGCGCGGCTCAGCACTTCGCCGCGGTGCTGCTCGTCGAAGTGGCTGGACGGGAGCACATGCAGCTTTTCCTCGACGGCGGCCCGGAGATCGTAGCTGAGGCGCTGCACGGCCCTGGCCGTCAGGGCACCCTGGATCCAGCTGAAGAGGGAGGCGGCGAGGTACATCAGGGAGACTGCCGCCAGCAGTGCCGCGAGTTTCGCCTGGTTGAAGGTGCCGCCAACGACGCCGTCGACAACGACGTCGGTGGCGTCACCCAGCACCTTGGGTGCCGCCACGTTCAGCGTCACAAAAGCGCAGGTGGCCGCCATAACGCCGGCCATCCGCCATTTCGAGGGGCGTAGCAGGCCGAGCAGCCGGCCGGTGGTGCCCAACCTGGACGGTGCCCTGCCCCCGGCCCTGCCCCCGGCCCTGCCCCCGGCCCCGCCCCCGGCCCGGGTCCGGTCCGGTCCGTTCGCCGTACCCATGCTGACGTCCCGGGACCCGGCCCGGACGGCGGTGTCAGCCTCGGCCACCGAGGCGGTCCAGGCGTCGAGGGCCGGTTTCCGGCTCACGGGGTGTCCTCCAGGACGAGCTGGGAGGCGGCAATCTCCTGATAGCTCGGGGAGGAATCCATCAGTTCCTGATGCGTGCCCTGTGCCACCAGGCGGCCGTTGTCCAGCACCACGATCAGGCCGGCGTCCACGATCGTGGATACCCGCTCGGCCACAATCAGCACGGTCGCCGATCCCAGCAGGGGCACCAAGGACTTCCGGAGCCGGTGGTCGGTGCCGTAGTCCAGTGCGGAGAAGCTGTCGTCAAAGAGGTAGACGGGGGCCTTGCGGAGCAGCGCGCGGGCGATGCACAGCCGCTGCCGCTGGCCGCCGGAGAAATTGGTGCCGCCCTGGCTCACGGGTGAGTTCAACCCCTGCGGGAGCCCGCGGACGAACTCCTCGGCCTGCGCTGTTCCCAGCACCTGCCAGAGCTCCGCTTCGGTGGCGTCCGGCGCCCCCATTCGCAGGTTTTCCGCGAGGGTCCCGGAGAACAGGTAGGAATGCTGCGGCACGACGGCGATGTGGCCGCGGAGCGCCGCCAGCGGAAAATCGCGGATGTTGCGGCCGCCGACGCGGATCTCGCCCCCGGTGGCGTCCAGGAAGCGGGGCAGCAGATTCAGCAGCGTAGTCTTTCCGCTGCCGGTGGCGCCGATTATCGCCGTCGTGGTGCCCGGCACCGCCGTGAACGTCACGCCGTCGAGCACGGGCGCCTCGGCACCGGGATAGGCGAAGGTGACGCGGCGGAACTCCACGTTGTTGTTGGCGGGGCCGGTATCCGGGCCCGGTCCGGGGCCGTCCGCGATGGCGGGGGCCGTGTCCAGCACGGCCTGGATGCGTTCTGCGCAGGCGGCGGCACGCGGTGCCGTCATAAAGACGTACATGGCCATCATGATTGCAATCAGGATCTGCAGGATGTAGGCGATGAACGCCGTGAGGGCGCCGAGCCGCATCTCGCCGGACTGGATCCGGAATCCGCCGAACCAGACCACGCCGACGGAGGACAGATTGACCACCAGCATGATCAGCGGCATCATCCCGGCGACGATCAGCGCCGACTGCAGGTTGTTTCCGGTGAGGTCCCTGTTGGCACCATCGAAGCGGCGGATCTCGTGACTCTGGCGGACAAAACCGCGGATGACGTTGGCGCCGACAATCTGCTCCCGCAGGATCCGGCTGATCCGGTCCAGAAGTTCCTGGCCCTGCCGGTAGAGCGGAATGAGGCGGCGCACGATCACGGCCATAATGACGGCCAGCACCGGCACAACCGCCGCCACAAGGCCGGAGAGGGCAATGTCCTGGTGCACGGCCAGCGCTATGCCGCCGAGGAAGATGGCCGGCGCCGCGATGAGCATGGTGAACACGAGGACCGCGAGGTTCTGGATCTGCGAGACGTCGTTGGTGGCCCGGGTAACCAGGCTCGGTGCGCCGAAGGCCCCGACTTCCTGGGAGGACAGGGACTGCACCGTGTCGAACAGTTCCTCCCGTAATTTCCGGCCAACTTCCATGGCCACGACGGCGCCCAGATAACCGGCCGCGACGGCGGCCAGGACCTGGACCGCGGCGATGCAGGCCATCCAGGAACCGAGTCTTAGGATCTCCGCAGTATCGCCGCCGACGATTCCGTCATCGATGATGGCCGCGTTCAGGGTGGGAAGGAGCAGGTTGGCGGTGGTCTGCACGAGCTGCAGCAGGACAATGGCCAGCACCGTCACCTTATGGGCGGATAACAACCGCCCCATCAGGCCAATTAGCACCGAACCTCCATCACTAGGCAGGGGCCCGGCTCCGGAATCGCGAGGCGGCCGCCCCACGCCGCCCCGTCATTCTAAGCCCCGCCACAGGCCGATTTGTTGTCACACGGCTCCCGGGTTTGTCCCCGGCACCGAATGCCCTCCGCGCTGCTCAGCCCCGTTTCCGGGCGACGGCAAAAATCCGGCGGAAGGGAAACACCGTTCCGTGCGCTGCGGCCGGGTATGCCTCGTCCAGCCGGGCAGCGTATTCGGCTTCGAACTCGCGGGCGTCCCCGGCGGACAGGGCCGCAAGGACTGGCCGTAGCCCCGTGCCGCGGACCCACTCCAGCACGGGGTTCTCCCCCGGCAGCAGCTGCTGGTAGGTGGTCTCCCAGGCGTCTGCGTCACAGCCGGCGTCCAGCATGATGTTGAGGTAGTCGGCAGCCTCCCCCACGACGTCCTCGTGGCGGAGCACCCCGGCGAGCCGGCCGGACCAAGCCTCGGACTCGGCCAGCCCGCGCATCAGGGTGTGCGAGGGGGAGGCAAAGTTCCCGGGAACCTGCAGGGCGAACCAGGCGCCGGGCTTGAGCGCGGCAAGCCAGCGCGGCAGCAGCTGCCGGTGGCCGGGAACCCATTGCAGGGCGGCATTCGTCACCACGACGTCGGTCCCGTCGGGCGGGGTCCACCCGACGATGTCGGCGAGGCTGAACGACAGATTGGCCGCCGCCCCGGCGTAGGCACCGGACTTGGCCAGCATCTCCGGCGAGGAGTCCAGGCCCACGATTTCGGCCTTGGGCCAGCGCACCGCGAGGGTGGCTGTCAGGTTGCCGGGCCCGCAGCCGAGGTCGACGACGTGCCGCGGGGCGTCCGCGTGAATCCGGCCCGTCAGGTCAAAGTAGGGCCTGTCCCGGTAATCGCCGAACTGCACATATTTGGCGGGATCCCATTTCATGTCTTCCTCCAGTCACCGGCACGCACGCAACCCTCGTAGCCTAACCCCGGCCGGAGGCCGGTCCAAGGAGGCACACCCGGACCGCCGGCACGGCTCTCGGGCCGGGCCTCACATTCGGGCGGCCGCGGGCGGTGCCCGGCGGGGCGTCCCGGCGGGGCGGCGGCCACTAAGCTGGAGAGTAATGAAACTCGTTGATCAGCTCCCCGCCCCGGCCGCCCGCGTCCAAGGCCGGACCGGCCTTGATCCGGACGAGCTGTACACCCGCTTCGTCGAATGGACGGAGAGCCGCGGCCTGGCCCTCTACACCGCCCAGGACGAAGCCATCATGGAGCTAGCTTCCGGCGCCAACGTCATCCTGGCGACCCCCACCGGCTCCGGAAAGTCGCTCGTCGCGATCGCGCTGCACTTCCAGGCCATGGCCCGCGGACAGCGCAGCTACTACACCGCGCCGATCAAGGCGCTCGTGTCCGAGAAGTTCTTTGCCCTGTGCGAGATCTTCGGGGCCGAGAACGTCGGGATGATCACCGGGGACTCCGGCGTCAACCAGGACGCCCCGATCATCTGCTGCACCGCCGAAATCCTCGCCAACACCGCCCTCCGCGAAGGCGCCGCCGCCGAGCTTGGCGCCGTCGTCATGGACGAGTTCCACTTCTACTCCGACCCGCAGCGAGGCTGGGCCTGGCAGGTCCCGCTGCTGGAGCTCCCGCAGGCCCAGTTTCTGCTGATGTCCGCGACGCTCGGCGATGTCAGCCGCTTCGAATCCGGCATCAGCGAGCTGACCGGACGCCCGACGACGACCGTCAGCTCCGTGGAGCGCCCCATCCCGCTGCACTACTACTACGAGCAGACCCCCGTGCATGAGACCCTCGAGGAACTGCTCGCCACGAAGCAGGTCCCGGTCTACGTGGTGCACTTCAGCCAGGCCGAGGCCATCGAGCGGGCCCAGAACCTCATGAGCATCAACGTCTGCACCCGCGAGGAAAAGGACAAAATCGGCGAGTTAATCGCCGGCTTCCGGTTTGCGGCCGGGTTTGGCAAGACCCTGAACCGGCTCGTCCGGCACGGCATCGGCGTCCACCACGCCGGCATGCTGCCGAAATACCGCCGGCTCGTCGAGCAGTTGGCCCAGGCCGGCCTACTCAAGGTCATCTGCGGCACGGACACCCTCGGGGTGGGCATCAACGTGCCCATCCGCACCGTGCTGTTCACGGCTTTGAGCAAATACGACGGCGTCCGCACCCGGCTGCTGAACTCCCGTGAATTCCACCAGATTGCCGGCCGGGCCGGGCGCGCCGGGTATGACACCGCCGGCACCGTGGTGGTCCAGGCGCCGGAGCATGTCACCGAGAATGTCAAGGCGATGGCGAAGGCCACGGCGAAGTTCGGCGACGACCAGAAGAAGCTGCGCCAGGTGGTCCGGAAGAAGCCGCCCGAGGGCTTTGTATCGTGGGGCGAGCCGACGTACACGCGCCTGGTGGAGTCCGTCCCGGACCCGCTGACGTCCAGCTTCGCCGTGACCCACTCGATGCTGATGAACCTGATGGAACGGCCGGGCGACCCGTTCACGGCCGCCCGCAGGCTGCTCACCGAGAACCACGAGCCGCGCTCCTCCCAGCTGCAGCTGATGAAGAGGGCCCTCGGCATCTACCGGGAGCTCCTGGCCGCCGGCGTCGTGGAGCGGATCCCGCTTCACGAGCAGGGCCGGGACGGCCGCACCGTCCGGCTGACGGTCCACCTGCAGGCCAACTTCGCACTGAACCAGCCGCTCTCCCCCTTCGCCCTCGCGGCGCTCGACCTGCTGGATCCGGAGTCGCCGTCGTATGCCCTGGACGTGGTGTCCGTGATCGAGTCCACCCTGGAGAAGCCGCGGCAGATCCTCTCCGCGCAGCAGAAGAAGGCCCGCGGCGAGGCGATCGCGGCGATGAAGTCCGACGGGATCGACTACGACCAGCGCATGGCCATGCTCGAGGACGTCACGTATCCGATGCCGCTCGCGGAGATCCTGGGCGAGGCGTTCGAGGTCTACCGCAAGGCCGCCCCGTGGATCGGTGACTTTGAACTCGCGCCCAAGTCCGTGATCCGGGACATGTACGAGCGCGCCATGAACTTCGGCGAGTTTGTCCAGTTCTATGGACTGGCCCGCTCCGAAGGCATCGTGCTGCGCTACCTCGCGGACGGCTTCAAGGCCCTGCGCCAGACCGTGCCGCAGGACGCCCTCCGCGAGGACCTCGAGGACCTCATCGCCTGGCTCGGCGAACTGGTCCGCCAGGTGGACTCGAGCCTGCTCGATGAATGGGAGGAGCTCACCTCCGGTGCGGCGCCGACCCCGCACGACGCCCCGCCGCCCCCGCCGCCGTCGCTGACCTCCAACGTCCGCGCGTTCCGGGTGATGGTGCGCAACGAGATGTTCCGCCGCGTGGAGCTCTTCGCGGATGAGGCCGCCACGGCCCTGGGCGAGCTCGACGGCGGGTCCGGCTGGGACGCCGGGCGCTGGGAAGACGTCCTGGATGACTACTTCGACGAACACGACGACATCGGCACCGGACCGGACGCCCGCGGCCCCGGCCTGCTGATGATCACCGAGGAGCCCGGGGCATGGAAGGTGCGGCAGATCTTCGAGGACCCGGCCGGCAACCACGACTGGGGCATCTCCGCGGAGGTGGACCTCGCAGCCTCGGACGAGACCGGCACCGCCGTCGTACGGGTGACGGACGTCAACCGGCTGTAGCCCCTAGTAAACTCGAACCATGAGTGTAATCCGGCCCGCGACGGCCACCGATGTCCCCGCAATCCTGCAGATGATCCATGACCTGGCCATCTATGAGAAGGAACCCGACGCCGTCCGGAACACCCCGGCGATGCTCACCGCGGCGCTCTTCGGCGATAACCCGCGCGTGTTCGCCGCGATGGCCGAGAACGAGGCAGGCCAGGTCCGCGGCTTCGCCCTCTGGTTCCTGAACTACTCCACGTGGGAAGGCGTCCACGGCATCTACCTCGAGGACCTTTACGTGCGGCCGGAGGCCCGCGGCGAGGGCCACGGCAAGGCTCTCCTGCAGCACCTTGCGGCGACCGCCGTCGAGCGCGGCTATGCGCGCGTCGAATGGAGCGTCCTGGACTGGAACGAACCCTCCATCAATTTCTACAAGAAGCTCGGCGCCGGCGCGATGGAGGAGTGGTCCACCTTCCGCCTCGCCGGCGGGGCGCTGGAAGCGTTCGGCACCGCCGGCAAAGCCCAGACCCGTGGCTGACGGCACCGTGGCTGACCGGTCGGTGGCCGACCTGCCGATGACCGGATCCGGCGCCGCGGATCTGCTGGCAGCGGACAGCAGAGTCCGCCACACCATCAAGGCGCGGCACGAATACCGCGGCATGCGCACCGCGGAACACTGCTTCGAGGTGCCGCTGGACCACTTCGCCGACCCGTCCGGCGAGACGATCACGGTGTTCGCCCGCGAGTATGTCTCCACGGACCACAGCGAGGAACAGGCCGCGCAGCTGCCCTGGCTGCTGTACCTGCAGGGCGGACCCGGCGGGCGCGGCAACCGGCTCCCCGCCCTGGCCGGCTGGAGCAAGGCCGCCGCCAAGGACTTCCGCATCCTCATGCTGGACCAGCGCGGTACCGGCCTGTCCGCCCCGATCGACCGCAACACCCTGCCGCTCCGCGGGAACGACGCCGGCCAGGTGGAGTACCTCTCCTGCTTCCGGGCGGACTCCATCGTCGCCGACGCCGAGGCCGTCCGGCATGCCCTGGGTTCCGGGCCGTGGACCATCTACGGCCAGAGCTACGGCGGTTTCTGCGCGCTCAGCTATCTCTCCTTTGCCCCCGAGGGCCTGCGCGAGGTGCTGGTCACCGGCGGGCTGGCCCCGCTGGCCGGCCCTGCGGACCGGGTCTACCAGTCCACCTTCCGGCGCGTCGCGGCCCGCAATGCCGAGTACTTCCGCTGGTATCCCGAAGACCGCGAAACGGTCACCCGGATCGCGAGGCACCTTCGGGAGACCGACGAGTTCCTGCCCGACGGCGTCCGGCTCACCGTGGAGCGCTTCCAGATGGTGGGGTCCTTCCTGGGCGGCAACACCCGGGTGGATGGCCTGCACCACCTGCTGGAGGACGCCTTCGTCGGCACGCCCGACGGCGACCGCCTCTCGGATTCCTTCCTGGAACAGGTCCGCGGGCTGGCCTCCCGGTCCGCCAACCCGCTCTACGCGCTGATGCACGAATCCATCTACGGGCAGGGCGAGTCCACCGGCTGGGCCGCCCGGCGCGTACTCCAGGATTTCCCGGAGTTCCACCCGGACGCCCCTGAGCCGCTGCTTACCGGGGAAATGGTCTTCCCCTGGTACTTCGAACAGGACCCGGCGCTCCGCCCGCTGCGGAACGTCGCCCAACTGCTGGCCGAAAAGAAGGACTGGGCGCCGCTTTACCACCCGGAGCGGCTGGCCCTCAACACCGTCCCGGTCGCCGCCGCCGTGTACACCGACGACATTTACGTGGACCGGGAACTTTCCCTGGAGACCGCCGCGGCCGTCCGCGGGCTGCAGGTGTGGGAATCCGCGGATTTCCACCACGACGGCATCGCGGACGACGGCGAAGGGATTTTCGCCCGGCTGCTCGGCATGGCCCGTTCCGTCCGCGGCTGAACGAAAGCGGTTCAATCCGCCGGCTACGCGGCCGCCGGCACGGTGCGGCCGCGGGCGGCAGCGCGCAGTGCGACGGCGAACACCACGGCGGCGACGGCGGCGACGGCCATGTTGAGGCCCTGATAGCCCACCCCGCTCATCACGAGTCCGGAGAACCCCGCCCCGACGGCGCCGGCGACCCCCATCATGGTGTCCGAGACGCCCTGGACCAGGACGCGGTCGTCGGCGCCGACACTTTCGGCGAGCAGGGTGGAACCGGCGATGGTGGCCGCCGACCAGCCCAGCCCGAGCAGCACCAGTCCGGCCGTCACCAGGACGGGCTCTGCCTGGCCGAAGCCGGCTACGAGGACTGAGAGCAGGATCAGGCCGTGGCCCAGGAGGATGACCGGGAGCCGGCCTGCCTTGTCCGTCAGCCAGCCCATCACCGGCGAGAGCGCGTACATCCCGGCGATGTGCAGCGAGATGGTGAATCCGATCAGGACCAGCACGTCGGTGCTGGCGGCGTGGACGTGGCCGGCCGGCAGGTCGGCCAGGGGCCCCTCTGTCAGTAATTGCAGGTGCAGCGGTGTCATCGACATAACGGCGGCCATACAGCCGTGCGCCGCGATGACCGCGAAGAGGGCCAGCCCGGCCCGCGGCGAGGCCCGGATGGCGCGCACGCCGTGACGGAGCCCGTGCCGCCGTCGGACGCCGTTTGTGCCTCCGACGGCGGCCCGGGCGGCGCTGCCGGCGGCGCCGGGCGTCCGCCCGTCGGAACGGAGCCACGCGGCCAGCAGCAGTGGATCCGGCCGCAGTCCGATGATCAGGAGAAGCGCGGCCAGCGCCAGTCCCGCCGTGGAGAACACGAACGGGCCGGCCAGTGCCGGCAGGCCGAGGGCCTCCCCCACGACCGCGCCGGGACGGATCAGGTTGGGACCGGCGACGGCGCCGATGGTCACGGCCCACACCACGATCGCCAGGGAACGGCCGCGGTGTTCCGGCTCAGCAAGGTCGACGGCGGCGAAACGGGCCTGCAGATTGGCGGCTGTGCCGAGTCCCAGCAGGGCCGCGGCCAGCAGCAGCACCGGGAAGCTTTCCGTCACCGTGGAGACGATCACCAGCAGCGCCCCGGCCATGGCGGCGAGCAAGCCGGTGACAAGGGAGGCCCGCCGGCCGCGTCGTCCGGCCAGTCCTGCTAGGGGCAGGGCGGCCGCCGCAGCGCCGAGCGTCATGGTGGTGGTGACCGACCCCGCCCAGGCGTTCGAGCCGGAGAGCTGGACGGCCAGCAGGGACCCGACGGACAGGCTGGCGCCGCTGCCCACCCCGCTGAGGAGCTGGGCGGTGCTCAATACCCAAACGGTACGGCGCTGGACCCGTTGCGGGTCCAGTGCCGTACCGGTTACTGCTGTCGCGTCAAAGATTTTCACGGTCCGAGCTTAGCCGGACCGCGGGGTCAGCCGAAGTCGCTGAGGCTTTTGCGGGAGTCCTCTTCGAGGCGGGCGTCCAGCCACGAAGACGATCAGCATCGGGGTGAAGACCTTCTTGCCGTCGACCACGGTGCGCAGCTTGCCGCCGTCGAACTTCTCGGACATCGGCCGGACCTTCCGGATCCGTGCGACGAGCGGGTTTTCCTTGTCTTCCTCGTCGCCGCCCTCGTCCTGCGCCTGCTTCCAGGCGGTCCAGAGCAGGAAGGCGCCGAAGATGTAGAAGACCCAGCTGAACTGTTCGATCACGATGGCACCGAGCAGGATAAAGATGCCGCGGAGGATGAGCGCGATGATGATGCCCACCATCAGCACTTCCTGCTGGTACTTACGCGGTACGGAGAAGCGGGCCATGATGATGAAAACGAACAAGTTGTCGATGCTGAGGCTGTACTCCGTCACCCAGCCGGCGAGGAACTGCCCGCCGTACTCCGGGCCGGTAAAGGCGAACATGAGGCCGGCCAATACCAGGGCCAGGGCCACATAAAAGGAAACCCACAGCCCGGCCTCCTTCATGGAGGGCTCGTGCGGGCGCTTGAGGACCAGGAGCAGGTCGATGGCGAGGATGATGCCCAGAACGGCTAAGGAGCCGATCTCGAACCAAAGGGGAAGTTCAGGCACGAAGATACCTTTCGCAGGGTACAACCAAGCGGTGTAAGTCTCTCCGACCGCCCGGAATGTCCGGTACTACGCACCTGCTATTGTCTGGCTGCCCGCTACGCCCGGCAAGGCATCGGTGCCGTGCGTGTTGACGATCGTAGCGTTTGGGATACTCCCCTACGTTTGAACCACGTTACTTTAGGCGTGCCCGGCGGACTGCATCTGGCGCAGTTCCTTCTTCAGTTCCCCCACCTCGTCGCGGAGCCGCGCGGCAAGCTCGAACTGGAGCTCTCCGGCGGCCGAATGCATCTGTTCGGTCAATTGTTCGATCAGTCCGACAAGATCCTCCGCCGGAGCAGCGGCAAGCCCGTCGGCCCGGATCTTCGACGCGCCCTTGCCCTTGCCGCGCGCCTTGACGGCGTTGGCCAGCAGTTCGCGGGTGTCCGCGTCCTCCTTGGCGATCTGGTCCGTGATGTCGGCGATCTTCTTCCGCAGCGGCTGTGGATCGATTCCGCGCTCGGTGTTGTACGCCACTTGGATCTCGCGGCGCCGGTTGGTCTCATCGATGGCCTTCGCCATCGAGTCGGTGATGCGGTCAGCGTACATGTGGACCTCGCCGGAAACGTTTCGGGCGGCACGGCCTACTGTCTGGATCAGCGAGGTCGCCGAGCGCAGGAAGCCTTCCTTGTCCGCGTCCAGGATACTCACGAGCGAGACCTCCGGCAGGTCCAGGCCCTCGCGGAGCAGGTTGATACCCACCAGCACGTCGAAGACGCCCATCCGGAGTTCCCGGAGCAGCTCCACCCGGCGCAGGGTGTCCACGTCCGAGTGGAGGTACTCCACCTTCACACCGTGGCCCAGCAGGTAATCGGTGAGATCCTCGGCCATCCGCTTGGTCAGGGTGGTGACCAGGATGCGCTCGTTCTTGGCGGTGCGGATCTTGATTTCGCCCAGCAGGTCATCAATCTGGCCCTTGGTTGGCTTGACGACGATCTCAGGATCGATCAGTCCGGTGGGCCGGATGATCTGCTGGACGAAGCCGTCGGCCTTGCCGAGCTCGTACTTGCCCGGTGTGGCGGACAGGTACACCGTCTGGCCCACCCGGTTCTGGAACTCATCCCACTTCAGCGGGCGGTTGTCCATCGCCGAGGGCAGCCGGAAGCCGTGGTCCACTAGGTTCCGCTTGCGGGACATGTCCCCCTCGTACATGGCGCCGATCTGCGGCACTGTCACGTGGGATTCATCAATCACCAGGAGGAAGTCGTCCGGGAAGTAGTCGATGAGGCAGTGCGGTGCGGTCCCGCGGGCGCGGCCGTCGATGTGCCCGGAGTAGTTCTCGATGCCGTTGCAGAAGCCCATCTGCTGCATCATTTCCAGGTCATAGGTGGTGCGCATCCGGAGCCGCTGGGCCTCCACGAGCTTGTTCTGGCTCTCCAGGACCTGCAGGCGCTCGGCCAGTTCGTCTTCGATCCGCGTGATCGCCCGGCCCATGCGTTCCGGTCCGGCCACGTAGTGCGAGGCCGGGAAGACGTACATCTCGGTCTCATCCCGGATGATCTCCCCGGTGAGCGGGTGCAGGGTGTAGATGTTCTCGATCTCGTCGCCGAAGAACTCGACCCGGATCGCCAGCTCCTCGTACATCGGGATGATTTCCACGGTGTCCCCGCGGACACGGAAGGTGCCGCGGTGGAAATCCATGTCGTTGCGGGCGTACTGCATGGACACGAATTTCCTGAGCAGGTCATCGCGGTTCATCTGGGCGCCCTTGCGGAGCGTCACCATGCCGGCGATGTACTCCTCCGGGGTGCCGAGGCCGTAGATGCAGGACACGGTGGCCACCACGATCACGTCGCGGCGGGTCAGCAGCGCATTGGTGGCGGAGTGCCGGAGCCGTTCGACTTCCTCGTTGACGGAGGAGTCTTTCTCGATGAACGTATCTGTCTGGGCCACGTAGGCCTCGGGCTGGTAGTAGTCGTAGTACGAGACGAAATACTCGACGGCGTTGTTGGGGAGCAGCTCGCGGAATTCGTTGACCAGCTGCGCGGCGAGGGTCTTGTTTTGAACCATCACGAGGGTTGGCCGCTGGACCTGCTCGATCAGCCACGCCGTCGTCGCGCTCTTACCGGTACCGGTGGCGCCGAGGAGCACCACGTCCTTCTCGCCGTTCCTGATGCGTTCGGTCAGTTCGGCGATCGCGGCCGGCTGGTCACCCGCCGGCTGGAAATCGCTGATGACCTCGAAGGGCGCCACGACACGGTTAATCTCCTGGGCAAGACTCATACCACTAATCTACCGCCGGGCACCGACAGGAAAACCGTGATTCAGCTTTCGGCGGTGCCGGTCCCGGTCCCGGCTGCCCCGTCGGAAGTGTACGGCGGCGTACGCCAGCCGGTGCGCCGGACCCAGGCCTCCATCCGCGGGGCGGCATGGTCGGTGAACCAGCCTTCCTTATCCGCGGCGTAGCCAGCGGTGGACCTGTCCACGCCGTGCCGCCGCGCCACCCGCCGCTTCTCGGCAAGGTAGTCCGCGCGGGCGGCGGCGTCGTCGCGGAGCCAGTCCCGGAAACACAGTGCAAAGCGCCAGCCCGGCGAGCCCGCGGCGCGGATGTGGAGGTTCACGGCGCGGCCGGGGTCCGCGTTGCCGTGCAGCCGTTTGCCCCAGCTGGCGGGATCCGGATGTGAGGGCTTGGGGTTGTCGGAGAAGATGCCGGGCCAGCGCGGGAACCCGGCGTCGGCCAGCAGCGGCTCGAGCCTGTCCGCGGCGGCCAGGTCCGTGACCGTGAGCTGGAGATCCAGCACGTCCTTGGCGTCGAGGCCGGGGACGGCGGTGGAACCGATATGGTCCACGGCGAGGACCTGCTGTGGAGCTGCCACCTGCAGGCGGGCAATCAGCCGGGCCGCCTGGGCAGGCCAGTCAGGATTGGCGGCGTTGAGCACCGGGCCGCCGGTGCGCGGGGCCATGCGGTGTTTGGCCAGGTTCTCCGCGAACGGTGCCAGCCGGTGCTGCCAGAGCCGATCCGCCGCGTCGCGGAGTTCGTCCTTTGAACCGGAGTTCTCCAGCACGACGTCGGCCGCCGCCAGCCGCTCCTCCCGCGTGGCCTGGGCAGCCATCCGGGCGCGGGCGTCCTCCTCTGTCATCTGCCGGTACTTCAGCATCCGCTGCAGCCGGACGGCGTCCGGGGCATCCACGACCACCACGAGGTGGAAGTTGGCACCCTGGCCCGTCTCGACCAAGAGCGGGATGTCCTGAACCACGACGGCGCCCTTCGGAGCGCCGGCGGCCAGCGCGGCGGCGCGCTCCCGGACCAGCGGGTGGATGATGCCGTTCAGCACGGCCAGGCGTTCCGGGTTGCCGAATACGAGGGCCCCGAGCCTGGGCCGGTCCAGACCACCGTCGGGCGCCAGAACAGCGGCGCTGAACGCCTCCACCACCCGCGCCAGTCCCGGCGTGCCGGGTTCCACCGCCTCGCGGGCAAGCGCGTCGGCGTCGACCACCACGGCGCCGAGCTCGCGCAGGCGCGCGGCAACCACTGACTTCCCTGAGGCGATGCCGCCCGTCAACCCGATCTTCAGCACCCCACCAGACTAAACTGATCCGGTGGCAGAAGACGTGGTTTCCCCGGAGAGCAGGGCCACGGTCTACACGACGCTGGCCGCCGCGCCGGAGTTCCGGCACGAACTCGAGGTGAAACGCTCCCGGTTCATCACCGTCCTGCACCGCACCGGGGATGAGGACAGCGCCCGTGCCGTGGTGTCCGGGCTGCGCAAGGAATTCCACGACGCCCGGCACCACTGTTCGGCCTTCGTTTTGAGTCCGGACCGGGATGTGCAACGCTCCAACGACGACGGCGAACCTTCCGGCACAGCGGGGATCCCGATGCTGGAGGCGCTGCTGAAGCGCGAGACGGCACCCGGGGTGACGGACCTCAGTGACGTGACCGTCGTCGTCGTCCGCTATTTCGGCGGCATCCTGCTGGGTGCGGGCGGGCTGGTCCGGGCGTACTCCGAATCGGTCTCCGGCGCCTTGGACCGTGCTCCGCTGGTGCAGCGGCGCCGGCTGCGGATTTGCGCCGTGAATGTGCAGCATACGGCGGCGGGCCGGCTGGAAAACGACCTGCGCGCCGCGGGCTACGTGATGGCGGAAACCAGCTACGAGGCGCACGCCACTGTCCTCAGGATTGCCCTGCCGGATGATCCGTCCGGGCTGGCCGCGGCGGCAGATCGTCTTGCCGCCTTGTCGGCCGGACGTGCCGTGCTGCTGCCCGGAGAAACGGAGTGGATCGATGTCCCCATCAGCTGAGGCACCTGTTGTGGTTGCGCTGCTCGACGTGAGCGAGGACGTCCTGGAGCAGCTCCTCACCGTGGCGATCCAGGGCGCAGACGCCGACGAGGTCACTCCGCCGCTGGGCAGCGCGACGGGCTGGAACTCCGAGCGGATCAGCTGGTTCCGGGAATACCACCGGGCCGCGTCGGCCGGGCTGGACGGGCCGGCGCGGCAGCGGAGCTGGGCCATCAGCTGCGACGGTGAGCTGGCCGGGTCCATCCGGCTCAAGCGGCTTGGCCCCGGCACCCTTGAAACGGGGATCTGGCTGGCCCGGGACTTCCGCGGCCGGGGTGTGGGCCGCGCGGCGCTGCGGCTGGTGACGGCCCAAGCCGCCGATTCGGGGGCGACGGTTCTTGAGGCCGACACAACAGCCGGCAACCACGGTGCCCTGGCGCTCCTGCGGTCGGCGGGGGCCGACCTCTGGACCGGAGCGGCATCAGCGTCTGCCGCGGCCCCGGTCAAGGCCAGGATCACGCTGCCCTGACCCCGCCCGCGGGACATGCCCCACGTTCCCCGCGGCCATCGGACATATTCCCATTGTGTCCACTCCCCGGGCCCAGGACTGGACATGTCCCCCTGGATCGATCCTGGGCACTGGACATGCCCCCTCAGATGTTTGCTCAGGACTGGACATGCCCCACGTTCCCCGCGGCCATCGGACATATTCCCAATGTGTCCACTCCCCGCGCCCAGGACTGGACATGTCCCCCTGGATTGATCCTGGGCACTGGACATGCCCCCTCAGATGTTTGCTCAGGACTGGACATGCCCCACGTTCCCCGCGGCCATCGGACATATTCCCAATGTGTCCACTCCCCGCGCCCAGGACTGGACATGTCCCCCTGCCGGGCCCTTGGGCGCCGTCGGGTCTGAGCTNCCGGGCCCTTGGGCGCCGTCGGGTCTGAGCTACCGGGCAATCTCCCAGATGTGGCCGGCCGGATCGCGGAAACTGGCGGTGCGGATCCCCCAGGGCCTGTCCATCGGGCCGTTCAGCAGTTCTACGCCGCGGCCCGCAAGTTCGTCGCACATGGCGTCGACATCGTCCACTTCGATGGTGAACTGCATCCGGACCCCGTCCGCGGGGGCAGCGACTGTCGCCGGCTGGATCAGTTCCGGTGCGGCGCTAGTCTTCAACAGGTTGATCATGGTGTCCCCGAATCTAAACACGGCTGATGCGTCGTCTTCAAAGGCGACGGGCAGCCCGAAGACCTCCTGGTAGAAGACCTTGGTGGCGTCCAGCTCCTCGACGAACAAGGTGACGGCGCCGATCCCCCTCGGCCACGGCACCGCTCCCGGCCCGGCGTCGTGCGCGTCAAGTCCTGAAACTTCGGCCATGGATGTTCCCCTTGTCGAGGCGTGCAATTTTTGCCTTGCACAGTGTGGACCCGGGACGCTGGAACGTCAAGGACGGGGGGCCCGGCCATCTTCCTCCCGCGGACATGCCCCGGCACAGGGCTTGGGACTGGACATAATACCCGCATGACCGCGCCCCGGGCCCAGGACTGGGCATGTCCCCCTGGATTCCTCACGGGCACTGGACATGTCCTCCCGGGCGTCCCACCGCGGGGCATGTCCTTAACGAAAGGTGGCCGCCCCTAAGGGGACGGCCACCTTCACGGTGCTACTTCAAGCTACCGCCTGCCAAGGCCCAGGGAGCGGACTCCCGGGGAACCAAAGGCAATTAGTTGCCGGTCAGCTTCTCACGCAGTGCGGCAAGAGCCTCGTCGGAAGCAAGCGTGCCGCCACCGGTGTTGGCCTCGGCCGCAGCCGGCTCCGAGGAGTAGCTCGTGGTGCCGGAGTCGCTCTCGCCGGACGTTGCAGCTGCAGCGTCGTCGGCAGCGTGCTGGACAACCTGCTTCTTGTGGGCTTCCCAGCGGGTCTGGGCGTCAGCGTACTGCTGCTCCCAGGCGGCGCGCTGCGTCTCGTAGCCTTCAAGCCACTCGTTGGACTCCGGATCGAAGCCCTCCGGGTACTTGTAGTTGCCCTCTTCGTCGTACTCAGCGGCCATGCCGTAGAGAGCCGGATCGAATTCGGTGGACTCGGCGTCGACGCCCTCGTTGGCCTGCTTGAGGGACAGCGAGATGCGGCGGCGCTCGAGGTCGATGTCGATGACCTTGACGAACAGTTCGTCGCCAACGGAGACAACCTGCTCGGCCAGCTCTACGTGGCGGACGGCGAGCTCGGAGATGTGGACCAGGCCTTCGATGCCGTCTTCCACGCGAACGAACGCGCCGAACGGAACCAGCTTGGTGACCTTACCCGGAACAACCTGCCCGAGGGCGTGGGTGCGGGCGAAGGTCTGCCACGGATCTTCCTGCGTGGCCTTGAGCGACAGGGAAACACGCTCGCGGTCCAGGTCGACCTCGAGGACCTCGACGGTGACTTCCTGGCCGACTTCGACAACCTCGGACGGGTGGTCGATGTGCTTCCAGGACAGCTCGGAAACGTGAACCAGGCCGTCTACGCCGCCCAGGTCCACGAAGGCACCGAAGTTGACGATGGAGGAAACGACGCCGGGACGGACCTGGCCCTTTTCCAGCTTGTTGAGGAACGTGGAGCGGACCTCGGACTGGGTCTGCTCGAGCCATGCACGGCGGGACAGCACAACGTTGTTGCGGTTCTTGTCCAGCTCGATGATTTTGGCTTCGATCTTCTGACCGATGTACGGAGCGAGGTCGCGCACACGGCGCATCTCGACGAGGGATGCGGGCAGGAAGCCGCGCAGACCGATGTCGAGGATAAGACCACCCTTGACAACCTCGATGACGGTACCGGTGACGACACCGTCTTCTTCCTTGACCTTCTCGATGTCGCCCCAGGCCCGCTCGTACTGAGCGCGCTTCTTGGAGAGGATCAGGCGGCCTTCTTTGTCTTCCTTGGTGAGCACCAGGGCTTCGACGAGATCGCCAACGGAGACAACGTCTCCGGGATCAACGTCGTGCTTGATGGACAGCTCGCGGGAGGGAATGACACCTTCGGTTTTGTAACCGATGTCGAGCAGAACTTCGTCGCGGTCGACCTTGACGACGGTACCTTCGACGAGGTCTCCGTCGTTGAAGTACTTGATGGTGGCGTCGACTGCTGCGAGGAAGTCCTCAGCGGTACCGATGTCGTTAATCGCGACTACGGGGGTACCGGGCTTCTCGGTGGAGGTGATGGTCATGTAGTAGGGGCTCCGTTGTGGATAGTAAGTCGGTCAGGCAAACCGCTTCGCCCGCACTATGGAATGCAGGCGAAGAACACGGCGTCTCAACTGCGATCAGCCGGGTCATCCTGATTTGTGGATTGTAGATGCGCGCACGTAGTACACGCCCGATTAGTCTAGTCGTTTACGTCAACGCCGGTCAAAGCGCAACGGTCAGGCCGGGCCGGGTTGCGGCCACCGTTGCCTAGAAGTGCGTGAGGCAGTGCGGGGCGCGTTCGACGGCGAACATCAGCCGCGCTTTCAGCGCAGCCCCCGGGTGGTTCTCGGTGATCCGCCCGGCCGCCGTCAGGGTCACGGGGCAGACGGCGCCCAGGTAGATCGAACCCAGTTCGGCGACGTCGAGGACGAGCTCCGGCTCGGCACCCGCCGGAGCGTCCGTGACGGTGGCTTCGCCGCCGCTCACTGCCAGGGTGAACGTGCCGGCAGCGAAGCCCAGGGTGTCGGTAACGCGCAGGACCAGGCTGCCGTCGGCAGAGTAGCGCCTCGCACCGAGCGCCATGGCTGTGTCCAGGACCCGGAGCCAGAGCATGTCGCCATGCTCGGCGGAATCGATGCAGCGCAGGTCCTCGAGCGCCCAGGCCAGCGGATCGTCCACGGGCGCTTCGGCCCAGGTGACGCGCTGGATCAGGTCGAGGCTGCCGAGGAACTGCCAGAGTTCCAGGTAGCCGGAGTCGGTCGCCGCCACGAGATCAATGATCTCCATGGCGTGCGGTTTGGTGTCCCAGCCGGAGAACTTGTAGGAGACGTAGCCGTCCACTGTCCCGGCAGCGTCGTAGTGCAGGGCGCACCTGATCGAGTCGTCCTCGGCACCGTCCCGCCCGAGGGTTCCCGAGCTGCGCTGCCGGTACGCGTCCTGCCGCACCAGGGATCCCGGTGTGGCCCGGTGGACGCGGTCGAACACGGCCGGGGCCAGTTCCAGCAGGACTTTCCGGTCGGCGATTTCCACCGTCCCGGCCGGCACGTGCCGCACGCGGAACCGCGGCCCGGTGTCCACCTTGATGCTGCGTTCGAAGGTGGCCACGCCGAAGCCGAACCGGCCGTAGATCGATGCTTCCGACGCCGTCAGGGCAGCCATCGCCAGGCCGTCGGCCCTGGCGGCGCTGAGGTCCTCGGTCATCATCCGGCGCAGGAGCCCTTGGCGGCGGTGGGTTCCGCGGACGGTCACGGCAGTGATCAGCTGCGCTTCGAGCTGCCTGCCGTAGCCCACGTTCAGGTCTTTGCGCAAGGTCCCGAAGGTTGCCACCGGAGTATCGGCGGCCAGGGAGTGGGCGGCGACGGAACCGGTCTGGTAGATGCCCGTCATCTCACGGTTGTCCACCCGGTACATGGCCATGACCTTGTCCACGAACTCGTCCTTGTGCCGCTCGTCGTAGAACCCGACGCCGACGCCGCGCAGCCAGGAAACCCCCAGCGCATAGTCCGGTTCACCCTTTTCGGCCGCACGGAACCGCCGGAGCTCGTACTTTTCTGCCACGTGTTTTCCCCTTGTGAATCTTTCGGTGCCGGGGACCCCGGAAACCGGTGTTGGCTGCCTGCCTAGTGCCCGGCCTCGAACCAGCTGGAGCCGATGCCGATCTGGACGTCGAGCGGGACTGTCAGCTCGGCCGCCGATCCCATCTGTTCCGTCACGAGCTTCTCCACGGCTTCACGCTCGCCGTGGGCCACTTCGAGGACAAGTTCATCATGGACCTGCAGCAGCATCCGCGACTTCAGGCCCTGCTCGGCCAGCGCGCCGGAGACGCCCAGCATGGCGCGCTTGATGATATCCGCCGCCGATCCCTGGATCGGAGAGTTCAGTGCGACGCGCTCGGCGATTTCCCGCAGCTGCCGGTCGGTGCTGGTCAGGTCCGGGAGGTAGCGGCGCCGGCCCTCGATCGTGGCCGTGTAGCCGTCGATCCGGGCCTGGTCCACCACACCGCGCAGATAGTCGCGGACGGCACCGAAGCGTTCGAAGTATTCCTTCATCAGTGTCCTGGCCTCGTCCACGGAAATCTCGAGCTGCTTGGACAGCCCGAAGGATGTCAGCCCGTAGGCAAGGCCGTAGGACATCGCCTTGACCTTGGACCGCATGGCGCTGGTGACCTCGGCCGGCGGCACATGGAAGACGTGCGAGCCCACGTAACGGTGCAGGTCTTCGCCTTCCAGATAGGCCTGGATCAGTCCGGGGTCACCGGAGAGGTGCGCCATGATCCGCATTTCAATCTGCGAGTAGTCCGCGGAGAGGAGGCACTCGTAGCCCTCGCTGACCACGAAGATGCTGCGCACGCGCCGGCCCTCCTCGCTGCGGACCGGGATGTTCTGCAGGTTGGGGTTGTTGGAGGAGATACGCCCCGTGGCAGCCACGTTCTGCGCGTAGGTCGTGTGGATCCGGCCGTCCTCGGCCACGGACTTCTTGAGCGACTCCACCATTTGCCGAAGCTTCGCGGATTCCCGGTGGGCCATCAGCTGGACCAGGAATTCGTGGCCGGTCTTCTCCAGCAGCGTCTTGAGCGACGCGGCGTCGGTGGTGTAGCCGGACTTGATCTTCTTGGTTTTGGGCAGCCCCAGTTCCTCGAACAGGACCGCCTGCAGCTGCTTGGGAGAACCAAGGTTCACTTCGTGGCCGATCGCGGCGAAGGCGAGCTCTTGGGCGTTGTCGATCACCTTGGAGAGGTCCGCCAGCTGCTCGTTCATCCGTTCCATCGACACCGCGATGCCGTCCAGCTCCATCCGGGCCAGGACCCGGCTGATGGGCAGCTCCAGGCTGGTCAGCAACTCCTGTGCCTCACGGACCTTCAATTCCGTCTCGAAGTGGTGGCTCAGGGTGAGCACGACGGCGGCCTGCTGGACGAGCGCGCCGGCGGCGGCGCCGTCGTCCTCCCCGCTGAAGGCCAGCTCCAGCTGGCCGGTCTTGGCCGCCTCAGCGGAGATGTTCATTTTCAGGTGGTGCTGGGCGAGCTCGGCGAGCTCGTAGCTGCGGCGGTCCGGCTGGATCAGGTAGCCGGAGATCGAGGTGTCGTCAACGACCCCGTCGAGGCCGAGTCCGCGGGCGGTGAAGGCCTTCAGTGCGGCCTTGAAGCCGTGCGTGACCTTGGCTGCGGACGGGTCCGCAAGCCAGCCGGCGAGCACCGCCTCGGCCCCGGCGTCCAGGGCGGTGAGGTCGATGTACGCGGCGGCGTCGTGGCGGAGCACCGCAATGGCTGGCGCGTCGTCGACGATCCTGCCGGGAGCGAAATCGACGGCGAGGGCCGAGCGTCGGCCCTGACCGGCGGCGAAGAACGCCACCAGGCCAGCGGCATCGCTGAGCGTGGCGAACTCCGGGACTTCGACGCTGTCGTGGTCCGGCTCGGCGGTGTCGTTGCCGTAGAGCGCGAAGAGCCGGGTTCGGAGCGTCTTGAATTCGAGCCGGTCAAAGATTTCCTCGACCGCGTCATGGTCCGGGCGTGGCTCTTCCAGTTCCTGGAGCGAGACCGGCAGTTCCAGGTCCGTCAGGAGCCGGTTCAGCCGGCGGTTGCGCTTGACCGAGTCGATGTGCTCGCGGAGGGCATCCCCGACCTTGCCGCCGATCGAGTCGAGGTTCGCCAGGATGCCTTCGAGGCCGCCGTACTGGTTGATCCATTTAGCGGCGGTTTTGGGCCCGACGCCGGGGACACCGGGGAGGTTGTCCGCGGTCTCCCCCACGAGGGCCGCGAGATCTGAATACTGCGGCGGCGTGACGAAGTACTTGGTCTCGATGGCCTCGGCGTCCATCCGCGGAATGTTGCTGACACCGGTCTTGGGGTAGAGCACGAAGACGTTGTCGGTGATGAGCTGGAAGGTGTCGCGGTCGCCGGAGACCAGCAGTACCTCGAAGCCGGCGGCATCGCCCTGGGCGGCGAGGGTGGCGAGGATATCGTCCGCCTCGAAGCCGGGCATGCTGATGGTCCTGATGCCCCAGGCCGCCATAACCTTTTCGATCAGGTCGATCTGTCCGCTGAATTCCCGGGGCGTCTCATTCCGGCCGCCCTTGTAGCCGTCGTATTCGGCCTTACGGAAGGTGGTGTCGTCCGAGACGTCGAAGGCGACGGCAACGTGGGTGGGCTTCTGCTCCTTGATGAGGTTGATCAGCATCGAGGTGAAGCCGTGGACGGCATTGGTGTGCTGGCCGGACGAGGTGGCGAAGTTTTCGGCCGGCAGGGCGTAGAAGGCCCGGAACGCCATGGAGTGGCCGTCCAGCACCATCAGCCGGGGCTGGTCTGTGAGGGGAACCACCGGCGCCTCGGTGGCGGAAACCGCCGGGGCCGGCGCCTTCGCGACGGCGCGGCGCGGCTTCTTGGCGGGCTCGGCCACCAGAATTGAGGAAGTGTCTGCCGGAACGGAGTCCGTAGCTGAAGGGGAAAGGGCCGGTTTGGTAGTTTCGCTCACAGGTGCCAGCCTAGTTCCCATGATGGACAATTTCACGCCCGGCCCGTACGCGGCCGAACTGGCGGCTGCCGGAGTTCCCGAGGAAATGCATGATTGGCTCGGTCGGTACGGTGTGGGCGCCTTGGTGGTCAGGATGGGGATCCAGTTCCTGGAGATGAGCCCCGAGCGGATGGTCGCCACCATGCCGGTGGAGGGGAACACCCAGGTCGCCGGCATCCTGCACGGCGGGGCACACGTGGTCCTCGCCGAAACGCTGGGCTCGTTCGCCGCCGGCATGCACGCCGGCCCGGCACGGCATGCCCTCGGCATCGAGGTCGGGGCGACGCATCACCGGTCCGTCTCCGGCGGCATCGTGACCGGAACGTGCACGGCCATCCACCTAGGCCGGACCCTGACCACGCATGAGATCGTGATGACGGATGGGCAGGGCCGCCGGCTCTCCACCGCCCGGATCACGAACCTGATCCGGGACAACGCCGAATAGCGCCGGTTCGCCCGCCGGTCCCGCCGGTCGTGTCAGCCGCGCCGGCCGGAAAACCGGTACCGCAGCTCCATGATGCCGCGGCCCATGGTGTGGGACGAGACTAACTCCAGCGGCGCCGTCGGGCGTGCCATCGGAAGCACTGCCTTGCCGCTGCCCAGCACCACGGGAATGATCGAGATGATGAGCTCATCCAGCAGGCCTGCGTCCGCGAACTGGGCCGCCAGGACTCCCCCGCCGACGATCCAGACGTTCCGGCCGGCAGCGTTGTCCCTGAGATCCTGGACGAATTCGCTCACCGGTCCGCGGACGAAGGTCACATTGGATCCCTTCGGCGCCGGGAGCTCGTGGTGCGTGAAGACCCAGCACGGCGTATCGGGGTAGGGCCAGTTGCCGGGTTCGTGCTCCATCAGCCAGGCGTACGTTTCCCCGCCCATCACGATGCACCCGACGTCGGCCATGAAAGCGTCGTAGCTTTCCTTGCCGCCGGCAAAGCCGTCGAACTGGAGCAGCCAGTCCAGCTGGTCTTCGGCAGTGGCAATGAATCCGTCGAGGGACGATGCCACGAAGTACTGGAGGGTAGACATGGCCCCAGCCTAACCACTCCGGGCCGGGCTGCCCATCCGCTGGCTGCGTGCGGGTTCTGCATGCGGGTTCTGCGTGCCGCGGGCCGTGCGGGGGCTGTGCGCTGGGGCTACTTGCTGAAGTAGGGAATGATCAGGTACAGCCCGTACATCACGGCCATGCCGCACAGGCCGAAACAGACGATCGCGAGCGGCCGGACCCAGGCCGGCTTGCGTTCCCGGACGTCACCGGCGATCGCCGTGAGCCGGACGCCCAGGGAATACAGGACCACGACCGTAACGGCTGCGACGAGGGTCGCGCCTGCCACCTGAACAAGTTCCAGCCACTTCATGACAGCCCGCCCTTCGGCGTATTGTTGGCGCGGCCGACGGCGGCCGCCTTCTTCTTGCGGAACCGCACGGCCTGGCCGGCTTCCTCGACCTCGACGGCGTTGTGGTGGCCCACATGTGACTTACGCGAGTGGAGGAACATATACAGCACGGCGGCGGTGCCTGCTACGGCAGCGGTGGCGATGCCCAGGACGCCGGTGCCGACCAACATTGCCGTGAGGGCGCCCATGATGCCCGCGGCAGGGAGGGTGAAGAGCCAGCCGACGGCGATCCTGCCGGCGGTGCCCCAGCGGACGGACGTGCCGCGGCGGCCCAGCCCGGAGCCGATGACGGAGCCGGAGGCCACCTGGGTGGTGGACAAGGCGAAGCCGAGGTGGGAGGAGGCAAGGATTGCGGAGGCCGTGCTGCTTTCGGCCGCGAAGCCCTGGGCCGGCTTAACATCCGTGAGTCCGGAACCCATGGTGCGGATGATCCGCCAGCCCCCGGCGTAGGTGCCGATCGCGATGGCGAGGGCGCAGGCGGCGATGACCCAGAACTGCGGGCCGGAACCGGCCTGCTGGGTGCCGGCGGCGATCAGGACGAGGGTGATGATGCCCATGGTCTTCTGCGCGTCGTTGGTGCCGTGGGCGAGGGCAACGAGGCTGGACGTGAAGATCTGGCCGGTGCGGAAGCCTCCGCGTTTCTGGGTGAGCTTGCTCCCGGTCTCCGGATCGTGCCGTGAGGTCAGCGCGTAGGCGATCTTCGTGCAGAGGTACGCGACGCCAGCGGCGATGACCGGGGCGAAGAGGGCCGGGAGGATGACCTTTTGGAGGAGGGACTCGAAGTTCACCGAGTGAATGCCGATGCCGGCGATCGCGGCGCCGATCAGTCCGCCGAAGAGCGCATGCGAGGAACTCGACGGCAGGCCCTTCAGCCAGGTGATCATGTTCCAGAGGATGGCGCCCATCAGGCCGGCGAAGATGATCTCCGGGGTGATCTGGACGCCGTCCGTGCCTTCCTTGATGATGCCGCCGGAGACGGTCTTGGCCACTTCCGTGGAAAGAAACGCCCCCACCAGGTTCAGCACCGCCGCCAGGGCAACTGCCGTCTTCGGTTTGATGGCACCGGTGGCGATGGGCGTGGCCATCGCGTTCGCGGTGTCATGAAATCCGTTGGTGAAGTCGAAGAACAGCGCCAGCGATATGACTAGCGCCACCATTACGGTGATTTCCACCTGTTGCCCAATCTGCAGAGTCGACGGTCAGCAGTTCCAATCCCCGTTACCGCTTCGTCCCGCAAAGTTCACCCAATGCTTCACCTGGACGACTTGTGGCGTTCAACAAAGCAGCTTGAAACCCCATAGATCGTACGCGGAATTGATGGCCCGGCAAAACATCCCCGGAGACGAGGACTGCCGGACACCGCAGGGGTGCCGGGCAGTCGGCGCTGGGGTGTTGCGCGGGTCGCAGCAACCCAGGCAGGAGCCTCGGGGTGCCGGCGGTGCGGCTGCGCGGTCAGGCCGCGGGCGCCTCGGCTGGTCCATGGGCTCCTGGAGGACCTCGGCGCCGGAGCCTCGGACGGTCTCGAGTCCGGGCTGCGCATCGCTGCCGAGGGTGACCGCCCGAGGCCACGCCGTTACTCACCCGGAGGCCCAAAGCGTCGGCGTGGAATGCGATCGACTCGTCGACGTCGTTGACGGTGATATTGCAGGACTGACGCACCCATGGCGCTCACACCCGCCCGCAGCAACGCCATCGCGCGCGCTCGATCCTGCGGGCCATCCGGTAGTTGTACGGCGTCCCGCCGTACGCCATGCGGAACCGGCGCGAGAAATGTGCGGGCGACATGGGCGCCCTGCGGGCCAGGGCCGGAACGTCGAGCGGTTTCGCGTACTAACGGTCCATCAGGTCCCGGGCACGTCGCAGGCACGCGAGGCTCGCGAGCTCCTGTTGGGTCATGAGCCCACGGTAGTATTCGGCGCGGCGGGCGGCGGATGACGCTGATCAGCCGTACTGGTGCCCCGGCGCCGGCCCGGCGTCGAGCATCCCGGCGATCTTCTCCTCCAGCGCGGCCAGGGTGGATTCGGGCAACACGATCAGCCCGTCCAGTTCCCGCCGTGCACGCCTGTACGCCGTCTGCCGCTCGGCCGGCGTTGCAGCGGAGTCGGAGGCGATCCGGAGCAGCTTCCGGGCCGTCGCGAGCCGCCCGCGTTCCGGGCCGGTGAAGTTGCTGTCCCTGATGCGCTGCGCTTCCCGCTCGGCAACGTCGAAGGACAGCTCGAATCCACGCACCGCCGAGCGGTACTCCCCCAGCCGGGCGGCCGTCGTGATGTCAGCGGGCGCGGCGGGACGCAGCCCGTCGGCCTCCCGCTTGGCCCGCAGGAACGCGACCGTCAGCGGTTCCCGGACATCCGTCATGACCGGGAAGTCGATGAGCTTTCCCACGTCCAGTTCATAGTCCAGCCAGCGCCGGTTCACGGCGTCGTGGCTCGACATCAGGGCCTGTACTTCCGAGCGGCTGGCCTGCTCCACCTCTGCCGCCCGGTTTTTCAGCTTGTAGAGCTCTACCCGTCGCCGGTGCCGGCGTTCAGCGGCTTTGGACCAGGTCCGTGCCCAGCCGCCGAACAGTCCGCTCAGCGGAAAGATGAGCCACCAGTAGTGGCCGACGAAATCGAAGAAGGGCTCCACGGCATCATCCTCCCACCCGCGGACGGCAGCGAAAAGCCCCCGTTATGGAGGCTTCCCGCTGTCCCGGGCCGGGCCTGGCCGGGGCGGCGCTGGTGGAGTCAGTCTTGGTCGTGTTTGACCTTGTGCACCCGGGCGACGATGGTGGGGCACGGCACGTTCAGCAGCACGGCGTGCGCCGTGGAGCCGAGCACCGTCCGGGAAAGGCCTCCGCGCCCGCGGCTGCCGATCACCAGCAGCCGGGCCTCCGAGGCGATGTCCACGAGGGCCTTCGCCGGGTCGGTATCGGTTTCAAGGCGCTGATGGACCACGAGGTCCGGGTATTTGTCGCCGAGTCCGGCCACCGACTCGGCGAGCACGATCCGGTCCTCTTCGACAATGCTTTCGGCGAGCCCGCTGGCCGGGAGCTGGTGCTCGACCCACCGGGCCGGACTCCGGAACGCCAGCACGACCGTCAACTCATCCCCGCCCAGGTCCGCTTCGGCCGCTGCGAATGCGACGGCCTGGAGGGACTCTTCGGAGCCGTCCACGCCGACCACAACACCGCTGCCTCTTGTTCCCTGCTTTTCCGGGACGACGGCGGCCGGGCTGTCCGAGGCGGCGACAATCTGGAGGGCACGGTCCGTGAGGGGGCCGCCGTCGAGCCAGTGCTTGTCGTGGGCGCCGACGACCACCATCGACGCTTCCTTGGAGGCCTCACGGAGGGCCCGGCCGGCGCTGCCGTGCCGGAGCTGCACCTCGACCTCAACGCCGGGTGCCTGTTCGCTGGCACTGGCCTTCGCCCTCCCGAGCAGCTCCATCCCCGATTCCCTGATGAGCTCGTGGTACTGGAAATCCGGGGACATCCAGCGGTCGTCAACCGCGTGGATGACTATCACCGGAAGCTTGTGCCTGGCGGCCCGCCGGAGCGCCCACGTCAGTGCGGCCGCGCTGCCGGCCGACCCGTTGAATCCGACGACGATTGGTTTGTGCATTCTGAATCCTGCTCTTTTCCATGGCGTGACCGCGTCGACACCGTACGATCCGACCGGCCGTACCAATAGTCCGCTGACAGTTCAGTGTGCCCTGTCCGCACTGCCCGGGTTAGGGCCTTAAGCCCCTCACCGCGCTCCGGCGCCGCGCGTAGCGTCAAGCCATGGAGCAGCCCTCTTCCGCTGACGTTGCGACGCGCTTTCCCCGCGGACGTCCGGCCGCCTCCCCCCGGTCTGAGACCCCGTCCGGCGTGGTCCTTCCCGGACTCTTCGCGGCGGAACGGGTCCCGGCGGACGCGTTCCTGCCCGCTATCGAATGGCTGGCAGCATCCGAAGAGCCGGCCGTCCGCCGGGCGGTGCACCTCGAATTCCTTGGCACCGCGTGGACGGGGACCTCCGTCCGTAACGGCAGGATCGTCTCGTCCTTGCTTTCCGGCCAGCAGGCCGACGGCGGATTCGGCGTCCACCCCTACAGCAAATGGACCGGAGCGCACTGGCGGCTGATCTCCCTCGTGGACCTTGACGTGACGGCGGCAGAGGCTCCGCTGCTCCTTGACGCAGCCGCCACAGTGCTGGACTGGTTGCGCGGGGCGCACCATCGGAGCCGGATCCGGACCATCGACGGCCTCTTCCGGCATTGCGCATCGCAGGAAGGGAACGCCCTGTACGTGTGCTGCCGGCTGGGCATGGCCGCGGATCCCCGCGTCGCGCAACTGGCGTCGGACCTGATGCTCTGGCAGTGGCCCGACGGCGGCTGGAACTGCGACGTCGACGCGAGCGGCCGGCGTTCCTCGTTCCATGAGACGCTGCCCGCCGCGAAGGGCCTGCAGGAATACTGGGCGGCGAGCGGGGACCGGGCAGCACGCGTCAGCGCGGAGCGGGCGGCGGAACTGCTGCTGGAGCACCGCCTCTTCCGGTCCTCCTCCACGGGCCGTCCGATTGACCCGCGGTGGCTGAAGCTGCGCTACCCGGAGTTCTGGCACTACGGGATCCTTCCCGCCCTGTTGCTCCTGCGCCGGATGGGTCTGTCCGGCGACGCGCGGGCTGAGGACGCGGAGGACGTGTTGCGGGCCAAGATGCTGCCCGACGGGTGCTGGCCCGTCGAGGGAGCCTGGTGGCATCCGCCCGGGACCAAGGGGCAGACCGATGTGACCGACTGGGGCCGGCATGGGCCGAACGAGTTCGTCACCCTGAACGCCTTGCGGATCCTTTGCCCGGGTCTCGTGCCCCAGGCCGTGACGGCTGGCATCGGCGGAGCCAGCCCGGCCGCGGCCGGCCCCGCTCTTGATGCCTGACAACGGTTTCCTGCTGCGCTGGTGGCGGTGGGTGACCCTGGCGGAGAGCCTCGGCTTCCTGGCCCCCGCAGCGGTCGCGGCCTCCGTGGCTTTGCCCCATCCGGAGCTGTCAATGGTCTCTCTCGCGGCTGCGGGCGTGGTGGAAGGCGCCGTGTTGGGGTTCGCCCAGGCGCGCCTGCTGAAGCGGCGGCTGCCCGGGCTCTCTGTCCGCAACTGGACCGTCCGGACCGCAGTGGCGGCTCCGATCGCCTGGCTCATCGGCCTGGCCCCGAGCGAGTTCTCCGCGGTGTGGCGTCCCTGGCCGCCGGCCCTCCAGATCGCGGTGGGCATCACCTGCGCGCTGCTGCTGCTGTGTTCGCTGGGCCTCGCGCAGTGGCCCGAGCTCCGGCGGCACGTAGCGGGCAGCGCCTGGTGGATCGCCGGCAGCGCCGCGGCCTGGTGCGTGGGGCTGGGGGTCTTCTTCGCCGTCGCAACTCCGCTGTGGAACGAGGGCCAGTCGCGGGCGCTCATTGTGGGCATCGGTGCCGCTGCGGGAATCCTCATGGCCGCCAGCGCTGCGCTTGTCAGTGGGCTCGTGATGGCCCGGCTGTTGAACACCCGGAACGGTTCCCGCGGCTAAAAGCCGGTGGGCTCCGTCTCGAACTCCGGCTCACGGGGCGGCCCTTCAAGGTGCAGGGGGCGCAGCGCGGCCGTGTGTTCGAGCCAGATCAGGGCGTCGTAGCGTTCCCCCATAAGGGTAGGCACGTAGTTTCCGTGCTCCCGCCCGGGGTGGTAGACCACCCCGATCGCCCGGTGGCCGAGCCACGTCGAGAGCCACGGCCCCGTCCGGTCCCCGCCGAATTCCAGCACCGCCGGCACACCAAGGGCCTCATGGAGGAAATCCTCGTGGCTCCCCGGCCGGGCCGGCGGCACCGGCAATCATATGGGAAACTCGACGGATATTTCCTCGAGGTGCTCGGGGACCCTGGCCCGCCATCCCAGTTCGCGCTTGATCCGAATGCGCAGGCCGTCGGACGATTCGGGCTCGCCGTGGGTGATGTAGGTCATGCGGGGTGCCTGTTCGGCGGCCTTCATCCAGGCCATCAGCCCATCGGTGTCTGCATGGGCGGAGAGGCTTTCCATCTGGATGACTTCGGCGCGGATCTGCACGTCCTCGCCGTAGATGCGCAGCTCACGATCGCCGGCGGCCAGCATGGCGCCGCGGGTGCCGCCGGCCTGGTAGCCGCTGAGGATGATGGCGTTCTTCGGGTCCGGCCCATAGGAGGCTAGGTGGTGCAGGATCCGGCCCCCGGTGAGCATACCGCTCGCGGAGATGATGATCATCGGGCCGCCCCGCAGGTTCAGGAGCTTGGACTCATCGACCGAGCGTGTCAGCCTGGCCAGTTTGTACATGCCCTCGAAGTCCTCCTGCGTGAGCCGGTGTTCCTCGGGGTGCCGCTGGTACATGCCGGACGCGTCGATCGCCATCGGGCTGTTCAGGTAGACCGGGATGTCCGGGATCAGGTTCTTGCGCCGGAGGCGGGAGAGATGAAGCATCAGGGTCTCCGCCCGGCCGACGGCGAACGCTGCGAACATCACCACGCCGTTCCGCTTCGCCACCCGGTTGATGATGTCTCCCAGTTGCTTTTCAGGGTCGACCGTCGAGTGTTTCCGGTTCCCGTAGGTGGATTCCGTGACCAGCACGTCGACGTTGCCCAGGTGCCGGGGCGGATACATCAGCGGGTCGTCGCTCCGGCCCAGGTCCCCGGTGAAATGCACGCAGCGTGAGCCGATCCTGACATGGATCTGGGCCGCTCCCAGGATGTGGCCGGCGGGCAGGAACGTCACTGCCATACCCCCGCCAAGATCCAGCGGCTCGTCGAAGTCCTGGACCCTGAAGCTGTTGAGGGACTTGACGGCGTCGGACGCCGTATAGAGCGGCAGCGCCGGGCTGTGCGCGGACGACCCGCGGTGCGTGGCGTAGCGGGCCTCTTCCTCCTGCAGGTAGCCGCTGTCCGGAAGGAGAAGTTTGCACAGATCGGTGGTGCCGTCGGTGGCGTAGATGGGACCGCGGAAGCCGTCCCGGACCAGCGCCGGTATGTAACCTGTGTGGTCCAGATGCGCATGCGTCAGGACTACGGCGTCAATGGAGGGCGGCGGCACCGGAAAGGGCGTGCGGTTTCGTTCGCGGCTTCGTTTGTAGCCCTGGAAGAGCCCGCAGTCCACCAGCACCCGCTTGCCACCGGCTTCCAGCAGATAGCGGGACCCGGTGACGGTGTCGGTGGCTCCCATGAAGCGGAGGGTCGGCTGCTGGTGCTTCATGGCGCTCCCGTTCCGGCATGGACAACGACGCGACAGGACAGCGAATCGCTAGATATCCCCAAGGTTCCGCCGATGCCGGTTCCGCACCTAGGGCCGAAAGTCACGAACGCCGCCCGCTCCGGCCGCGTCCGGCCCTTCGCGTGAGCACCCACGGCCGCACCGGTAGGATTTTCCTGCAGGCTTCTTAGGGCGCCAACCGTGCTCGGCGCATTCCAGTGGCAAGGACAAACGATGAACAAGAAATTCCAGCGGACGGCCAACAACCCAGCGCAGACCCTGGACCGGCCGTGGACGGCGGCCTACGGAACGGGCGTCCCCGCGGATCTCAAGTTGCCAAAGGGAACACTCGTGGATCTCGTGGAGTCATCGGTCCGGCGCTACGGGTCCAAGACGGCACTGGAGTTCTTCGGCGCCCGCACCAGCTACCGGGAACTTGGCGTGCTGATCAGCCGGGCCGCCGCCGGCCTCCAGAAACTCGGGGTCACGGCCGGTGACAGGGTGGCACTGGTGCTGCCGAACTGCCCGCAGCACATTGTTGCGTTCCATGCCGTGCTGCGCCTCGGCGCTGTCGTGGTGGAACACAACCCCCTGTACACGGACCGGGAGCTGCGCCACCAGTTCGAGGACCACGGCGCCACGGTGGCGATCGTCTGGGACAAGGCGGTGGAACGGGTCCGCCAGCTGCCCGCCGACGTCGGGCTGCGCCATATCGTCTCGGTGGAGCTGATCCCGGCGATGCCGCTGCTGCAGCGGCTCGCGCTGCGGCTTCCGGTTCCGGCCGCCCGCAAGGCCCGCGCCGCGCTTTCCGTGGCCAAGCACCAGCCCAAGGGCCGGCCGGCTCCCGCCGTACGGCCGGTGCTGCCGTGGCGGGAGCTCCTCGACGCCGGGGAACTGAAGAAGAAGCACCCCCGCCCGGCCGCCCGAGACCTCGCAGTCCTGCAGTATACGTCCGGCACCACTGGCCTGCCGAAGGGTGCCATGCTCACCCACGCCAACCTGCAGGCCAACGCCGCCCAGGGCCGCGCCTGGGTGCCGGGGCTCAAGGAGGGAAGGGAAACCGTGTACGCGGTGCTGCCCATGTTCCACGCCTACGGACTGACATTGTGCATGACCTTTGCCCTGGGCATCGGCGCGAAACTGGTACTGTTCCCCAAGTTCGACGTCGATCTGGTGCTGAAGGCGCTCAAGAAGTCACCGGCCACCTTCCTGCCGGCCGTCCCCCCGATCTACGACCGGATCGCCGCCGCGGCGGCGGACCGGGGCATCGGGCTGGGGAGCATCCGCTTCTCGATCTCCGGGGCGATGAACCTGCCGACGGCGACCGTGGAGACCTGGGAGAAGGCGACCGGCGGCTACCTGATCGAGGGCTACGGCCTGACGGAGACCTCCCCGATCGCCATCGGCAACCCCTTCGGCCCCAGCCGCAAGCCGGGCACGGTCGGAGTGCCGTTCCCGTTGACCGACATCAGGGTGGTGGACCCGAAGAACGTCGCGCTGGACCGTGCCCCGGGCGAGGAAGGGGAACTCCTCATCCGCGGCCCCCAGGTGTTCGCCGGCTACTGGAACCGGCCGGAGGAAACGGAGGAGGCGCTGTTGGAAGGCGGCTGGTTCCGCACCGGCGACATCGTCTCGGTGGACAAGGACTACTTCGTCACGATCCGGGACCGGATTAAGGAACTGATCATCACGGGCGGATTCAACGTCTCACCCAGCGAGGTTGAAGACGTCCTCGCGACTTTCCCCGGCATCACCGAAGTCTCCGTGGTCGGGTTGCCCCGCTCCGGCGGCGGGGAAGACGTGGTGGCCGCGGTGGTGCCGATTCCGGGGACCACCATCGATCCCGACGAGCTTCAGGCTTTTGCGCGCAAGCACCTGACCGCCTACAAGGTGCCGCGCCGGGTGGTTGTGCTCGATTCGTTGCCCCGCTCGCTGATCGGCAAAGTCCTGCGCCGCGAGATCCGGGACACCCTGATGGCCGGCCAGTAGGACCCTGCGTTCGGGTCTTTCCGGCCGGCCACCCGCGTCCCTGTCGCTCCGGGCTAATGCCCGGAAGCGTCGTTCCCGGAGTCTTCGTTCCCGGCCCTGTCGTGCCCCGAGTCATCCACCTCTTCGGGCACCGGTTCCCGGGACAGGTCCACACCGTCCCCGCTCGTTGAGCGCGCCGCAAGCCCGACCTCGCCGGGGTCCTTGCCGGCGCTGCGGGCCATGGCGTCCCGGACCGACTCCACCAGCGCGTCGCTGAGCAGCGGGCCCGTGTAGCCAATGGTCAGGGCGCCCCCCTCCAACGACTCCTCGTAGTTGCCGAGCGCGTCTGAAAGGATCCCCTCCGCCGCAATCGATTCCGCCAAAGCCGCCGGGTCATCTGCGGCGAGCGTGAATTGAAGGTCATGGACGATCGCCTCGCCCACATGGACATGCTCCACCCAGGGATCGCTGCCAGCGGGGCCGTAGGCGATCTCGGAGAGGGATTCGGCGTCGTCGCGGCTGCTGCCGGGCGGCAAGGCCGCGATGACCTCCGGGACGATGTGCTCCAGGATCACCGCGTCGAGCACTGTCGGGGAAATGTCGGTCAACCCCAGGCCCTTGGCTGCGGCTGCCCCGTCGAGCCAGCGGCGCAATTCGCCCGGATCCGCACCCTCGGCAGGGTGGACGGCGATGACGATCCGCCGCCGCACCATCAGCCCGTCGTGGCTGCTGGCAGGCCGGCCGTTGCCGACGTCCGCCCCGGCCCTGGCGGCCACCGGTCCGCCGGGTGCCGACGCCTCCGGCGCCGCCGCGACGGCGTCCTGGTCTCCGGCTGAGACTGCCGGAGCCTGCGCCAAAGGCTCCGGCACCCCGCCGGTGCAGGCTCCCAGTGCCAGCACCAGCAGGCCTGCCGCCGTTGTCCTTGCTATCCGGCCCATCTCAAGTTCCCTGCGGGAGGCCCGGCCTGTAGACCGGCAGATAGGATCCTAGCGAGGTCGTGTCCCAGAGGGGCCGGTCAGAAGTCACCGGATCGTTATTGGTCAGGTCGCCGACTGAGAATTGCACCATCATGTCGTGATCTTCGTGTACGAGGTTATGGCAGTGGACCATGTACCTGCCGCCGGCGTGGGCCCCGGTATCGAATTGCATCAGCACCGTGATGGACTCGTTTTCGCCTGCGTAGAAGACGTCCTTCGGCCCGGTTTCCCAGGCGAAGGGCTTGCCCCCGTTGGTGTTCCGGGCAATGATCTTGCCGTCAACCAGGTGGACGTGGACAGGATGGAACCAGCCTCCGGAGGCGTTCGTAATGGTCCATTCCTCGACCTGATAGGGCTGGGGGTTGCCAAACAACCGTGTGAAGCCCGATTTTTCCACATCCGCCCAGGTGACCCCGTTGATCGTCCATTCGCCGTTCGCGCGGACTACCCGCAGGCTCCGCTTGGCCACCGCCATGTCCCTTGTCAGCTTCATTGTGGGGATCCCGCCGCGGGCTGCATTGGGGGCTCCGCCGTCGTCGAGCGTTGCGGGGATACTCGTGAAGCTTGCCGCGGGGCCGGAATCCTCTATGACCTGGAAGCGCATGATCTTGTTCGTATTCGCGAAGTTCACGTTGTTCTTATTGCTCAGGTTGAGGAGCTCAACCTTCTGCCCCGGCCGGTACTTTCGGAAGTCGATCAAGACCTCATACCGCTCGGCAGTTCCTTGCCGCCAGGATTTAACCGGCTGGACCACCGGCACCATGCCGGCATCAGTGCCCACGACGTATAGTGGCTCACCGGTGGAGAGGGTGGGGCGGTACGAACGCGAGATTGAACCGACCAGGACCCGGAACCGGTAGATCCGGGGCTTGACTTTCATGGTCGGCCAGGGCACCCCGTTGACCATGATGATGTCCCCCCAAAGGCCGGAGTGGCCGTTGTCGTTGTAGCCGAGGGAACCGTCGGCCTTAAACATCGCATCCGAAATCAGCAGCGGGACGTCGTATTCCCCCTGTGGCAGCTGCGCCCGCTCGTAGGCGTCGGACAAGGGGTACATTCCCGCCAGACCCGAGTACACCCCCTGGGCCGTAACCATGTGGTTGTGGTCGTGGTACCACAGCGTCCGGGCCGGTTGCCAGTTGGGATAATGGTAGTTCTTGAACTCCCCGGGTTTCGTGGAGTCATTGGCATAGCCGTCGTACTGCGGCAGCGACGCCGAACCATGAAGGTGGGTGACGGTCTTGAAAGCGCCCGGATGGAGAAACGACGTCGCAGGCAGGGCATTGCGAATCCGCACCTCGGTCCTGGTCCCCTGGCTGACCCGGATGGTGGGGCCCGGAAAGATGCCGTTGTAACCCGCCACGGCGGTACTCAGCCCGGGCACGAACTGCGCCTGGCCGAGTTTCTGGGTGAGCGCGTACCGCTCATATGGCCGTGTCGGGTCGCCGTCGTCGAAGCCCGACTCAAACGGCGCTAGCTCCGGCGGGCGCCGGAACACTCCCGCGTATGGGACCGGCGTGTTGGCCGGGGCCAGCAGGCTCGACGTCATGAGGGGCGTCGCCGGCGCGATGTCGTCGTCCCCCTTCTTCATCCCCGCCAGTCCAAGGGCGCCTACGGCGCCCAGCTTCAGAATTTCTCGTCGTGTTGTCATAGCCCCTCCAAAGTGGGCAGTGGGACTGAATATTGTGCCGAAGAACAAACCTTCGGGTAACCGGGAGCGCCGGCTGGCGGTCCGTGCGGACCTACCAGCCGGCGATCTCGTGGTGGTGCTAGAGCACTGAGCCCGTGGTGAAGGTCCACGTACGGGTGGTCAGCGGGTTACCGGCCAGGTCCCGGACTCCAGTGGTGCCACCGGTGATGGTGACCCGGTACTGGGTGTTCGAGAGAAGGGTACTGCCGGGGTTGATCGTCAGCACCCGGGTGGTGGTGTTGAACGACACCACGGAGCTGACGTCGGCGCCGGTGGAGACCCGCTGGATGCGGACCTTGCCGGCCACCGCGAAGCCGGTGATGGCCTCACTGAAGGTGGCCGTCACGTTGGCGTTCCGGCGCACTGCCGTGGCTCCCGAGGCGGGAGTCTGAGCGGTGATAGTTGGGTTCGGACCCGTGGTGAATGACCACGTAGTCGTCGCCATGATGTTGCCGGCAGCGTCCCGGACTCCCGTCAGGCTGGCCGTGTACACACGGTCGGCCGTCAGGGTCACGCTCGGGTTCAGTGTGGCAACCCTCGTGAGCGCGTTGTACGAGACAACCGCGGGAACCAGTGTGGCTCCCAGCCGGAGCTGGAAGTTGGTTCCGCTGAGTCCCGTGACCGATTCGTTGAACGTTGCCGTCAGGTTGGCCGTCTGGCTAACCGAGAAGGCCCCGGTTGCGGGTGTCCGAGCCGTCACCGTGGGAGCCACGGTGTCAGACGCTACGGGGGTTATAGCCGCAGAGCGGGCCGAGGCTGCCCCCGTCCCCACAGCGTTGATTGCGGCCACGTCGAACGTGTACGCAGTCCCGTTGGTGAGTCCCGTTACAACGACGGTTCCCACGTTTCCGGTGACGGCCTGGGTGCGCGCCAGGGTAGTCCCGGCGAAGGCCTGCACGGTGTAGCCCGTGATGACCGATCCGCCGTTGGAGGCGGGAGCGGTCCACGTCAGGGTTGCCGAAGCGTCCCCGGCGGTAGCCGTCCCGATGGTCGGTGCACCTGGAGCGGTCGTTGCCGGAACCGGGGTCACAGCGTTGGAGATAGCCGAGAACGGGCTGTCTCCGAGGGCGCTGGTCGCCTGGACCTGGAAGCGGTACGCGGAACCGTTGCTCAGGCCGGTGACCACCAGGCTGGTGGCACCGGCAGGAGCGGGACGGAGTGCCCCCACCTGCGCGCCGGCCGCATCAAGCACCCTTACGTTGAACCCGCTGGCAATGCCAATAGTCGGAGCCGCGAAGTTGACTGTTGCCTGCGCATCGCCTGCGGTTGCGACGCCGATGACGGGTGCGTTGGGGGCGACGGTGTCGGAGAACTGAAGGAATTCGATGTTGCGGAGGGTGTCCGTGCCATCGATGCCTGCCCCGTTGTGGACTACCGTGGTGACGGATCCGGGCGAGCCCAGGGTGCCGTCTCCACCGGTCGTGGTGACAGTGTAGTTCGCCTGCACATCGGAGAAGACTGCCTTGTCGATTCCGCCTGAACCGGTCAGGATCTCACGGACGGCCACGATGTTTCCGGGGTCGACGTTGCCAGCGAAGACGGCTTCCTGAAGTGTCGGTCCGGTAAGCGCACCCGCGCCGTCACGAAGGTACTTCGTGGTCATTCCTGTTGCACTGCCAATCTCGGTCGCCGCGACGGCGGCGTCCGTCCGAACACTCAAGCGGACGTTGAAGTAGGCGTCACCGTCAATGATGTCGTCGGCGCCTCGGCCCTCGATCAGGTCGCTGCCACCGCCGCCCAGGAGGATGTTGCCATCGCCCCAGACATTCGGACCGCTCAGAAGCGGGCAGTCCTTCGATGCCGACGCCGCAACTACGGAAGCCAGCGGAGTGTTCAACGGCGGCACCAGTGCGTCGAGACCGGCAACCCGGTCAAGGCCCGCCTGGTCCAGCACATCGCACCCGATGAACCCGGCGCCACCCACGGCGCTGGGAACCACGTTGTCACCACGGAGCGTGTCGTTGAAATCCCAACCGGACAGCGACTCGACTTCGTTGAACTTGTCCCGGACTCCGACCGTCAGGATGTCAAGCGGCGGGATCGGAAGAGCCAAGTCGGCGTCCTGCGGCTGGGGGTCGCCGAGGCCGATTTCCCAGTCGTAACCCGAGGCTCCGGCGACCTTCTCGACGCCAGGACCGGCCACGCCGACGTCGTCTCCGCCCTCCATGTCGTAGTCGTCGTCACCGCCCTGGCCGATGAGGATGTCGTGTCCCGGCTTCTGCGAGTCGTCCAGGAAGAACAGGTTGCTGCTGTCCCCGATCATGAGGTCCGGTTGATCCCCGCCCTCTTCCCAGTCGTCGCCGCTGTCGCCGAAGGCGGCATCGATGCCTTGGCCGAGGCTGATGAAGTCGTCACCGACTCCACCGAAGGTTTCGTTGGCGTTGGCCCCACCGTTCGTGAAGTCCTTGCCATCTCCACCCATGATGATGTCGAGGCCCGGTCCGGCGTCGATGGCATCGTTACCGGGACCGCCCTTGTGCACGTCGTCGCCGGCAAGGTCGGTGATGATGTCATTGCCTTCGCCGCCGAGCGCGACGTCGGCTCCGTCACCACCTTCGATGACGTCGTTGCCGAGGCCGCCCCAGAAGGTGTCGCTGTCGTTTCCACCGTAGACGCGGTCCACGCCGGCAGTGCCGTTGTAGACGCTCTGTCCGTTGATCCCGGAGGGATCGACGGTGTTCCGCGCACGATACTTGATCGTCCCGTCGGCCATGCGGATCAGCAGGGCCGGCTCGTCACACTCAGACGATGTGTCATTCGCGACGGTGTTCCCGAAGGACGCAAAGCCGGCAGCGGTGCCGGCCAGGTTCTTCAGCTCGAACTTGCAGTCCGCCGTGGCAAATGAGTCGGCCTTGAGACTGCGAGCGTTTGTGTTGCGCATCATCAGTTCGGCGAACGAGTTGCCCTCGAGCTGTGCCCTCAGGTTCATGCCCGGGGTGCGCGCCAGATAGTAGAAGCGGTCGCCGTTCTGCAGATCGGTCAGCTGGTTCTCGAACACGTAGTTGAAGGTGCTGCCCAGCAGGCCCCCGAACACCACCGTCTGCTCCGCGAGACCGCCGACCCAGAGGTCGACGTTGTCGAGGCCGGTGATCGACTGGGTGCCGTTGTTGGCCCAGGCGTCCGTGCTGTTCATGAACGCCGCAGCATCGGCGGGAGCAACGTCCCCGGCAAGGACATCAGGGCTGACAATCGCCCGTGCAGCCGCCCGCCGGGAGGCGATGGTTGCCGGTCCGTCGTCGGGGGTACCCAGAGTGGCGTCCGGACCGGCGTCCGTGAGGATGGTCGGGTGCTGACCGTAGGCGGCGACGAAGTTGACGAGCGACTTCGGGTGCTTGATGCCTTCCCCGAAGTCGATCCAGTTGGTGTAGGGCTTCAGCTGGCCGTCGTTCGTCGAGTTGAACAGCTCCCGGCGAAGTGCATTCAGCCGCGGGACGCCCTCGGACCGGGCCCGCGCCATGTTGATCGTCGCCAGGTCCAGCGGCAGACCCAGCAGGTTGTTGCGCAGCGTCTCGGTCACGAACTCATCGAGTTCGTTGCCGACCTGGTCGGACATGCCCATGATGAGGCTGCCTGCAGCCTCTTCGGAGGTCAGAGGACCGGCAGGGCCACCATCGGTGTACTCCGGAGGGTTGAGGAACCCCTCGAGCAGGGAGATGTCGTTCTGACTCCCCAGGATATCGTCGGAGGTGCCGAACTCATTGTCGGGACCGGGGCGGTCCTCGTTCCTGCGGGAGATCGTATCGGTCAGCATGGAGTGACCGAAGCGGTACACGGCGTGAGCAAACTCAGCCTTGACCGCCGGGTTGAGCTCCGTCTGAGTGAACGCAAACGCCTCGAAGGGGTTAATCGCCGGCTGGATCTTGCGGGCGAACTCCTCGAAAACGAGGTGCTGGTACTCCATCTCGGTGATGAACCGTGCCGCCTGGAAAAGACGCTCACCGTTCCAGCCGTCCGCGCCCAGCGCCGACTGCCACTGGGCCAGGGCTGCCGTGCCGCTCGCGGAAGTATCGTTCGTCAGCACGTTCTTGATGTCGCCGACCAGCCGGTCGTGCTCGGAGTGGAAGATCTGGTGGATGGCCGTGAGCCCGATGTTCTCGTTGACGCGCCCGTCACCTGCGGCAAAATGCGCGTTGAGCATCTCGTCGTCGTACGTACCGGCGGGCTGGTTGGCGAAATCGGCGGAGGCAACGTTGTCAGCGTCCGGAACCGGGGCAACCCGAGGAGTGCCCGGGTTGTTGTCCGTGTCCTGCGGGGACGGGTCCGCATTGTGGGCGATGTCAGTCAGGAACGGCGTGTCAAAGTACCGCACATTGGCCGGCACCGGCACGGGGACGGCAATGTTGCCTTCCACCAGGCCAGTCGCGGTGACGTACTGAGGAAGCCCGCTGGGACCGGGGATGAACTTGCCGTAAGGGTCCGCAGCGATCATCGGGATGTTCGTGACGTCCTTGTCCTCGAGCTTGAGACCAAGGAAGATGGCCGCCTGGGACTTGACTGTGGCCCAGGTGGCCATGCCGTTCGCCGTGGGGCCGGCTACGCCACCGAGCAGCTTGCCCGTTGAGACCGGCTTGCTGTCGGCGTTGTTGATGTACTCCCGGACGAAGACCTGGTGGGAAGAGTGGGAAGTGTAGGTCTGGCTCTGGTCGACCAAGGGCGAGTCAGTGTTGGTCGCATTCTGGATATCGTCAGCACTTTCGTCGGCAGGTGTCGCCGGGTTGTCGCCCGTGACACCGTCCGGACCGGGCTGGTTCTTGCCCCGGGTCAGCACCATAAAGCGCAGGTTCGGGTTCAGGTCATCGGCGTTGCCGACGATGTGGTCCGGACCGGCGATGAGCGGGTCGTCGGCCTTCAGCGGAACGAAGACAGTGCCGCCGCCCTTGACGGTCTGGTCCACGCCGTGGTCGAAGAACTGGCCGAACAGCGTGAACATCGAGTTGTAGGGCGGCGAGAGTCCGACGTCCGTGGTCACGTTCGGGACGAACAGTGTCTCGTGCGACGGAGTGCAGTTCGCCGGAGCAGCTTCCACTGGCGGCGTGGCCAGCGGATCCGGATCGGTGGTGCACGGGACGACGCCCGCGTTGCCCTGGGTCCGGACAGGGAATCCGGCCGCTGCCACCGCGGCCGGGTTGGTCGAGGTCTGGTCCACGATCAGGTTACTGATTACGCGGGGCTCGGAGTCGAAAACATTGCCCTTCTTCTGCGCGTATGACGTCGGTTGGGAAGGGCCGAACGCAGGAGGTGAGTTCTCGGCGCTCGTGAACACCGGAGTGGCGAGACGTGGGAAGGTCTGATCCGCGGCGCCGAACGTCTCCTGTCCGGCCAACAGGTTGTTGCAGGATCCGTCCACCGTCCGCAACCCCTGGGACACGAGGGGGCTCGCGATTTGGTCGGGACCGGTACCCACGAGGGCCCCACACGGGCCGGTGGCCGAGGTGGTGTTGGCCACGTGCGCCTCAGCGATCTTGATCTGCTTGAGGATGAACGCCAGATCGGACGGTGTGACGGTGAAACCCGCACCCGTCGGGGCCACGACGGCGTTGGCCGTCACCGCCGTCGTGGTGAGTCCGAGGAAACTGAGCAGAGCCATTGCTGTCCCTGCCGCGACTAAGCGGGTCGGAGTGCTAAAGACACGTCTTTGGCCCTCCGCCTTCGTGCATGCGAACACATTCATAACGCACCTGCCTCTTAGAGTGAATGATGGTGCAAGAGTGCAGGGCGGCACTTCGGGAAAACTTGGATCGGCCGGGCGCCTTCCGGGGCCGTCCCCGTGGCCGGCCCAGCGTGCCGCGGTCCGCCGTGGGCCGCGGAGAGACTCCGGTTTGGAACTGCAGTCCCGCCGTCGACACTTCTCCCCTGCGGCGCTCCGGGCCAACTGATAGGCCCACGACAGGCAAAAAGGTAGTGTGCTTATTGTCAGAGGAGCGCGCCGGCCGGAACAGCCGGCGTCCGCAGAAGGGAAGTTCACGTGACCCGTAAGAATCCGCAGGTTGAGGAAAACGACGAAAGAGACCTCGTGGTTGGAGACGGCCCAAAGGACTGGGCGGCCGGGATCCCGGGGGTGCTGCACTCCATGAAGCCCGCGATCGAACAGATGGGCCTGAACCGCACGCGCAAGACCGTCCTGGCAATGAACCAGAAGGACGGCTTCGACTGCCCCAGCTGCGCCTGGCCGGATCCGGGCCACCGCAAGGCGTTCGAGTTCTGTGAAAACGGCGCCAAAGCCGTCACCTGGGAGGCGACGCCGGTAGTCATCGGCCCGGACTTCTGGGCGGAACATTCCGTGAGCGAACTGCGGACCCGCTCCGAGTACTGGCTGGGCATGCAGGGCCGGCTCACCGAACCGGTGCACAAGCCGGCCGGCGAGGACCACTACAAGCCGGTCAGCTGGTCCGACGCGATCAGGATCATCGCGGACAAACTCACGGGCCTGGACTCACCCGACGAAGCCGCCTTCTACACGAGCGGGCGCACCTCGAACGAGGCTGCTTTCCTGTACCAGCTGCTGGTCCGCGGCTACGGCACCAACAATCTTCCGGACTGCTCCAATATGTGCCACGAATCCTCGGGCTGGGCGATGGGCCAGACCATCGGCATTGGCAAGGCCACCGTCTCCTTTGACGACTATGCCAAAGCGGACCTGATCATCGTCATGGGCCAGAACCCCGGCACCAACCACCCCCGTATGCTCACCGAGCTCGAGGCGTGCAAGGAGAACGGCGGGGAAATCGTCGCCGTCAATCCGCTCCCCGAGGCGGGCCTGCGGCGCTATAAGAACCCGCAAAAAGTCAAGGGCATCATCGGCCGCGGCACGGAGATCGCGGACCAGTTCCTGCACATCCGCATCGGCGGTGACATGGCCCTGCTGCAGGCACTCTCCAAGCGCGTGTTCGATGCCGAGGCCCGGAACCCGGGCACCGTGCTGGACCACGCCTTCCTGGCCGGGCACTGCGAGGGCCTGGCGGAGCTCAAGGAGCACCTCAGCGAACTGGATGAGCAGGCAGTGCTGGAAGCGACGGGGCTGAGCGCCGGGGACATCGATGAGCTCGCCGCCCGCTATCTGAAGGCCGACAAGGTGATCATCACCTGGGCCATGGGCATCACGCAGCAGAAGAAGGGCGTGGCGACCATCAAGGAGATCATCAACCTGCTCCTGCTGCGCGGCAACATCGGCAAGCCGGGTGCGGGCGCCTCCCCCATCCGCGGCCACAGCAACGTCCAGGGCGACCGCACCATGGGCATCTGGGAGCAGATGCCGCAGTCCTTTATGGAGGCACTCGGCGAGGAATTCGACTTCGAGCCGCCCCGCGAACACGGTGTCGACGCGGTGGAGACCATCAACAAGATGCGCGACGGCGGGATCAAGGCCTTCGTGGCACTCGGCGGCAACTTCGTCGGCGCCATCTCGGACACCAATGCCGCCGAGGCCGCCATGCAGAACACCGAGTTGTCGGTCCAGATCTCCACGAAACTCAACCGGTCCCACACGGTGACAGGCGCGGAAGCCCTGATCCTGCCCACCATGGGCCGGACCGAGATCGACATCCAGGAGTCGGGGCAGCAGTTCGTCTCCGTGGAGGACACGGTCTGCGCCGTCCACCCGTCCTGGGGCACCGTTGAGCCCGTCTCGCACCATCTGCTGTCCGAGCCGGCGATCGTCAGCCGCCTCGGCAAGGCGCTGGTCGGTGACAGGATCAAGGCCGATTGGGGCGGCTTCGAGAAGAACTACGACCTGATTAGGGACCATATTTCGCGGGTCGTGGGCGGCTGCGAGAACTACAACGAGCGGATCCGGCAGGAGGGCGGCTTCATCCTGGCGAACGGTCCCCGGGACTCACGCACTTTCCCGACGCCCACCGGCAAGGCCGTGCTCACGGTCAACGAACTGGAGCATGTGCAGAGGCCCGAGGGCACGCTGATCCTGCAGAGCATGCGCTCCCACGATCAGTTCAACACGACCATCTACGGTCACAACGACCGCTACCGGGGCATCAAGAAGGGCCGCCACGTGGTGTTCGTGAGTCCGGAGGATATCGCCGAGCTGGGCCTGGCCGACGGGTTGTTCGTGGACATCCGCGGCGAGTATAAGGACGGCGTGGAGCGTGTGGTCCGCAAGTTCCGGGTGGTCTCCTACCCCACCGCGCGCGGGTGTGCGGCCGCCTACTACCCCGAGGCCAACGTGCTGGTGCCGCTGAACCATACGGCCGAGGGCAGCAACACCCCGATTTCCAAGGCGGTCATTGTCCGGCTCGAGCCCAGCCTTGACCAGACGCCGGACGGCTCCGCACCCGTAGCCCCAGGGCCGGCCCGCTTACGGTAGGGCACAGGACCGGGAACCCCCGCCGGGGACATGCCCAGTGCCGGTCGCGGCCACTGGACATAGTGCCAACATGTCCATCCCTGCGGCCAGGCGGAGGGCATGTCCCGCGGGGTCCATCCGGCACTCGTCTCGGGCATGTCCAGTGCCGGTCGCGGGCACTGGACATAGTGCCAACATGTCCATCCCTGCGGCCAGGCGGAGGGCATGTCCCCCACAGCGGGCGGAAAAACCTGGCCTGGCGGCGCGTGGCTGGCTACTGGGCCCGCTTGGCCCAGCCCTTTTCGTCGGGGCCGCCGGATTCGCCGTCCTCGCACAGCTCGAGGACCTTGTTGGAGGCGGCGTGAACGGCTTCCTGGGTGCCCTTGCGGCCGTTCGTGGAGGCGGTGCCTGCGGCGTAGCCGACGATGAACGCGCTGATGGCATCCGCGTGCGGCCCGACAGCTTTCACGGATTCCTCCGCGACCTGGACGATCTTCTCGTGGTCGACTTCCAGATCAAGAATCTGCAGGGCCTGGATCAGTCGGCTGCTCCAGAGCCGCAGCGAGCTGTCTTCATCCCGGGGCAAAGTCATTACTACTCCTCTTCGTGGGGGCGTGAGTCGATCGTCTATCCCTCAAGGGGTAGCACCGACACCGCCGTTCTGCAACGCGACACGGGACCGCCCGGCATTCGGGAACAGATGCAGCCGCCACCGGCGCTAGCTCCACAGCGCGACGTGGAACTTCGATCCCCGGCGCTCGAGCCCGCGCGAGCCTCCGGGGGCGACCATGGCCGCGGTCGCGTCGGCGGTACTGACGAAGCGCTTAAGCGTCTGCGCCATTGTGGTAGTCCGGCGATGGTCGAGAGTGCTGGCCCACCACAGGCCTGAGACCGGTGTCCCGACGACGGGGATCCGGACCAGGGCACCGTTCTGGATCTCTGCCCGGACGATGTGGCCGAGCGCCAGCATGATGCCCTCCCCGGCCCGCACGGCGGCGAGAGCGTCGGTCTCGCTGCTGAGCCGGATAACGTCCGGTGCCACCGCCATCGACGCCAGCCAGCGGCCCTCCTCTGTGCTGTCCTGGATCCCGGCCGGTCCGGCAAACCACGGCCGGGCCAGCAGTTGCGTCACCGCAACCGGGCCGTGCAACCGGCCCAGCGGATCGGCCGGCGCCGCGACGAAGGCACGCTGGTAGCGCAGGAACGCCGTGGACTCCAGGCCGAGCTCCGTCACTGCGGTGCCGGCGGGCGCCGTCGGCCGCGCGCCCAGGGCAATGTCATAGGCGCGCTCCTGCAGGAGGGAGGCAAGGTCCTGCGCGGACTCGACGACGACGTCGACGGCGGCACCGGGGACTCGTGTGGTGAACAGGTCCAGCAGCCGGCCGGCGGCATGTTCGGCGAAGGACGGGGTGGCGACGATCTTGAGCTGCCCGGCGTCGTTCTTGGCGTTGGAAACCTCCCAGCGGGCCTGGTCGGCAAGCCCGATGATGTCCTGGGCGTAGTCGGCCAGGGCCCGGCCGCCGGGCGTCAGGGCAATCCCGCCCGCGGCGCGTACGAAGAGCGGGTCACAGAGGTCCAGCCGGAGCGCGGCCAGGGCGGAGGACACGGCCGGCTCGCTGACGCCGAGGGCCTCCGCGGCAGCGTGAAGGGAGCCCAGCCTGGCCACGAGGGCGAAGGTGCGGAGTTGGCTTAATGTCATCGACACAGCGTCATAACCTTTCGCTTATGACGATATTGACACTCCGTATCAGGCGGCGCAAGACTTGCCTCAAATCGGTGCTGCGCGACGTCGCCAGCGCCCTGGAGTGAGGTAGGGACTATGCAGATTCCGGCTCCATTCGACTATGTGCGGGCCACCTCAGTGGACAACGCGCTTGAACTCCTCTCGCGCCATGGCGCGGAGTCCAGGGTTGTCGCGGGCGGCCACAGCCTCCTGCCCATGATGAAGCTCCGGCTCGCCCGGCCCGAGTGGCTGATCGACATCAACGACCTTTATGAACTCGACTTCATCCTCCGCGACGGCGACACGCTGCGGATTGGTGCCATGACCCGTCACACCACATTGCTGGAGTCGGACGAGGTCGCCGGGATTTTCCCCATTGTCCGGGACGCCGAACGGGTCATCGCCGATCCGGTTGTCCGCAACCGCGGAACGATCGGCGGTTCACTCTGCCAGGCCGACCCGGCCGAGGACCTGTCCACAGTGTGCGATGTCCTGGGCGCGGAGGCAGTCATCCGCGGGCCGGGCGGCGAGCGCATCCTTGCCATGGCCGATTTCCACCGCGGCCCCTATGAGACGGCGGTGGGACAGGACGAGCTGCTGTGCGAGCTCCGCTTCCCGGTCCGTCCCCGCTCGGGCAGCGCCTACGAGAAGGTGGAACGCCGGGTAGGCGACTGGGCTGTCGGCGCGGCCGGCGCCGCCGTTACGCTCGCCGGGGACGGTACGATTTCCGACGCCGCCGTCGGACTCACCGCCCTCGGCCTGGACCACACCGTCGCGGAGGCCGCCACGGTGCTCCGGGGTCAACGGCCCGCCGAGGAGCTGTTCGTTGAGGCCGGGAGGCTGGCGGCGGCTGCCTGCGATCCGGTGGACGACCAGCGGGGCCCGATCGACTACAAGCGGCATCTCGCCGACGAACTCACCCGGCGGGTATTGCGGCTTGCCTGCGCCCGCGCCGCCCAGACCCAGGAAGGCTGAAGCGGATGCAGATCAGCATGACCGTGAACGGCAACGAAGTCACGAACGACATTGAACCCCGTGTCCTCCTCGTCCATTACATCCGCGAGGTCCTCTGCCTGACCGGCACCCACTGGGGCTGCGACACCACCAACTGCGGGACCTGCGTGGTCCTGATGGACGGGCAGCCGGTGAAATCCTGCACCGTGCTGGCCGCCATGGCCGCCGGGCACGACATCCGCACCGTCGAAGGGCTCGCCAGCGGCGCAACCCTGGACCCCGTCCAGCAAGGCTTTATGGAGGAACACGGGCTGCAATGCGGCTTCTGCACCCCCGGCATGATGCTGACAGCCCGCGCCTTGCTGGACAAGAATCCGCATCCGGACACCACCGAGATCCGGCAGGCCATTTCGGGACAGATCTGCCGGTGCACCGGCTACGCCACGATCGTCCGCTCCGTGCAGTGGGCAGCGGAGCACCCGGCCGGCGCAGACACCGCGAGCGCGGACACCGTCGGTGAAGCAATCGATGGCACGGACACGGTGCTCCCGGACATTCAAGACGCAGAGGTGAAGGCATGACCGTCATCCACGAACGGCCCAGCAACCCGGCGGCCGGCGACGAGGACCGCCCCATCGGCTACGGCCGAATCCAGCGCAAGGAAGACCCGCGTTTCGTCCGCGGCAAGGGCCACTACCTGGACGACATCGTCCTGCCCGGTATGCTGCACGGCGCCATCCTGCGGGCTCCTGTGGCGCACGCCCGGCTCGTGTCGATCGACACCACCAACGCCCTTGCCCATCCGAAAGTCCTTGCCGTCATCACCGGAAAGGACCTGCTCGGCCTCAAACTCGCCTGGGCCCCCACCCTCTCCGCGGATGTCCAGGCGGTCCTCGTGACGGACAAGGTTCGGTTCCAGGGGCAGGAGGTCGCGTTCGTCGTGGCCGAGGACCGCTACGCCGCCCGTGACGCCCTGGAGCTGATCGACGTCGAATACGACGTCCTGCCCCCGGTGATTGACGCCCGGAAGGCCCTCGACGCCGATGCCCCCGTGATCCGCGACGAGATCGAGGGCCGGACGGACAACCGCATCTTCGACTGGGAAATGGGAGACAAAGCCGAGACCGAGGCCGTGTTCGCGAGCGCCGACGTCGTTGTCAGCCAGGAGATCGTCTACCCCCGCGTCCATCCGGCCCCGATGGAAACCTGCGGGGCCATCGCGGACTTCGACGCCGTCGACGGCAAGCTGACGCTGTACGAAACCACCCAGGCCCCGCACGCCCACCGCACCCTGTTCGCGATCGTCGCCGGCATCCCGGAACACAAGATCCGTGTGGTGTCCCCGGACATCGGCGGCGGCTTCGGCAACAAGGTCGGCATCTACCCCGGCTACATCCTCGCCGTCGTCGGCTCGATCGTCACCGGGCGGCCGGTGAAGTGGGTGGAGGACCGGTCGGAGAACCTGATGTCCACCTCGTTCGCCCGCGACTACATCATGCAGGGCGAGATCGCCGCCACTAAGGACGGCAAGATCCTCGCGGTGCGGACCAACGTGCTGGCGGACCACGGCGCGTTCAACGCCACCGCCCAGCCGACCAAGAACCCGGCCGGCTTCTTCTCCATCTTCACCGGCAGCTATGACCTGGTGGCCGCTTACTGCAGCGTCACGGGCGTGTACACGAACAAGGCGCCGGGCGGCGTCGCCTATGCCTGTTCCTTCCGTGTCACCGAGGCCGTTTACCTCGTGGAGCGGATGGTGGACATCCTTGCCCGCAAGCTGGAGATGGATCCGGCCGAACTGAGGCTGAAGAACTTCATCAAGCCGGAACAGTTCCCCTATGCCAACAAGACCGGCTGGGTCTATGACTCCGGCAACTACGAGCCCGCCATGCGGCTGTCCATGCAGATGGCCGGCTACGACGAGCTCCGGCGTGAGCAGAAAGAGAAGCGCGGGCGCGGCGAGCTGATGGGGATCGGAATCTCCTTCTTCACCGAGACCGTGGGCGCCGGGCCCCGCAAGCACTTCGACATCGTGGGCCTCGGCATGGCCGACGGCGCCGAGCTACGCGTCCACCCCACCGGCAAGGCCGTGGTCAGGCTCTCGGTGCAAAGCCAGGGCCAGGGCCACGAGACCACCTTCGCCCAGATCGTCGCCGAGGAGCTCGGCATCCCGCCGGAAGACATCGACGTCGTCCATGGCGACACGGACCAGACACCGTTCGGGCTTGGCACCTACGGGAGCCGCTCGACGCCGGTCAGCGGCGGCGCCGTCGCCCTTGTGGCGCGGAAGATCCGCGAAAAGGCGAAGCTGATCGCCGCCGCCATGCTGGAGACCCGGCCGGAGGACCTCGAGTGGGAGAAGGGGCGCTGGTTCGTCAAGGGCGACCCCGGCGTCGGGAAGACCATCGCCGAGATCGCCATGGGCGCCCACGGCACGGTTGCCCTGCCCGAGGGGGTCGACGGCAACCTCGACGCCGAGGTGACCTACGACCCGCCGAACCTGACGTTCCCGTTCGGAGCCTACATCTGCGTGGTCGACGTCGATCCCGGCACCGGGCATGTCAAGGTGCGGCGCTTCATCGCGGTGGACGACTGCGGCACGCGCATCAACCCGATGATCATCGAAGGCCAGGTGCACGGCGGGCTGACCGACGGCGTCGGGATGGCCCTGATGGAGATCATCGAGTTCGACGCCGACGGCAACTGCCTCGGCGGGTCCTTTATGGACTACCTGATCCCCACGGCCATGGAGGTGCCGGATTGGGAGACCGGGTTCACCGTCACCCCGTCCCCGCACCACCCCATCGGCGCGAAAGGCATCGGGGAGTCCGCCACGGTCGGCTCGCCGCCGGCAATCGTGAACGCGGTCGTTGACGCGCTGGCGCCCTACGGGGTGGCACATATGGACATGCCCTGCACCCCGGCCCGGGTCTGGGCCGCCATGCAGGGCCGCGCAAGGCCGCCGATCTGACATGGCCCCGACCGTTGAGTCCCTTACGGCCCGGGCGAATGAACTCGCCTCCCGCCGTGAGCCGTTCGTGCACGCCACGGTGGTCCGCGCCCAGCGGCCCACCAGCGCCCACGCCGGGGATACCGCCCTGGTGCTTCCCACCGGGGAGATCCAAGGATTCGTGGGCGGAAACTGCGTCGAAGCGTCGGTGCGGGAGTACAGCCTCCAGGTGCTCGCGTCCGGAGAACCGCTCCTGCTCCGCGTGATCCCCGGCGAGCCCTCGCGCAGCACCGAGGAGGGCGCCGCCGAGGTCTCGAACCCGTGCCTCAGCGGCGGCGCCATCGAGATCTTCCTGCAGCCGCGCATCCCCGCGCCCCGCGTCCTGGTGGTCGGCACGACGCCGGTAGCCCAGGCTCTCGAGACGCTCGGTTCCGGCGTCGGCCTGGCCGTGGAACTCACCGACGGGGAATCGGCGTCGCCCCGGGCAGACGATGCGGCACTGATCGTTGCCTCCCATGGCAAGGCCGAGGAGGTCGCCCTCGAGGCAGCCCTTCGAGCCGGAGTGCCCTATGTAGCGCTGGTGGCCAGCGCGACGCGGGGCGCCGCAGTGCTGGACTCGCTCGAGATTGACGCGGAACAGCGCTCACGGGTCTTCACCCCGGCCGGTCTGCAGCTCGGGGCCCGTACCCCGGGCGAAGTAGCCCTCTCGATCCTGGCCCAGCTCATCCAGGAACGGGCCAGGACCCGGCACGGGGCACCACCCGCCGCGCCGGTTGCCCCGGCCGAAGCGGCCCCCGGCACCGCGATCGACCCGGTCTGCGGAATGAGCGTCGCCGCCGCGGAGTCGTCGCTGCATGTTGTGCACAACGGGGTCACCGTGTACTTCTGTTCGCCCGGCTGCCGTGCCGCTTTCCGCAAGGATCCGGAGCATTATGCCCTTGGCACCTGAGCCGTCACCCCCAATACCCAGGACCGCCGGCCTGATCCTGGCGGCCGGAGGATCCCGGCGTCTCGGCCGGCCCAAGCAGCTGCTGCCCTACGGCGGTGGCGTACTGCTCGAGGCCGTCCTGGCCACCGCCCGGGACTGCGGCTTTGAGCAGACGGTCCTGGCGCTGGGAGGCGCGGCCGCGGAGGTGCAGCGCAGTGTCGACACGAGCGGATGCGACATTGTGGTCAACCCCGACTTCGGTGAAGGCTGTTCCTCCTCCGTTGCCACAGGAATGGCCGTGCTGCACCCGGACACCGATGCCCTGGTCCTCCTTCTCGGGGACCAGCCGGGGGTCAGCGCCGCGAATGTGCGGGCGCTCCTTGACGTGCTCTTCACCGGGCCGCCGCCAGACCGGCCCGGCATCGCGGTGTGCCGCTATGACGATGGCCTGGGCCATCCCCTGGCGTTTTCCAAGGCGCTCCTGCCCGAGCTGTCGGCCCTGCACGGCGACAAGGCGGTCTGGAAGCTGCTGGAACAGCGGGCGGACGACGTCGTCGAGCTGACTGTGCCCGGCTCCGTCCCGCTGGACGTCGACACGGAAGAGGACTACCGGCGAATCCTGGCCGAGCGGGACGGTGTGCTGTGAACACGGCGGCGCGGACCGGCGCGGAGGAGGACGTGCAGCGCAGGGTTCCCGATGTCCCCGCGCTGATGGCGGCGCTGGACAAGAACGACTACCTCGCCGACGTCGGACTGGCCACGGCGCTGTTCCTCGCCGTCCGGCTGCCGCAGCCCATCCTGCTGGAGGGCGAGGCCGGCGTGGGCAAGACCGAGGCCGCGAAAGCCCTGGCAGAACTCCTCGATACACCGCTGTACCGGCTGCAATGCTACGAGGGGATCGACGCCGGTGAGGCCCTCTACGAGTGGAACCATCAGCGGCAGCTCCTCGGAATCCGGCTGGCCGAGGTTCACGACGCCACCGTGACCGAAGCCGATCTGTTCAGCCCCGAGTACCTGCTGCGGCGGCCGCTGCTCCAGGCGATCGAGCATCCCGGCCCACGCCCGGCGGTTCTGCTGCTGGATGAGATTGACCGGGCCGACGCCGAGTTCGAAGCGTTCACCTTTGAGTTGCTGGCCGAGGCCGCTGTCAGCATCCCTGAGCTTGGCACCATCCGGGCCACCCATCCGCCGATCGTGATCCTGACCTCCAACCGGACCCGGGACCTGCACGATGCCCTCACCCGCCGCTGCCTGTATCACTGGATCGACTACCCCGGACCGGACCGGATCGCGGAGATCGTGCGCCGCCGGGTGCCGGCCAGCAGCGGCCCGCTGGCGCTACAGGCCGCGGCCGTCATCACGAAACTGCGCGGACTGGACCTTGCCAAGCCCCCGGGGATCTCGGAGGCCATCGACTGGGTGTCCGCCCTCGCCGTGCTGGGCATCAATCGCGTTGACGCCACGACGGCGGAGCGGACCTGGGGCTCGATCGTCAAGAACCGGGATGACCTGGAGCTGGTCGGCGCCCGCGGGGCCGACTGGCTGGTGGACGGCACCGGTGGCTGAGGCCGTGCCACCCCCGGCGGTGGAGACAGCCACCTTGTCCGCTGCCTTCATCACCGCGCTGCGCCGCGCTGGGCTCTCCTGCTCCCCGGACGGTGCGGTCCGGCTGGCCGAGGCCCTCCGGCTTGTCCCTCCGAGCGACGTCGAAAAGCTCTACTGGACGTCCCGGGTGGTGCTGGTGTCCACGCGCGGGCAGCTCCCGGTGTTCGACGCCGTCTTTTCGGCCGTGTTCCGCGGCGGTTTCGACCCCGCCGCCCAACCCGCCGGTCCCGGGGCGCCGGCCGCTGCGCCGTCGGCAGGGTACGACGAGGCCCGCACGAGGCCCTCCCCCGCAGACAACCGCGCTACCCAGGCTGCCCCCGCCCGGCAACAGCCGCATCCCGCGCTTGCCTCGGCCGGGCCGGACAGTTCCGGGGACCGTGACACTGCCGAGCGGAAAGCCGTCCTGGCCATGGCCTCGGCCGAGGAGCACCTGCACGGGATGGCCTTCGCGGAGCTTTCCCCCGAGGAAGTCCTCGAGATCAGGCGGCTGGCGTCCCGGCTGCTGCTCGCGACGCCAACACGGCTGAGCCGCCGCACCCGAAAGTCCGCCCACAGCAGCGCCCGGCTGGACGTCCGCGCCACGGTCCGCGCGGCCCGGCGCTCCGGCTCCGACACCACCCGGCTGCTCTACGCCCGGCGTCGTGAGCAACGGCGCAAACTGGTGATGCTGTGCGACGTCTCGGCCTCAATGGAACCGTACGCGCGGGTCTTCGTGTCGCTGGTGCAGGGCGCGGTGGCCACTGCCGGGGCCGAGGCGTTCGTGTTCTCCACGCGCCTGACCCGGCTGACCCGGCAACTGTCGCTGCGCGATCCTGACGAGGCGCTGGCCCGGGCCGCCGCTGCAGCCCCCGACTGGGCCGGAGGCACCCGGATCGCCGACAGCCTCCGCCGTTTCGTGGACGAACACGGCCGCCGCGGGCTGGCGCGCGGTGCGGTGGTCGTGATCTTCTCGGACGGCTGGGCCCAGGAGGATCCGGGCCAGGTGGCGGCGCAGATGGCCCGGCTCCGGCGCCTGGCATACCGGATCGTCTGGGTGAACCCCCGCAAGGCGGCTCCCGGCTACGAGCCGCTGGTGGGCGGCATGGCGGCGGCCCTGCCCTACTGCGATGCCTTCGTTAGCGGACACAGCTACACGGCTTTGACCGAGGTGGCGGCCGCAATTCGCGGCGACGGCCACTCATCACTTGAGAGAAGGACGGGCTAATGCAGATTGACAGCACATTCTCGGTAGTCGCACCGATCGACAGGGTCTGGGACGCCCTCATGGATTTCGAACGTGTGGCGGGCTGCGTGCCCGGCGCCCAGATCCTCAACAAACTCTCCGACGACGCCTACCAGGCCGGCATGACCGTGAAGCTGGGCCCGGTGAACATGCAGTACAAGGGCCTGTTGAACGTCATCGAGCGCAACGCCGCCGAGCACCGGGCCGTCCTCGGCGGCAAGGCGCAGGAAACCCGCGGCCAGGGCACCGCCGCGGCTACGGTGACCCTGTCGCTGACCGAAGAGGCCGGCGGCACCACGAAGGGCACGGTCGGCGCCGACATCGCGCTCTCCGGCAAGGCTGCAGCGATGGGCAAGGGTGTGATCGGCAGCGTCACCGAACAGATGATGGCCCTCTTCGCCAGCAACCTGCAGGCAATGCTCGCGGAGCCGGCCCCGGCGGCAGAAGCTGCCCCGGCCTCCCCGTCCGCCCCCGCGGATGTCGCCGCGCCCGCTCCCGCCGCTGCCGCTTCGGCTGCGGCAACCACGACGGCAACCACGACGCCGTCGTCCCCGGCTCCCGCCGCCTCCGGCAGCCTCGACGCGCTGAGCCTCGCGAAAGGCATCGCGGCGGACCAACTCTCCAACCCCGGCAAGGTCCTGGCCATCGTGGCGGTCGTGGCCTGCGTGGCCTACTGGGCCGGCCGGCGGTCGGCGTTCCGGGTGATCAAGCTATACGGAAAGCTGAAGGCCGCCGATGCGTGATGTGCTCGCGGCCCTCATGTCGGGCTGGCAGAAGGGAAGCACCGCGGGCCTGGCCACCGTTGTGAGTACGTTCAAGTCCGCCCCGCGGCTCCCCGGGGCGGCCATGCTGGTCACCGCGGAGGGCGAAGCCGCCGGCTCGGTTTCCGGCGGCTGCGTCGAGGGCGCGGTGTACGAACTGGCAACCCGGGTCAGGGAGGATGGCACACCGGTCCTGGTGCGCTATGGGATCAGCGACGACGACGCCTACGCCGTCGGCCTGACCTGCGGCGGGATCATCGACATCTTCGTCGAGCCGGTCTCCAGGCGGAGCTTCGCGGAGCTGGACGCTGTCAGGGACGACATCGCCGCCGAACGGCGGGTGGGGGTCGCCACAGTGATCGAGCACGCGGACAGCGGCTGGCTTGGCCGGCACCTCGTTGTGCGGCCGGACGGCTTCGACGGCAACCTCGGCTCCGAACGGGCCAACCAGGCCGTGGGCGATGACACCCAGGGGCTGCTCGCCGCGGGCCGCTCCGGGGTCCTGAGCTACGGGCTCGACGGCGAACGGCTGGACTCCGGGATGCGTGTCTTCTTCGCCAGCTACGCCCCGCCGCCGCGGATGCTGGTCTTCGGGGCGATCGACTTCGCGTCGGCGCTCGCCCGGCTGGGAGCCTTCCTGGGTTACCGCGTCACGGTATGCGATGCCAGGGCGATCTTCGCCACCCCGGCCCGCTTCCCCGACGCGGCCGAAGTCGTCAACGCTTGGCCCCACCGCTACCTGTCCGAGCAGCTGGACAAGGGACTCGTGGACGAGCGGACCGTGCTGTGTGTCCTGACGCATGATCCGAAGTTCGATATCCCCTTGCTGGAAGTGGCTCTGCGCGGCAGCCCGGTCGCCTTCATCGGGGCCATGGGATCTCGGCGGACCCATGAGGACCGGATCTCCCGTCTGCGAGAGGCAGGACTCGGCGACGATGAGTTGTCCCGGCTGCACAGTCCGGTGGGGCTGGACCTGGGTGCCCGTACGCCCGAGGAAACCGCCGTGTCCATCGCCGCCGAGATCATCGCGAGGCAATGGAGCGGGAGCGGGGAACCCCTGCGGCAACTCGACGAGCGGATCCACCACGACGAGCTGCACTGATCCGGCACTGGTGGCCGGGCCGTGTGGATGAGGCAGGAGCGATGAGGTAGCGGTGATTGCCGACGAAGCCCTCCGCTGGGCCATGGCCGCGCTGCTGCTGGGAGCGGCGTCCTATGCGGCGTTCCGGGCCGGCAGGAATCAAGCGCCGGCCGTGCGGGTCGACTACGGGCTCCATGCCCTGATGATGACCGCCATGATTCTTATGCTCTTCCCCGGCGTCAGCGGCCCTGCCCTTCCCCAGATACTCGTGTTTGTGCTGGCCGCCTGGTGGTTCGTCATCCGCGCCGCGGCCCTGGCCCCGCATGGTTCCGAAGGGGTGGCTGGTGCCGAACCGGGACACTCCGGCCGCGGCCGGCCCCTCTACAACGCCCTCGCTATGGCCGCCACGGCATACATGCTCGCGGCCATGGACCTCAGCCGGGCGCACGGTGCGGAAGCCGGCGGTGCCGGGGCTGGCGGAGTCCCGGGTCAGACGGCGCATCACATCGGCGCCGCTGGCTGGCTGCCACTGCCGGGATCAGGACAGGACTGGTCCAGCCGGCCTGCGCTCATCCTGGCCGTTGTCTTTGGGGCGGCCGGAGCCGCGTGGGCCGTGCACCTGCTCCGGGGGCTCCGTCCTCACGCCCTCATGGGCCGGGGCCGGGGCCGGGGCGACACGATCCTGGAACTCGTCGGGGCGGCGTCGATGGCGGTCATGTTTGCGGCGCTCGCAGGCTGACGCCGGCGACGTCGTCCGGCCAGTGGACGTGGCGAGCGAACTTGAGCCGGGCGAAACTGCGCGGGCGAACGACAACGCGGGCGAACGGCGTGTGCTGCACCAACGGTGGCATCGAGGCCGCACTGGACCACTGCGACGTCGCAACTACGGCTGCGCTCAGCCACGAGATCCACGGCGTCGTTGTCGGTATTGCCGTCAGCTCGAGAAGCGGGTTCGGCCAGCGCCGAGGCGGCCGGACCGCCGTCGGGCGTAAGCTCGTGGGATGGCGAGATACTTCGATGTTCATCCCGAAAACCCCCAGGCGCGCTCCATTCTCCAGGCGGTCGAAATCGTGCGGGGAGGCGGCCTCATCGCCTATCCCACCGACTCCTGCTACGCCCTGGGCGCCCAGTTGGGGAACAAGGATGCCCTGGACCGGATCCGGGCGATCCGCCACCTTGACAACAAGCACCACTTCACGCTGGTCTGCAAGGACTTCGCCCAGTTGGGCCAGTTCGTGCAGATCGACAACGATGTGTTCCGGAGCATCAAGGCAGTGACGCCTGGCAGCTACACGTTTATCCTGCCCGCCACGAAGGAAGTTCCACGGCGGCTGCTCCACCCCAAGAAGAAGACCGTCGGAGTGCGGATCCCGGAAAACCACGTAGTCCAGGCCCTGCTGGCGGAGCTGGGCGAGCCCCTCCTGTCCAGCACGTTGCTGTTGCCGGATGAGGAAGAACCGCTGACGCAGGGCTGGGAGATCAAGGAGCGGCTGGACCACGTGGTCGACGCCGTGATCGACTCGGGCGACTGCGGGGCGGAGCCGACCACCGTCATCGACTACTCCAGCGGCGTGGCAGAAATCGTCCGGCGCGGCATGGGCGACCCGTCCCGCTTCGAGTAATCGTTTCGGGAAAAACTGCCCGACGGCCCTATACGGGTGCGGTGCCCGCAGGTGCCCCGCCGCGCTGCTGCCGGTTCCGCAGCCAGCGTTGGGTCAGGTCAATGGCGGCCAGGATTCCGGCGACCGGCGAGAGGACGGCTGCGCTGTAGACGAACAGCAGCCACGTGATCGTGATCAGCAGCGTCTGGTTGGTGCTCAGCAGCGACAGTCCGCCGAACAGCCCCAGAGCCCAGAACAGGACCACGCCGGACAGCACCGCCGCAGCGGGAAAGTACTCGTTCGTGACGGCACTTTTCAAAGTTCTCAAGGTTTTCATGGACCCTCCTCCTGCCTCGCGGTGGGGAAAAGTCCGCCGGGCTCATACTAAGTATGGGCCCCGTCGGGACCGGATTTTCGACGAATGCGGACCACGTGATCAAGCTAACTCCGCGACGCCCGCGGCGCTCAATGCCGGCGCCCGGGCGGCCCGGATTGGAGCATGGAGCCCGAGGTGCTGTCCCCTGTACGCGGACCCACGACGGCGTCCGGGGCCCGCCGCGGCCCGCGTGCCCCGCCGGCAGCTGGCGCGGCCTTTCCCGGCGCCTGCCCAGGGGAAGGCTCGTTCAGACGGCGGCGCGGACCCGCTGAAGGAAGGAATCCAGGACCCGGCCGGCATTCTCCTGCATGCGGCGTGAATCCGGCACCCCCGGCTGCGGGCACTTGGGACCATGGAGCCGGTCACCGAGGTAGAGCAGTGCGGCCAGGACCTCGGAGAGCTCGGTGTTGCCCTCGGCGCGCTGCCGCAGGAGCCGCAGGTGCGCTGCCCGGAGGGCTGGTCCCGGTGCGCAGCCAAGATCGCGGTCGAAGAGCCGTCGGCAGCGGTCGTAGGCTGAGAGGCCCTCAACCGGGAGCCCCGCCTGTTCGTAGCCGGCCACAAGCACCGTCCATGCCCGCTCGTTGAGCGGCTCGGAGCGGACGGCCGCCTGGGCCAGCTGGATGGCGACGTCGGGTTTGTCCAGGAAGGCGGCGGTTTCCGCCGCGAAGATCTGGGCTGCCACCTTTTCGGCCGCATGGCGCGTCCGGGCCTCGTCGGCCCAGTCGGCCACCAGCTCGAATCCGAGCAGCGGCTCGGCGGCGAGTTCCAAAGCCTGAAGCAGCAGCGCGTGCGCCTCGGCTGGCGCGGACTGGCCTGCAGCGCGCACCAGCCGATGGAAGTTCGACAGGTCCAGGTCCACGAGCTGCGGATCCAGGACGTAGCCGCTGTTAGCTGTGCGGAGCGGTCCTGTTTTGGTGTGGCCGGGCTGGATGGCCCGCCGGATGCCGCTGACGTAGCTCTCCAGGGTGGCGACGGCGCCGTCAGTGGCGCTGGCACCCCAGAGGATTTCGATCAGACGGGTCTTGGAGACGGGCGTCCCCAGATTGAGCAGGAGAATTTCAAAGATGTGCCGGGGCTTGCAGCCGCCCATGTCTGCGGCGGTGAGCGTCGTCCCTTCACGGTTGATTTCGAATGTTCCGAAAAGCCTTACCGAAATGGCGGGTGATGAACCGCTTAAATGTTCCACGATGTTCTCCGATTTCCCCAGGTAAAACGAACCCAATCGCAATTTAGGGAGCCGAATCCTCAACGGAACTATGCAGTGCTGAGATGCTGTTCCTTCCGGCTTCCACTGAAACCGTGACATGCCAAAAGGGGCACAACAAGCAATGAAACTACCCGTTCTTTACTGAAAGGAAAAGTCGGGTACACCGGGAAGTACTGCCGAGTAAGCGGCGGAACGGATTTTGCAAGTACTTGTCCGGCCTGCCAAGTAGCGCTACGCCGCTGGGAGTTGCGGTATCAAGTACCAGCCCGTCGGGCGGCAAGAACCGACGATAGCGCAGCCCAGGCTGCTTTCCTCCCCGGATCCGCCCTGCCAGCTTTTCGAAAGGGCCCGCCCGTACGGTCGGAGCGGCCGGCAGTTCTCTCCAGCGCAGGAAGGCGCGGACATGAGTCACGCAATTCCGAGGGGAGCCCTCGCCATGACCTCGGTGTGGACAGACTGCCCTCATGGTTGGACCCTTGATGACTCCTACGCCAGGCTTGGCGGCGTGATCCGCCGGATCACGGACCGACGGCGGCCGGCCCGCTGGTGCGGACCCGGAGACTACGCAGAGGATCTCCTGACCGCGGGCGCCTGGCGAAATCCATTTCTGGACGCGGCATCCCCGGGTGCACCGAAGTCCCCGCGGATTTCCATCTACAACGGCTAATTGCTGTCCATAATGCGCCCAATTAGGGTCAACACGAGCGCTGTTTCGCTGGAATACCAATATCCCCGTTGAGAATCTTCATCTTCATGCTGTGACGTAAAATTCAGCGTTCCGGCGTGATTTCGGTCATCTCTTCAGGGACGGCCACGGCGCGCAATTCGATCCCGTCGCGCGGTACGGCAAGCTCCAGGGCGCACCAATGGCCTCCGCGAATAGCAGCTTTTGCAGGTTCTCGGCATTTGCCACGGTTTTCTGCCCAGTGCCAACACCCAAGGGCACATCGCCGGCCAAGACCGGCCCCGGCGGCGGCGGTATTCATGCCCCAGGGGGCTGCCGACGGCAAGACCGCGCGAGGAGGTGTCCGTCGGAGGTAACAGGACACCGGATCCGGGGCCGGATCCTGCCGTTGTGTCCGGCGCCGGCGGACATCTCGATCGCCGCGACGTGGGCGTGAACGTCATCGCAACGCTCCCGGATGTCCGGGCACCGGGTTGTGGTTCACGCCGCCGGCCGTCCGCCGCTAGGCTCAGGAGGAGACCAGCCTTTCAGCCACAGGAGAACCTTCGTGAACCCAGTGTCCGCTTCAACCGATCCGATGCCTCCGCTGGGCCTGAGCTGGGGCATCAAACGGAGCTTTATCGACTACATCGGCAGCCTGCCGGACGGGTCTGTTTCGGCGGCCGACGGCGCCACTGTGCTTGAATCGGGCCTGTTCTGCTTCGCCGCCGCCGCCGCCTCCGACTACGACGCCGCCCGCGGGACAGGTGTGCTGCGCTTTCTGGGCGATGTCCGCCTCTCCGGCCACCACGGGATGCTGCTGGTCCGGCTGCTGGATCCCTGGATCACTTTCAGCGGCGGCAGCGGGGTCCTGTCCATCAGCACCGGTGACGGCGGCGGCCAGGACCGCACGACCGTAGCCTTCGTGCGGGCCGCGGCGCCCATCGACGTCGCGGGATCCCTGATTTGGGAGCACGTGGACGTCGTCATCTCGCCGGAAGGATCGGAGCTGTTCGACGGCCAATACGCCGCCGGCCAGCCGATGGACCCGCTTTTCATCCGCGTCAGGATATAGGCGCCGCCGCCGTTCGCCGGGCGCACGATGACCGGCCGCACACTGGTTGAGGAGAGCGTGCGGCCGGTAGCCTGTCGTGGTTCGGGAAACGCGTCCCGTATCCAGTTGAACTTCGTCGTGTACTAACTGTGCCTGATAGCACCTGAGAGGACGCTGAGAAGCAGGGGTCCACGCGGGCGTGAAGAAAAGTGCCCTTCGGCTGTTGTCCGGAGCCCGCCGTTGCCCCATTCTTGGAACATGGACCAGGCCCCGTCCGATTCCGCGGACGTTCGGCCCCAGCGCGGCCGGAACCGCTGGGGCGTGCGCAAGCGCGCAACCGCGACCGCCGTCGCCGTCGTGGCGATGGCGCTGCTGGTCGGTGGCCTGATCTGGCTGGTCCTGCTGCAGACCACACTGACCGCGTCGACCGAAGCGTCGGCCCGGCAGAAGACTCAGGATGTCATCGCCCAGCTGGCCGTGGACCAAGACATCGAGGATGCGATCGAATACATCCTTTCGACCGGATACGCGGGCCAGTTCGTTCAGCTGCTGGGTCCCAATGGTGATGTCGTGGCGGGTTCCGAGCCCAAGATCGCTGTCAAGCCCCTGTCGGCCCTTCGTCCGGGACCGGGACAGACCGTGGTCCAGGACGTGTCCAGCCTCCCGAACATCGGCAACAACGACGACTTCCATGTGACCGCTGCCGGCACGCGGCTGGGCACCATGGACTACACGATCGTCGTCGCCTCCTCGGCGCAGGTCCAGGCTGACACGGTCGCCACGGTGGCCTGGCTAATGCTCGCCGCCATGCCCCTCCTGCTGGCCGTCGTCGCCATCGCCATGTGGTTCCTGGTGGGACGGTCCCTGCGCCACGTCGAAATGATCCGGGGGCAGGTGGCGCGGATCAACGCCGAAAGGCTCGACGGGCGCGTCGACGTCCCGCCCACGAGGGACGAGCTGCAGGCCCTCGCCCAGACCATGAACACGATGCTGGACCGGCTGCAGGCCTCGGACCGTGAACAGCGGCAGTTCGTCTCCGATGCCAGCCATGAACTGCGCAGCCCCCTGGCGACCCTGAGCGCGGGCGTGGAGATTGCCGCCGCGGATCCGTCCGGTGCGATGTGGATCCAGATGAAGGACGTCCTGTCCGGCGAGACAGCCCGCATGCGCTACCTTGTGGAGGACCTGCTGACGCTGGCCAAAGCCAACGACGGCGGTCTCAGCATCGAGTCCGCGGATGTGGACCTGGACGACGTCGTAGAGCAGGAAGTCCGCCACCTGCGCTCGGCGGGGCAGCACCAGGTCACGGCCGATCTCGCCCCCGTCAGGATCAAGGGAGATGCCCGGCGGCTGGCGCAGGTGCTGCGCAACGTGCTCGACAACGCGGACCGCCATGCGCTGTCGCGGATCAGGATCAGCCTCCGCACCGGCCCCGAAGGAGCCGTCGTGTCAGTCGACAACGACGGCGATCCGATCCCCGAGGCGGAGCGGCAACGGATCTTCGAGCGGTTCGTCCGGCTCGACGAGAGCCGGTCCAGGGAAGGCGGCGGCAGCGGACTCGGCCTGGCCATCGCGGCCGGGATCATGGCGGCGCATCACGGGACCATCCGGGCCACCGAGAGCCAGGCAGGTGACTGTCGTTTTGAAATGGTGTTCCCGCTGGCCGAGATCCCGGTTCCCTCCCCGGTCACGCCCCCGGCTGCCGCCCTGCCGCGCGCTCAGGGATCCGGCCGGCACTAAGCAGATACCCCATCCCCCGCACCGTGGCCAGGCTGTTCACTCCGAACGGGGCGTCGATCTTGCGCCGGAGGTAGCCGATATAGACCTCCACCACGTTGTCCCCGCCGTCGAAGGCGGAGTCCCAGACGTTGTCCAGGATCTCCGTCTTTGAGACGATCTGGTCGTGCCGGCGCATCAGGTACTGCAGCAGCCCGTACTCCCGCGCCGTAAGGCTGATCAGGGTTCCGCCCCGCCGGACCGTGCGGTCCACCGGGTCCAGGGTCAGGGTACCCAGCGTCAGCACGACGGGCCGCTCGGGAGCTCCGCGGCGGATCAGCGCCCGGATCCGAGCCACCAGCACCAGGAAGCTGAACGGTTTTGTCAGGTAGTCGTCGGCGCCGAGGTCAAAGGCGTCCGTCTGGTCATATTCGCCGTCCTTCGCTGTGAGCATCAGCACCGGAGTCCAGACCTTCCGCTGCCGCAGTTCCTTCAGGACGTCATAGCCGTTCTTCAGCGGCAGCATGAGGTCGAGCAGGATGACGTCATAGGCGTTCTCGGTCGCGGCAGACAGTCCGCTGACTCCGTCGTGGGCAACGTCGACCACGAAGCCCTCGTGCACCAGTCCCCGGCGTACCGTCTCTGCCAGGACCTTCTCATCCTCCACCATCAGAATCCTCATCGGGGGACTCCTCTCCTCAGAGACAGTATGCCGCCTCCGGGCCTCCTCTTCCGCCTCAGGACCACGTTGATGCAGCCGTCTTCCCCTCTGGAACATCTCAGAGGCGGAAGCGGCACCGCCGAGCGGGACGGACCGATCGCCCCCGCCGGCCTAGGGAAGCTCCGCGGCGGATCCGAAGAGCCAGCCCGTAACATCACTGCGCAGGACCAGATGCGGGCCCCCGGTGAGGCTGACGCTGCCATTGGGAACGTAGTACCCGCGCCCGGCGCCCGGCCCGCCGGCGGCCCGGTCCAGCGCATCGGTGAGGTGTCTGGGCAGGTGCCCCTGGGGGCCGAGGGCCCGCAGGCCATCAAGTTCCTCCGGGGTGAGCCGCCCCAGCACTGCAGCAATATCGGCCATATTGGATCCCTTCTGGCGGATGGTGCCTGAGGAATCAGCCTAGGCTCGGGGCATTAACACGGTGTGAAATCCGGACGACGATCACGGAACAGATAAGCAAGGGCAGTCAGAGTGGTCCTGCCGTGTTCGAAAGAGAGTGTGCCCAGGATACGGGTCCCCGCGCGGCGACCGTCCGGCCTTCCGTCACCGCTTCTGTGCAGTGAGGCAGTTCAAGGGTAGGCTTCCGGGGCGTGCCGCAGCCGGCACGGATCCTGCCCCCCCCAATCGACGGTGTCGCGAGCGTCACTGCACGCATGGCCCCTACACCCGGCAAATTAACGGTTGGATGCTGTACCGTTCAATCCCGGGAAACTCAGAACAACGGAATCGAGAATCAACCAGGTGGCAACCGACTATGACGAAGTTCGATCCGACGTCGCGGAATCACGCAACGCCTCTCTGGAGGCCCTTCGCTCCGCGAATGCGCCGGACGCCCGCAGCGTCACCCGTGAGCTCGATGAGGCTGACACCTCTGAAGGCGTAGAACTGCCGGGCGCGGACCTGTCCGGCGAGGAATTGACGGTAACCGTCATTCCGCAGAAGGAAGACGAGTTCACGTGCTACTCGTGCTTCCTTGTCCGGCACCGCTCCCAGCTCGCCCGCGAGAAGGCAGGCCACTCGTACTGCGCTGACTGCATGAGCTAACGTCACGTCCGCTTCACAAACGCGCCACGACCCCGGCCGACATGTCCGGCGGGAGGGCGTTCGGATACGCTCCTCATTGACGATGCGGCACGTGCCGGCACGCGGCCGGAGGCGGGAATCATGCGGAACTGGACCACCAAACCGGAGGGCCAGCCTCCGATCGCTGCTGACGCCCCCGCTGACGGCCAGTATGTTACCGAAAGCTCCGGCACCGGCACATCCGGTACCGGGGCTTTCGACGTCGGCCCCGGCGCCGGACGCGCCAGGCGCACCTGGAGCCTGAAGCGCGAATGGTCCAAAGCCTTCGCCCTTATGCTGGTGGCACTGCTGGTCGGCGCCTTGGCCACGATTGTTGGGGTCCGGGGCGTTATGGACCAGGTCCAGGAGGCAGCCGCGCAGCTCCACCGCGAGTCGGATATCGTCGCGGAACTGCGCTCCGCCCTTGATGCCCACGAACAGACCGGTCATCAGCTCCTGTCCGACACTCCGGCCGACCGGACAACGTTCCTCCAGCAGCAACAAGACATCTCCGGCCGCTTCGATGACGCCGTCCGTCTCCTGCCGGCAGAGCGGGACATGCAGTCCATGGCGATCACGGCCCGGGCACAGTGGCAGAACGGCCTCGCGGAACACGGCCTGTGGGGCAGCCAGGTGCAGACCCTTGCAGGAAACCGTGTGGCCGGGTCTCCGGCCCTCGCCGCGTCCGGTGCCGGCGTCCGTGCGCTGCTGGACGGAATCCAGCGCGCAGCCCTTGAGTCGATGGACGCCGGCCTGGCGTACAGCGCCGAACTCCAGCAGATCGTGATCGCGGCCCGCAGCGCACTCTTCGGGCTGGCCGCGGCGGGTGTGGTGTATTTCCGGAGCCGGATGGTCAAATTCCTGATCCGGCCCGTGGAAGGCCTGCACCACGGCGTGCTCAGGCTGCAGTCCGGCGACTACAGCCACCGTATCGACGTTATCCGCCGCGACGAGCTCGGCGAGCTGGCCGAGGCCTTCAACGCCATGGCCGCGACCGTCCACGACAGCCATGCGGCTCTGACCCACCGGGCCACCCATGACTCCCTCACCGGGCTGGCCAACCGCGCGGCGTTGACGGAACGCCTCACGGCGTCGTTCAAGCCCGGCGCGGACCGCCGGTCCCGGCACGAGGGGCTGCTGATCATCGACGTCGACGATTTCAAGGACGTCAACGACTCACTGGGGCACGAAGGCGGCGACGCCCTGCTGATCCAGCTCGCCGGACGGCTCCAGGGCTGCGTGCGCTCCCAAGACCTTGTCGCCCGCCTCGGCGGCGACGAGTTCGCAATCGTGGTCATGGACGACGGCGACAGTTCCGTCACCGGGGAGATCGCCGAACGGATCCATGACGCGCTCCGGGTGCCGTTCCCGGTCGGCGAAGTCCGCCTCAAGGTTTCCGTCAGCATGGGCGCTGCCCAGAGACGGCACCAGACCGGCGACCCCGCAGAGCTGCTGCGGCAGGCTGACTTCGCAATGTACACCGCCAAACACGGCGGCAAGGGCCGCTATCAGCTCTTCGACGCCGAGGGCTACGACAAGATGGCGTACCGCGCTGTCCTCCGTGCCGATCTGGCCACGGCGGTGCCCGCGAGGCAGCTTCGGCTCGAATACCAGCCGGTGGCCGATCTGCGTACCGGGGAGATCCTTGGTGTTGAAGCCCTGGTGCGCTGGGAACATCCCACGCTCGGGCGCCTTGAGCCGGCCGAGTTCATCTCCCTTGCCGAAGAGACCGGGGATATCGATGCGATCGGCTGCTGGGTGCTGACCACCGCGAGCCGCCAGGCCGCCGCCTGGCGCAGATCGATAAGCCACTGCAAAAACCTCTGGGTTTCCGTCAACCTCTCGACGCATCAACTGCCCAGCCGCCGGAACCTGGCCGCGATCGAAAGCATCCTGTCGGATCCCGCAGCCCAGGCGGACAGGGTGGTCCTCGAAGTCACGGAAACAGCACTCGCAAGCAGCGTCGACGGCGGTGTCACCGCACTCCGCCGGTTGAAAAGCTTCGGCGTCCGCATTGCCATCGACGATTTCGGGACTGGGTTCTCGTCACTGAGTACGCTGGCGGAGCTCCCAGCGGACATCCTGAAGATCGACCGCTCGTTCCTGTCGGGGCAAGGTTCGGATGCGGCGTCGGCGGCCATGCTCGAAGGCATCCTCGGCCTGGCCCGGAAGCTCGAGCTCGATGTGGTCGCGGAGGGCATCGAAGACCCCGCACAGCTGGCCCTGCTCCGTGGCCTGGGCTGCCGCATGGGGCAGGGTTACCTCCTGGCCCGGCCCGGTTCTTCCCCGGTAATTGAGGCGCTGCTCGCTTCGGGCGCCCGGCTCCAGCCGGCGGCCGGCGCGGCATAGGCCTCGTGCCGGCGCCAGTTCGCTGCTGCGGGCGGACCCTAGAGAGTAGTAGGCGTTCGTCACGAACGGGGTGGGACACGCGCCAGACCTTTGGGCCGCCGATCCCAAGGGCCAGACCCCGCAACAGCTAAGACCCCCGGGTCAGCCGCGGGGGCGCATCCGGACGGTAGGGAGAACCGGTGCCGGCAGCGGTGCGGGATCCCCCGCCGGGAAGGTGCCAAAGCGCGGGCGGCCGACTCCGCCGCTGGCCTCGGCCCGGATTTCGGCGCCGATCTCGGCCTGCCATTGGGCCCGGTACTCGACGATCTCCTCGTGGCTGCGGCCGACAAAGTTCCACCACATCACGATCTTTTCGCCGAGGGGTTCCCCGCCGATCAGCAGCAGGCGCAACGGTTCGACGCCGGCGGTCAGGGTCAGCGAGGCGCGTCCGGCCGGCAGGTAGGCCAGGTGGTCCTTGGAGACGGGGTGCCCGTCCAGGCCGGGGGTTCCCTCATCCACCAGCACGCCGTGTTCGAAGCCCGCTTCGATGTTTAGCGTCAGTGTGGCCCCGGCGTCGAGGAGGATCTCGGCCCCCAACAGGGGAGTGTGGGTGGTGATCGGCGACGTGGAGCCGGCCAGGGACCCCAGGAAGACACGGATCGTCCAGCCTTCCCCGCCCAGAGGTTCGGGGCGGTAGTGCTCGAACGTGGGTTCCATCTGGCGGGCGGTGTCCGGCAGGGCGACCCAGAGCTGTGCGCCGTGCAGGACCCGGGTGGCAGGAGTTGAGAACTCTGAGTGGCTGATTCCGCGGCCGGCGGTCATCAGGTTGACTTCGCCCGGCCGCACGGCGGCGTGGAAGCCAGCCGAGTCGCGGTGTTCGATCTCTCCGGTGAAGAGCCAACTGACAGTCTGCAGCCCGGTGTGCGGGTGCCGTGGAACTCTCATACCGCCGGTCTCCCCGATACGGTCCGGGCCGTAGTGATCCAGGAAGCACCATGCCCCGATCAGGCTGCGCTGGCGCTGGGGAAGGGTACGGCGCACATCCATCGCCCGCGGGCCGCCCAACGGAACCTGCCGCGGAACCAGAATTTCCACACCACCGCAGCTGGTGTCGGCCTCGCAAAGGATTTCCTGGGGGGCAACTTCGGTATTGCTCATGAGGACAGCCTAGCGCCGCCCAAACACCGCGGCCCGGGTCCGGTCCACGTACGGCGGATGCCGGTGTCACCGGGCATCATGGATACATGGCCACCCCCGAGTTCCCCATCAGCTTTACCGTCGGCGAGACCGTCGTTTCGGGTGTCTACGCCCGGCCCGACAAGCCGTTCGCGACGCTCGTCGTGGCCCACGGAGCAGGAGCCGGGATGGAGCACCCGTTCCTGGCCGGCTTCACCCGGGCGCTGAATGAGGAGTCCGTCGCGACCCTCCGATTCAACTTCCCCTACCGCCAGGCCGGCCGGAAGTTCCCGGACCGTCCGCCGGCGGCGATCGCGGCCTGGCGCGCCGCCATGGACGAGGCCGCCGCCCGGGCGGCCGGCGAGCCGCTGTGGGCTGCCGGAAAGTCATTCGGCGGACGGATGGCCTCGATGGCCTCGGCAGATGGGATGCCGGCCGCCGGGCTGGTCTACCTCGGTTACCCGCTCCACCCGCCGGGCAAGCCGGAGAAGATCCGCGATGGGCATCTCTACGGGCTGACCCTGCCCATGTTTTTCCTGCAGGGAACACGGGATCCGTTCGCGGCTCCCGGGTTGCTTGAGGCAGTGGTTGCCCGGATCGGCCCCTCTGCCACCCTGGAGTGGTGTGAGGGCGGCGGTCACACCTTCGAGGTGGCGGGCAAAACGCGCAGTCCGGAAGACCTCGGGGCATCGCTGGCGGCATCCGTGGCAGCGTTTATTAGGACGCACGGCAACGGCTGATCCGGTCCGCCGCGAAGGGCAGCCCGGCGTCCTCTCAGCTCCAGTTGCTCCTGCGCAGCGGCGGTTCGGCGCCGCCGGCCCGCTGCACCAGGACTTGGTTGACGCCGGTTATACCGGCTTCGAAGCCAAGGGCGCTCGCAGCCATGTAGAGCCGCCACACCCGTGCCCGCCCCTCGCCCGCCACTTGCGCGGCCTCCGTCCAGTGTTCCTCCAGATTCTGTACCCAGGCCCGCAGAGTCAGGGCGTAGTGCCGGCGCAGCGCCTCCACGTCGAGCACCTCAAAGCCTGCGGCCTCCAGTGCACCGACCGTCTCGGCGAGGCTCAGCATCTCGCCGTCAGGGAAAACATACCGCGGAATGAAGGAATCCGGGTCCGGGTCGGTGGGTCCTGCGTTCCAGGAAATGGCGTGGTTGAGCAACCGGCCGCCGGGCCGCAGCAGTCCGTGCAGGCGGGAGACATAGGTGGGCATCTGCTCGCGGCCCACGTGTTCTGACATCCCGATGGAACTGATCGCGTCGAACGGCCCGTCGTCGACGTCACGGTAATCCTGGACCCTGATCTCCACCCGGTCGGTCAGCCCGGCGTCCGCCACCCGTTTGCCGGCGAGCGCCGCCTGCTCCGTGGACAGGGTGACGCCGACGACGTCGACCCCGTAATTCTGGGCGGCGTGCAGGGCAAGGCTGCCCCAGCCGCAGCCGACGTCGAGCAACCTCATGCCCGGCCGGAGCCCCAGCTTGCGGCAGACGAGGTCGATCTTCGCTTTCTGGGCCGCGTCCAGGCCGGTGCCTGGATCGTTCCAGACCGCGCAGGAGTAGACCATGGACGGGCCGAGGACGAGGGCGTAGAAGTCGTTGCCGACGTCGTAGTGGTGCGAGATGGCTGCGGCGTCGCGCCTTTTGGTGTGCCGCAGGCCGGCGCGGACGGCCTTTGCTTCCTCCGCCGGCGGCGCCGGGTTCGGTCCCAGCGCCCCGAGCCGGACCGCAGTGGTGAGGATCGTCCCGAGTTCGCGGGCCGTGGGCCGGCTGAAGGGGCCGGGCTCGGCGAACTTCCCGGCCGAGCTCAGTGCGGCGAACGCCTCGAAGACGTCGCCGGGGGCGTCTATGTCTCCGGCAACGTAGGCGCGGCTGAGGCCCAGTTGCCCGGGTGACCACAGGATCCGGCGCAGGGCCCGCGGCGACCGGAACACAACCACCGGCGCACCGGCCGGCCCGGCCTCCGAGCCGTCCCAGGCCTGAAGCCGGAGCGGGATCTCCTTGGTGCCCAGGACAATGGCCAGCGCCTCGGCCAGCCGTGATGCCGCACCCCTCGTTGCCGTCATGACCGCTGCCTCTCTTCCGGTGGCGTCTCTTGGCCCCAATCTATTCGCAGCCCCCGCATTCCAACAGGGGCCAGACGTCCCTTAATTCGGCAGAATTCCGCCCGGTGCAGCCGGTCTCTGGCGCGCACCGGGTCCGGAGCCTATGGTGATTGGTATGTCGGAAGCTCTCTCGTCTCTCGCGGAGTCGTTCAGGAACGTAGGTGTGTCCAGGGCGTACGGCGCTCCCGTGCAGGTGGACGGTGAAGAGCTGATCCCGGTGGCCCTGGTCTCCTTCGGATTCGGGGGCGGCGGGAGCGACGACGCCGACGGCGAGGGCAATCGCGCCGGCGGCGGTGGCGGCGGCGGCTTTGTGCTCCCCTTGGGAGTCTACGGCCGCGGCGCGGGCGGGAACGTGGTGTTCCGCCCCAACACCATCGCGCTGCTCGCGGGGCTGGTTCCCGTGGTGTGTGCGGTCGGGATTTCCGTGCGCGGGATCCTCCGGACGCTTCGGCGCTAGCGGGCTTGTCCGGCAAGCCGCTAGAGGTTAGCAAACCTCACGGGTCTGCCTATCCCGGTGCGGGGGCTCCAGAACCGGCACATTGTGACGGGCTGAAGCCACCATGCCTGACAGGCACGGTGGCCTCTGATCACCAGCGCGTGCGCCCGCCTGTCAGGGAAGGCTTTGCGGGTGGTCCTGGCTCCCGGAGTAGCTCGTCCGGCATGACTGCGAATATCGCTGCGGATTCGGCCCCGCGACATCCCGATGGCCCGGCGCTACGCGAATCCCCGCAGCGCCGGGCCGTTTCCGCGTCACGGGAGCATTCGCGCAGCGGAAACCACGGGATGGCACACTGGGTGTGGGCCGTGCCAGTGGACTGTGTGGCCGGACGAGGTGGAGGGAAGCCCAGATGGAGCCGATGCACGACGATGATGTTCCGCGGTGGTGGGAAGCACTCGGGCTCCCGGGCCTGATCGACATCCATACGCACTTCCTGCCGGAACGGATGCTGCTGCGGGTCTGGGCCCACTTCGACGAAGCCGGACCGCTGGTCGGCCGCCCCTGGCCGATCACCTACCGCTGGGACGAAGAGAGGCGGCTGGCGCAGCTTCGCCGGCTGGGTGTCCGTCACTTCACAGCGCTGACCTACGCGCACCGGCCCGGGATGGCGGCGGACCTCACCGACTTCGCGCTCAAGCTGGCGGCAACCGAGGCGGACTGCGTTCCCAGCGCAACGTTCTTCCCCGAAGACGGCGTTCTGGAGCAGGTTCAATCGGCGCTGGAGCGCGGCGCCCGGGTGTTCAAGATCCACGCGCAGGTAGGCGGTTTCGACCTGCGCGAGCCGGTTCTCGACCCGGTCTGGGGGCTGCTGGCCGAGTCGGGCGTGCCGGTGGTGGTGCATGTGGGCAGCGGACCCGTTCCGCGGCCCGGGTTCACCGGCCCCGACAAGCTCGAGGGCGTAATGCGCCGGCATCCCGGGCTGACCGCCGTCGTCGCCCATCTGGGGGCACCGGAGTATGCCGAGTTCCTTGCCCTGGCCGAGACGTACCCGCGCCTGCACCTGGACACAACCATGGCGTTCACGGACTTCTTCGAGGCCGCCGCACCATTCCCGAGCGAACTGCTGCCGCGGCTTGCGGAACTGCCGGACCGGATCGTGCTCGGCAGCGACTTCCCGAATATCCCCTACCCCTACGCCCATCAGCTGGAATCGCTGGAACGACTGCGCGACCAGGAGCCGGCGCTCGACGACGACTGGCTGCGCGCCGTCTGCTGGTTCAACGGCAAGCGGCTGCTCGGGGTGTAGCGCGGAGAGTGTCGCCTAGTCCTTGTTGCGCGCCCGGCTGGGCTGGACCCGCGGCGGTTCGCCCGGCATCTTCGGGAAGTCCGGCGGAAAAGGCAGCTCCCCCAGCCCGGCGGCGAGATCCCGCTCCCACCAGCCCATCAGGACTTCAAGGGTGCCGGCGGTGGAGTGCATCTCCGCCCAGGGGTCGCCGATGGTCCTGAGCCGCTGTGGGACTGTGAGGATAGTGAAGTCCTGGGTGTCGGCGTTCTCCAGTTCGTCCCAGCCGATCGGGCAGGAGACCGTGGCGTTCTCCAGGGCCCGCGGGCTGTAGGCCCCGGCCATCGTACGGTCGCGGTTCGCCTGGTTGAAGTCAACGAATATCCGGGTGCCGCGCTCCTCCTTCCACCACGCGGTGGTGACCTTCTCCGGCATCCGGCGTTCCAGTTCGCGGGCAGCCGCGATGACGGCATGGCGTACGTCGAGGAACTCGCGGCGCGGCTCGATGGGGGCAAAGACATGCAGCCCGCGGTTGCCGGACGTCTTGATGAAGGAGGTCAGTCCCGCCTCGGCGAGGACGGACCGCAGTGCCTGGGCGGCCGGGATGGCGTCCTGGAATCCGGTGCCGGGCTGCGGGTCAAGATCGATCCGCAGCTGGTCGGGATTGTCCGTGTTACCGGCCCGCGAAGGCCAGGGGTGGAACACGATCGTGTTCATCTGCACCGCCCAGACCGCGGCTGCGACCTCGTCCATGACCAACTGGGGGTGCGAGCGGCCGCTCGGATAGACCACGGTCACGGACCGCACATAGTCCGGCGCCCCCTTGGGCGGATTCTTCGAATAGAACTGTTCGCCGCCGATGTTTTCGGAGAACCGCTGGAGGGTGACCGGCCTATCGCCGTTCGCCGCCAGGAAGGCATCCCCGACGTCGACGATGTAGCGGGCGAGGTCGAGCTTGGTCAGGCCCAGCTTCGGCCAGAGCACCCGGCCCGGACTCGAGATCCGCTGTTCCCGGGTGCCGTGCGGGCTGCTGACGGCGAGCGTGGTTTCTTCCCTGGCCATGGGGACAAGCTACTCCAGGCAAACCCGCAACCCAATAGCTTGCCCCCATGTCACGGGGTATCCCCCGCCCGGGCGTCCCGGGTCAGGGTTCCAGAACCAGCAGCTGGGCCTTGTCCGGATCCCAGCCCACCCATAGCTCCTCATCCGGCAGCATAGCCGCACCGTTCTCTGAACTCAGCTCGCGCAGCTGGAGTTCATGTCCGCCGGCCGTGAACCGGTGGCGCACAGTAGCGCCCAGATTCGTGGAGGACACCAGCGTCGCGGCGCAGCCGTTTGGGGCAGCAGCACGAGGGCTGAATTTGAGGTGCTCCGGGCGGATGGAGACGGCGTACTTCTCGCCGCTGGCGCCGCGGTCCCTGACCTTCGCCAGGCCGAGTCCGCCGAGATCCACAACAGCTTCCGCCCCATCGCGCTCAACGATGGTGCACGGAATGAGGTTGGTGTCGCCGAGGAAATTGGCCACCCAGTCCGTGAGGGGGTGGTTGTACACCTCCTCCGGCGGCCCGGACTGGACGATTTTCCCGTCCCTCATCACCACGATCCGGTCCGACATGGCCATGGCCTCGTCCTGGTCATGCGTCACGAACAGCACGGAGATGCCCAGGCTTTTCTGCAGGGTCTTGATCTCCTCCTGCATCTGCTCACGCAGGCGCTTGTCCAGGGCTGCCATCGGCTCGTCCAGCAGGAGGGCCGCCGGGTTGACGACCAGGACCCGGGCCAGCGCCACCCGCTGCTGCTGCCCGCCGGAAAGCTGGCGCGGCTTGCGGTCGCCCATCGTGCCCAGGCCCACACGGTCCAGGGCCGCCGCGGTCCGCTGCCGACGCTTGGCACGCGGAACTTTCCTCATGCGGAGCGCAAACTCCACGTTTTCCAGCGCGCTCATATGCGGAAACAGCGCATAGTTCTGGAACACGACGCCCAGGTTCCGTTCCCGGGGCGGCAGCGTGTCCACGGGCCTGCCGTCGATGAGTACTGAACCGGCGGTGTGTTCTTCAAACCCGGCCACCATCATCATGGTGGTCGTTTGCCGGATCCGCTGGGGCCCAGCAGGGTGACGAACTCCCCCGGCTGGATGGTGAGGTCCAGCTGGTCCACGGCAACCACGTCGCCGTAGCTTTTGCTGACCTGGCGGAGCTCAATGGCGCCTGCGGCGGTGCCTCCCGGGCGGAGGGTTGACTCCGCGGAAATTGCTGGTGCGGTCATCGACTTTCCTTCACTTTTGTGCGGACACGGCCAGGGGCAGCATCCGGGCTGAGGAGCGGCGCTTGAGGACAAACATGACCTGGAGAAGTAGTCCAACGGTCGCCACGCTGACCAGCAGGGCGGACGACACCGCGATTTTCGGGGTCAGGTTGAACTGGATATCCGTGAACATCTTGACCGGCAAGGTAGTGGCGCCCGGGGACTGCATCAACAGGGACATCACCGTCTCGTCAATGGAGACCGAGAAGGCGAAGAGCGCCCCGGAGATCAGGCCCGGCAGGATGACGGGCAGATACACGTGCCGCAGGACCGACAGCGCACCGGCCCCGAGGCTCTGCGCCGACCGGACCAGCGCCGGGTTGAGCCCCGCGAGGCTGGCACGGGTGGTCAGGTACACGTAAGGAGTTGCGATCACTTCGTGCGCCAGGCCGATGGGAACGATGCTGCCCACCATGCAGCCCGGCGGCGGAAATGCCGGGCACGCTCAGCGGCAGCGTGATCCACCGGAAGACCGCTCCTTCCCGCGCTCCCAGGGAGCGGGCCGCCAGTCCAAGCCTGTCATCGATGGACGTCAGCGAGGAGAAGATCGGGAACACCGCGTACGGCAGGAGACAGTGCACCACGCCGACGATCACAGCGAACCGGTTGTGCAGCAGCGGGATCGGACCGCCGGTCAGGCCGATTCCCTGAGGAACGCATTCACAATCCCGTTGTCCTGCAGCAGGACCGCCCAGGCGAAGTTTTTCACCAGGATGCCGGTCCAGAACGGCAGAAGCACGACGGCGAACAGGATCACCCGGGCGACGTTCCCGGAACGCCACATGACCATGGCGATGATGTAGCCGAGCACCACCGTCACGATGGTGCTGGCGAGGCTGATGGTGAGGGTGTTGACCAGCGCGCGCAACACGAGCGGGTCCTCGAGGACCCGCCGGTAGGCGTTCTCGGCAAAGCTTGCTCCGACCATTTTGCCCAGCGGCGTCAGGAACAGCACGACGTCGAAAGCAAGGATCGGGGCCAGCAGCAGCCACCAGCCGCTGCGCCGCCGTCGGGGTGCGGCATCAGCGGAAGGAGGCGCACCACGGCCCCGCGGCCGGGTCCGTTCCAGAGTTGCGTTGCTCATCTCAGCTGGCCTGCCAGAGCTTGAACTGCTGCTCGGTCTTCTTCAGGTTCTGCGACCACCACTTGTCGTCGCGGACCGGGGGCTGGTGGGAAGTGTGTCGGCGACTTCCTTGGGCAGCTTGGACAGGGCCGGGGTGTTGGCCAGGGTCAGGTTGGTGACCGTGTCGAACGCGGCGCCGGCCTCGGCGTCGTTGGACATGAAGTTCATCAGCTTGAAGGCGGCTTCCTTGTTCTTCGCCCCCTTCGGCACCACGAAGTAGTCGCCGGCCAGGACGGCGTTTTCGGCGGAAAAGTTCAGTTTCGCGCCGTCGTTGCGGGCGGCGTTGATCCGGTTGTTGAAGCTGGTGGAGAGCGAAACCTCGCCGGAGGTGAGCTGCTGGATCGGCTCCTGGTTGGTTGCGTGGTAGAGCAGGCGGTCCTTGCCGGGGTGGTGCCCCAGGACCCGCAATGCGCGGTCGACGTCGAGCGGGTAGATCTTGTCGAACGGGACACCGTCGGCCAGCAGCGCGGCTTCGAGCACTGAACTGTCGGAGAGCTGGTTGTATACCGAGCGCTTGGTGTTGTCTTTGTCCTGGTCGAAGAACTGCGCCCAGTCTTTAGGGGCCTGCGCATCGGGGATGACCTTCTGGTCCCAGGACGTCGCCGGACTGGACCTGCGCTTTGAGGGCCGCAAGGCTGGTGTTGGCCAGCAGGGTGGTCTGGATACCCGACTGTTTGGAGAACGGATCCAGGCTGGTCTGGGTCAGCTGGTCGTTGTAGGAGCGGCTTTGAGGAGCTGCCTGCGGTCATAGGGAGTGGAACGAAAATCTGTCACGGCGGGAACTGTCTCTCGTTGGCCGTGCTGGCCGGGCACGCCAAAAGACGATGTGCCCGGGGGTCGCGGGCATGGTGCGGGTGAGTGTGGTGCAGGGTCGTCAGAAGAAGTGACAGCGGCGGTTCGCGCGCACCAGCGGTAATACCCTGAACCGGCGCAGAGGTTCCGTGGGAGCGGCGAGGATCCCGGGCTATGGGAACCAGGGACTCCGGGGCAACGGCCAACGGAATCCCCCGTCCTGATGTGCTGAGGTGGCCGTAGGGGTGGCCATAGATCGTGGAGCGCCGAATCTGACGCAGGTCGGCCAGGCGTTGGACAGTGTGGTTGCCGGCGCACTTACGACAACGGACGGCCACCCCATTGCCGGGGTGGCCGTCAGTTTCAGTGCGCGGTTGGTGTTAGTGCTCTTCCGCGGCAGCCTTCTTGGCGTTTTTCTCGGCGTCCTTCTCGGCGCGCAGAGCCTCCGCCCCGTGCTGTTCCTCGGCTTTTTCCTGGTGGATGACCGCTGCGAAGAGCTTCTCCATCTCCTTGGCCACGCCGGCGGCTGAAGCCGGGTTCTGGCCGGTCACCAGCCGGTCGTCAACCACAACTTTCTCCTCAAAGACATCAGCGGAGACGTGGGTGGCGCCCTGTTCCTCAAGTCGGTCTGCCAAAAAGAATGGGATGACCTTGTCCTTCCCTGCGGCAACCTCCTCGTCGTTGGTGAAGGCGGCCACCTTCCGGCCCTCGACGAGGCGAAGCCCGTTCTCCAGCTCCACGTTCAGCAGGCCGGCCGGTCCGTGGCAGACCGCACCCACCAGGCCGCCGGCGTTGTAGACGCTGGCCACCAGATTCTGCAAGCCTTCGCTGTCCGGGAAATCCCACATGGTGCCGTGGCCGCCTACGAGATAGACGGCGTCGTACTGTTCGGGATCAACGACGTCGACGCGGGCAGTGTTGTAGAGACCGGCACGCGTGGCCTCGTCCTCCGTGAAGGCCACCTGGATGGGATCTTCTGAGTCCACCTCGTCGCGCGGGGGCTGGCCACCCTGGATGGACGCGAAGTCGACGAAATGCCCGGAATCCTTGAAGACCTTCCAGGGATGTGCAGCCTCGGCCACGTTGTAGCCGGTCTTCTCACCCGTATCGCCGATCTCGGAAACGCTGGTCAGTACCATGAGAATTTTCTTCATAAAGTGCTCCTATCGTCTGAATCCCACCCTACGCCCAGCCCTGGTCAGGCCCTACGGGGGCCTCCTCGGCCGCAGCCAGATATCCATGTTTAGCCATATGAGCCCAACGAACCGAGGAACCCACCGTCACCACGCGTGATCGGCATAGCGCGGATCTCCCGAGCGTCTGTCCTCAAGACCTTACTGCGGCGGGTAGTAGAAATGCAGCCCCACCAGCACACCCGCCGGGTCAGTTATGTAACAGGCCTTCCCCATCTGGCCGAGCCCGAACGCAGGAACGACGACGGCGCCGCCGTTGGCCTCCACCGCGGTCAGCGCCGCGTCAAGATCCGCGACGCGAATGACAGGGACACTCCTCGGTTGTCCGTCCCGCGAAGGGAGATCGCGCTGTCGACCCCGCTCGCCTCCCCGTGCGGAGCGACGAGATACTCCGGTGCCGCGAAGGGCTGCGGGTCCCAGCCAAACACGGCCCGAAAGAACTCCGCCGACGCTGAGTGATTGGGGCTGTTGAGTTCCACGAAATACACGGGTTCGGTCATGTGATTCCCTTCACTACGGCAGGGCGGGAGGGAGGGCGGGTCAGCGACAATGAGGGCGCGTCGGCCCGGATATCCAAGAGCGCCCGGACCCAGATTTCGACGTCCATCAGGGTTTCGGGATTCAGCTCGTTCCGGCGGTTGCGGCCTGCGCTGGTCGAACGGACAGGCCCCGCCTGGACCAGGATGCCAAGGTGCTGGGAGGCCGCCGGGCGGCTGACCGGAACCACCTCCGCCAGCTGTCCGGAGCCTATCTGTAAGCATCTGCTTACACAATGGTGGCGCCACGCGTCCTGGCGGATCATCGCGCCGTCGGCGCGTCAGCCGTCGAGCAGGTCCGCGTGGTGCGCTGCGACGACATTCGGGTGGGCCCGGAGCCGGTAGCGCAGGGCGTTGTCCCCGTAGGTTTCCAGAATCGGACTGTTGGTCGGGTCAACAGACAGTCCGCGGGCCCTGGCCTGGAACTCCGCGCTCACCGCAAGCTGGGGCATGGTCGCGTCCAGCGCCGGATTGTAGAAGAACGGAAGGGACATCCGGTCAGTGCCCCGCAGTGGCGAAATCACGCGGTGCAGGGTTGCCTTGAGGTAGCCGTTCGTGGCCAATTCGAGCATCTCGCCGATGTTGACCACGAAGGTTCCAGGCACCTGGGGGGCGTCAATCCATTTGCCCTGGTAGTCGACCTGGAGTCCACCCTTTCCGGGCTCCACCAACAGCAGCGTCAGCACGCCGCCGTCGCGATGGGAGCCCACGCCCTGCTTGGGCTCGGGGTTGGATTCCCCCGGATACCGCACCACCTTAAGCAGAGGGAAAGCCCGCGCTGCGAACGCCGCGTCGAAGGTGTCCTCCGGAGCCCCGAGGGAGACCGCCACGGCCCGCAGGAGCGTCAGTGAAATGGCGCTCAGCCGCTCGGTCCACTCCGAGACAATGGCCCGCATTTCGGGCAGGGCCGCCGGCCACAGGTTGGGCCCCTCGAGGCGCCAATAGTCCGCGACGCCGGAACCGGGCTCCACGGTCTCGCGCTCGACGCCGATGTCGATCTGCTCGCGCCAATCGACGGCACCGTCCGTGATCTCGCCGCCGACCCGGGTGTAGCCGCGGAACTGCGGGCTGTGGACATTCTCGACGGCGAGCTTCTGGTCTTCGGGCAACTCGAAGAAGCGGCGGGACACCTCGAGGACGGCGTCCGTCAACTCCTGGGGGACGCCGTGGCCGGCCAGATAGAAGAAGCCGACCTCATGCATGGCGTTGCGCAGGTCATCTCGAAACAGGGATGCCTCCGCCGGACCTGCATTCAATCGGGAGAAGTCGAGGACGGGCAATGTTTCGAGTGGCAACGTCGTTAGTCCTTTTCAGTGAACTTGGCAAGCTGGCGCCTGTATTAGCTCCAATATTACGGATCAGGGGACGCCGCGGCCCACTAACGTGTCGAAATGAGACATCCCGGCCGGCCGCGCCGCCGAGTCCGCCGGCTATCCCTGAAACTCAGTTTCCCTTGACTTGACACTGAGTTTCACGTAGAACGGTGGAATGCTACCTGACACCGTCGTTAAGAGCCCGCTCGCGAAAGCAGGCGGAGATCCCTGTCCTCTTCCCGGGAGCTGGGCCGGCAGCTACGCGGCGGCGCTGCTTGCCCCTGAGGGGCGGCGCCCGGCGCTGGTCCCCGGCATCGAACCGCGTCCTGTCCGCAGCGTCGGGGTGATCGGCGCCGGGCTGATGGCCAGCCAGCTCGCCATGGTCTTTGCCCGGCAGCTGGGTGTTCCCGTCCTGATCACCGATCTGTCCACGGCCAAAGTCGACAGCGCCCTGGCCTGGATCACCGCCCAGCTGGACAAGCAGGTGGTCCGGGGCCAGCTCAGCGGGCCGCAGGCTCGGGAGGTCGGCGGCCTGATCCGCGGCACAGAGGACAAGCACGACTACCGGAACTGCGACGTGGTCATTGAAGCCGTCTTCGAGGAACTGGGTGTCAAACGCGCCGTCTTCGCGCAGATCGAGCCGTTCCTGCGCCCTGATGCGCTGCTGCTGACAAACACCTCGTCCCTGTCCGTAACGGCGATGGGCGGGGAACTGGCCCACCCGGAACGGCTGCTGGGGTTTCATTTCTTCAATCCGGTGGCGGTGCTCCCGCTCGTGGAAATCGTCAGGACCAACGTCAACGACGACGTTAGCCTCGCCACCGCGGCGTCGCTCGCCCGGCTGCTGGGCAAGACCGCGGTCCTTGTTGCGGACACACCGGGCTTCGTCGTGAACCGTATCCTGACCCGGCTGTTCTGCGAATTGTTGCAGCTCATCGACGCCGGCTCCGATCCTGAACTGGCGGACCATGCCCTGGACCCGCTCGGGCTGCCGATGACGCCGTTGTCGCTGCTGGGATTCATCGGCCCGGCGGTGCAGCTGCACATCTGCGAGGCCATGCATGCCGCCTACCCTGACCGTTTCCCTGTCAGCACCAGCCTGGCCGCCATTGCGGAGGCCCGGCTGCGCGGGTATCTGGACAAGTCCGGTGCGGTGTTTCCCGAGGCGGCCGCGCTGCTGCCGGCTGCCGGCGCCGGCGGTGCGGCCCCGGTTCCGGATGCAGCCGCCATCCGGGCTCGGATCCTTGATGCCCTGGCGGAGGAGGTCGGACTGATGCTGGCCGAGAAGGTGGTCGCGGGCCCGGCCGACGTCGACCTCTGCATGCTGCTCGGCGCCAACTACCCCCGCCACCAGGGCGGCCTCACACCGCTGCTGGACCGGAGCGGCGCGTCCCGGCGCGTCTGGGGAGGAGATTTCCATCCTGCCCCGGCACATGCCGACTAGCTTCCGGGCGCACCCGTCCAATCCTCCAAGGCGCCCCGGCGCCGCTCATGAACCACTCTCCCCAAGGATGCCTGCACATGCCCGACTACGACGTCGCCGAACCACTGGATACGGACTACTACGCCGTCTTCGCGAACATCCCCGCCCCCGACCGCGCAGCGTGGGCCCGGGCCCGGTCCTTTATCGGCGAGGCCCTGCCGCAAATGAACGACTTCTGGGAACGCGCCGAGTTCCCGGGCCACCTCGCTAAGCGCATGGGCGATCTGAACCTGCTGGCTGACGGAATTGAGGTGCCGGGGCTGGAGGCCATGTCGCCGCTGGCCGCCGGGCTGATCAACATGGAGGTCTCCCGCGGGGACGGTTCGCTGGGCACAGTGATCGCGGTCCAGGGCGGCCTTGCGCTGCGCTCGATTGCCCTGTTTGGGTCCGAAGAGCAGCGGGCTACCTGGCTGGGGCCGTTGGCCCGCGGCGAAATGCTCGGCGCCTTCGCCCTGACGGAACCGGACCACGGCTCGGATTCCGTGGCACTGGAAACGACCGCCACGCCCGACGGCGAGGACTACGTCCTCAGCGGCGAGAAGAAGTGGATCGGCAACGGCTCCGGCGGCGATATCACGGTGGTCTGGGCGCGCGACGACGCCGGGAACGTCCGCGGTTTTCTCGTGGAACAGGACCGTGCAGGTTACGAGGCCGAACCCATTACCGGCAAGGCCTCGCTCCGTGCCATCCACCAGGCACGGATCAGGCTCAACAACGTCCGCATCCCCGGGGCCAATCTGCTCCCTGGCACGCGGACCTTCAAGGACGCCTCGGCGGTCCTGGTGGCCACCCGCCTAGGGGTGGCCTGGTCCGCCCTCGGCCACGCCACCGCAGTGTACGAAGCCGCCTTAAGCTACGCCACGCAGCGCACCCAGTTCGGCAAACCGCTGGCGAAGTTCCAGCTGGTCCAGGACCGGCTGGCCTACATGCTCTCCGAGCTCACCAGCATGCAGCTGCACTGCGTCCACCTGGCGGGACTGGACGCAGCCGGGCAAATGCGCCCCACCCAGGCCTCGATGGCGAAATACCACAACACCCGCAAGGCCCGCGAGCTGGCGTCCATCGCCCGCGACATGCTGGGCGGCAACGGCATCCTGCTGGAAAACCACGTGATCAGGCACCTGCTGGACATCGAATCCATCCATACCTATGAAGGCACACAAAGCATTCAGACCCTATTGATAGGCCGCGATGTCACCGGACATAGCGCCTTCGCCTGAGGATTCGCCATGACCACCATTGAGCTTCCCAACGAAACCCCGTTGAGCCCGCTGCGGTTCCTGCAGCGCTCCGCCGAAGTGTTCGGACACAAAACGGCGATCCTCCACGGTGACCGCTCCTACACCTACCGGGACTTCGCTGCCGAAGCCCAGCGTCTGGCCAAAGTAATCAAAGCCAGGATCAGGCCCGGCGATCGGGTGGCATTCCTGTGTCCCAATATTCCGGAGCTCCTGATTGCCCATTTCGCCGTCCCCCTGGCCGGGGGCGTCCTCGTGGCCCTGAACTCGCGGATGACAGCCCGGGAACTCCAGTACATCCTGGAGCATTCCGAAGCCAGGCTCCTGTTTGCCGATTCCGAACTGCTGGGCACCGTGGCGGGGCTGGACCTGGACCTGACCCAGCTGCTCGACGTCGTCGAGGTGCCGGACAGCACGGTCGGCGCTGCAGGGGTTGCCGCGGCGGTTCCGGCGGGGTTTTCCGCGACGCAGTATGCGGACTTCCTCGCCGCGGCTGCGGGCGGGGAGGCCGATCTTCCGTGGGGCGTCGAGGACGAACGCTCCCCCATCACCCTGAACTACACCTCCGGCACCACGGGCAAACCCAAGGGTGTGCTGTATTCGCACCGCGGCGCGTATCTGAACTCCCTCGGTGAAACCATCCACAACCACTTCACCGGCGACACGCGCTACCTCTGGACCCTTCCGATGTTTCACTGCAACGGCTGGTGCACCACCTGGGCCGTGACTGCGGTGGCGGGCGTCCACATCTGCCTGAGGGCGGTGCGCGCGGACAGCGTCTGGGACGCCATCGACACGCTCGGCGTGACCAACCTCTGCGGCGCACCCACGGTCTGCAGCATTATCGCCGAGGCGCCCCGGGCCCACGCCTTGAAGGCACCGCTGCGGATCACGACGGCGGGAGCGCCGCCGTCGCCGTCGATCATCACCTCCCTGGAGTCAATCGGGATCAGCGTGGTCCACGTCTACGGGCTGACCGAGGTGTACGGGCCTTACACGATCTGTGAGTACCAGGCCGAGTGGGACGATCTGTCCACCCAGGACCGGGCCGTCAAGATCTCCCGCCAGGGTGTGGGGATGCTGCAGGCGGAAACGGCGCGCATCGTGGACCTGGACATGCGGGACGTGCCGGCCGACGGCGCCACCCTGGGCGAGATTGTGCTGCGCGGCAACAACGTTATGCTCGGCTATTTCAAGGATCCCGAGGCCACGGCCGACGCCTTCCGGGGCGGCTGGTTTCACACCGGCGACCTCGGCGTGATGCATCCCGACGGCTACCTCCAGCTCAAGGACCGGGCCAAGGACATCATCATCTCCGGCGGGGAGAACATCTCCACCATCGAGGTGGAGCAGGCCATCATCAGCCACCCTGCGGTGCTGAACGTGGCCGTGATCGGCGTCCCCCATGAGAAGTGGGGCGAACGACCGGTGGCCTTTGTGATCCGCAGCGGCTCCAGCCCGGTGACGGCCGAGGAAATCCGCTCGCACGTCAAAGGCCTGCTCTCCGGGTTCAAGGTCCCGGACAGGATCATCTTCCCCGACGAACTCCCCCACAACTCCACCGGCAAGGTCCTGAAGTCGAAATTGCGCGCCCTCAACCTCACCGCCGCGGAAGTCACCGCCCCGGAGCTCAGCAGGGAAGCCACCACGTGAGCGGGCAGGGCGACGCGCTGCTACTGTACCGGGATGGCATCAATGGCTGATTTCCGCACCGACGTGGCCGAAGCCGCCCTGGATCTGTTCACCGACACCGGCTACGACGCGACCAGCGTGGACGACATAGCCCAGTCGGCGGGCATCTCGCGCAGCACTTTTTTCCGCCAGTTCCGCGCGAAGGAAGACGTGATCTTTGCCGACCACGAAGCCTTGCTGGCGGAGCTGACCGCGTACCTGGCGGGGAGCCATGCCGATCCGTGGGCGGCCGTCTGCCACGCCGCGACGCTGGTCTTCGGGAAGTTTTCGGCACGCCGCAGACAGGCCCAGAAGCGCTACTACGTGGTGCAGGCGGTGCCCGCACTCCGCGACCGGGAAACAATCATGGTCTCCCGCTACGAACGGCTCTTCTCGGACTACCTCCGCCAGGCGCTCCCCGGCACATCAACCCTTGACGCCATCCGCTTCGCAGCCGCCGTGACGGCCACGCACAACTATGTTTTGCGCGAAATGATGCTGGACTCGCCCCTGGGCTCCCTCCAGACCCTGGACCACGAGTTGCGGGAGCTGCGCAGGATCTTCGGCGTGCTGCCGCAAGGCGACGCCGCTGCCGCGCCCGGCGGGGACGATCTGGTCGTGGCCGTCTTTACCCGCTCGACCCCCACCGACGAGATCGCCCGCCGGATCCAGGACCTACTCGACGCCGGCGCGAACTGACGGTACCCCAAATCCGTGTTTCGTCCGCTGATGGGGGCTTTAGACTCGGGCGCTCCAGAGCCACCCGGCTTAAGCTGAGGAATGGCGGTCTCCGAAATACTCGAAGTGGAACGAAAGTACGACGTCGGCGAATCTGACGAATTGCCGTCCCTGGCCTCGTTGCCGGGGGTGGAACGGGTCGGGCCTCCCGAGGACGAGGCCCTTGACGCCGTCTACTTCGATACCGCTGGGCTCGCGCTGGCCTCCCGCCGGGTCACCCTGCGCCGGCGTACCGGCGGCCAGGACGCCGGATGGCATTTGAAGCTCCCCGTGGCTGCCGGGAAACGTCGGGAAATTCGTGAGGCGCTGGGCAGCGATCCGGCGTCGGTACCCCAGCGGCTCAAGCAGCTGGTGCGCGCCCACACCAGGGATCAGGACCTCGTGCCGGTGGCACGGTTGAAGACCCGGCGCACCGTGCTGCGCCTTTTCGCCGCCGATGGAACCGCTCTCGCCGAGTTCAGCGATGACCGGGTGGATTCGCAAACCATCGTGGAGCCGCGGGGACAAACCACCTGGCGCGAATGGGAACTCGAACTCATCGACGGTCCCAAGCGGCTCCTCAAGGCCGCCGACACCCTGCTCGCGGCCACGGGCCACCTCCCGGCAGCGCTGCCATCTAAACTCGCCCGCGGCCTGGGCGCCCTGTACCCTCCGGACCGCCTGTCCGTTCCGAGCCCGCGGCGGAACGGACCGGCCTCGGCATTGCTCGTGTCCTGCATGAGCCATCAGATTGAGGCCCTGAAAACACAGGACGCGGGCGTCCGGGAAGCCGCCCCGGACGCCGTGCATCAGCTTCGGGTGGCCGCGCGGAGGATGCGATCAGCCCTTGCGACCTTCCGAAAGCTCACCGATCCGGGAACTGCCGGGTTGCTCCGGGCGGAGCTTCAATGGCTGGCCGGCGCTGTGGGGGCCGCACGGGACACAGAGGTCATGCGGACTCGGCTGCTGGACCTGATCAGCGCCGAACCACCGGAGCTGTTGCTGGGCCCGGTTGCCCGGCAGATCGAGGAGCACTTCGGTGCTGCCTCCCACGCGGCCCACGAGGCGGGCCTCGCTGCACTCGACAGCCAGCGCTACTTCCGCCTTCTGGATTCGCTCGATGGCTTCCTCGCGGATCCGCCCCTGTCCGAAATTTCCCGGAAGAAAGCCCATGGGACGGTGGGCCGCCTCGTCACAAGGGAAGGCAAACGCCTCCGGAAAGCGGTACGTGTCCTCGACATGGATTCCACAACAACGCCCGGGGACACCGCACTTCATGACGTCCGAAAGAGCGCCAAGCGGCTGCGCTATGCGGCAGAAGCGGCGCGTCCGGTTTTGGGGAAGCGGGCAATCGCGGTTGCGCGGGCCGCGGAGGACATCCAGGAGGTTTTGGGTGAGCACCAGGACAGCGCAGTCACCCGGGAACTGTTGCGCGAGCTAGCGGCCCAGGCACAGGCTGCCGGCGGCAACGCGTTCAGCTACGGGCGGCTGCATGCGCTGGAACAGTCGCGCGGAGAGGAAGCCCGGGCACGGTTCTTCCGCACCTGGCGCAACTCTCCGCTGCAGCCCCTCGACTCGAAATAGACACCGGCCGCTCCAGCACCGTGTCCAGACCCGACGCCGGGGCCGGGCAAAGGCCGCGGCCGAAAGGGATCTAGTGGTCAGGCGGCTGGCTGGCGTACTCGCGCCGGAGCCGGGTCCGGGCTGCGTGTTCAATCAGGGTCGGGATGTAGATTCTGATCCGGCCGGTGTCCAACGATTCGTATTCATCCCCGACTATGCCGGCGATATGCGTCCGCGGGGCGTCCGGGAAACGGACTGCCAGCCGGTCAACGACCTTACGGACAATGGTTTCCTTCTCCGGTTCGCTCACAAGACCAGTGTGCCCTCGTTGATATTTGGCGTCAATCAAACCGGCTCAGAAGACGTCGCGCAGGGTTGCACTTTCACGCCGCGGGACAACCTGTCAGGACCCCCGGTGGGGCACGACCAGAATGGGCCTGGGTTGCACACGGGTCAGGGACACACTGACCGATCCCTCCAACAGCCGGCTCATGGCGGCCAGCCGCCCGGAACGCTGCCCGCCAACGATCAGCACCGACGCATCCGTGCTCTCCGCCAGCCTGCCAAGGGCCTGGGCAACGGCCCCGTTCAGCACCCTGAAGGACCATGCATCGCCCGACTGCCCCAAGATCGTCTGGAGTCCTTCACGAACCTGGCGGGAGGGGAAGTCCGACTCTGTCTTGAAGGCCGGATCCAGGGAGACACCGGCCCGTGAACCGGCAGGTTCCCACTCCGTAAGGTAGCTTCCAGGGTCCACAAATGCGCAAATCAGGTGTGCGTCGAGCATGGCTGCCAGGCCCGCGCCCGCCCGGATCAAGCGCTCAGACGGTTCCCACGCCACCCCCAGCACAACTGGGCCGTCGAACCACCCGCGGCCAGCCGCGGCCGGCGGGAAGTATCCCGAGGAACCCATCAGCGGAGTCCTGCACCGGGTAGGGGGCGGCGCCGCCCGGCGCCGCCCCCGCCGTGAACCGGCGGGGCGGAACATCTATGCTGCGCTGCTGCCAATACGCCCATAATTGTCAGGATAGCCATCGGCCGCAGGCATGCCCAGTGCATTGCCGCCACAGGTCGGGAATGACTGGAAGCATCACCCCGATGTCCGGACCATGGCTCAGCCGATCGGAATCAGCTCCTAGGCTTGGTCCTCGCCGTCGCCGTCGCCGTCCACGGGTCCACCGGCCAGGGGTGCCGGGGATAGCGTCCCCGCATCTCGGCGCGGACCTGCGCGTAGGGTCCGGACCAGAAGGAGGCCAGATCATCTGTCACTGCCAAAGGCCGTCTGGCCGGCGAGAGCAGATGAAACAGCACGGCAATCCTTCCGCCCACGAGCCGCGGCGTCTGGTCCCAGCCGAAACACTCCTGCAACTTGACCGCGACGACGGGACGGCCGGCCTCGTCGCGCACATCCGGATAGTCGATCCGCACCCACGAACCGCTCGGCACTTCGAGGCGTTCCGGCACCAGGTCCCCCAGCCTGGCCGCGTCAGGCCACGGAAGCAGCCGCCGCAGCGGATCGGTCAGCTCGATCCCGCTTGTGGCGGCCCCGCCGGCCAGGGCCTCAAGTTCCGGCGCCAGCCATTCGTCCAGCCGTGCCAGCAAGGCGGGCTCCGAAACGTCCGGCCAGGGGTCGCCGAGTACCCGGTGCAGCAGCGCGAGTCGGCGGCGCAAGGCGTCTGCCGCCGTCGACCATCCGATCGTGCCCAGCCCTTCTTTCGCCAGCGAGCGGGCCACCGCGGCGCGTCCCTCCGCGGCGGTGGCCCGCACCGGCGTCGAGGACAACATGATCGCACCCAGCCGGCGTACCCGCCGGGCCGTGACCCGGCCCTGGCTGAACCGCGCCTCCACGGTGCCACTGAGCAGGTGGCGGGCGGCAGCCTCTGCCGTGTCCGGGGTCAGAGGCGCCGCGGAACGGATGACGGCACCGGTCCCTGCCGTGTCGCGGCCCTGGGCGCGTGAGACTTCGGCGACGGCCAGCCACTCGTGCCCTGACAGGGAGCTTCCGGCCGGCAGTCCAGCGCTCGTCCCGGAAGAGAACAGGTAACGCTGCGGCCCGTCGCCCGGGACAAGTCGCGCCACCCGGTCCGGGAATGCCAGCGCGACGACGAAACCGATCGCCTCCGCTGCGGCAACCGATGCCGTCGCCGGACCGGGTGCGATGCCGGTGCCCTCCCGGCGCGCTATCGTCTCCATCCGCCGGACGTCCTCCGCCCAACGCCGGGATGCCGGATCCTTGCCGGTCCGCAGCGCGGACAAAAGACGCGCGAGGTCGGCACCGGGGGCACGCTGGTCCCCTGAAACGAGGGCGACAATTTCCGCCGCGGCGCGGTTGCCCACGGCGGCGGCGCCGTCCAGCAGGGCCCGGGCGAGCCGCGGGTCGGCGGGTATCCGGGCCAGGGTCTTACCCAGGTCCGTTGCGTGGCCGTCCGGTTCCACTGCGCCGAGTTCACGCAGCACCTCACAAGCCTCATCCATGGCCGCCCTGGGCGGTGCGTCCGGAAGGGCCAGGCCGCGGCCGCCGGGCGATCCCCAGCAGGCCAGCATCAGGGCGGCAGCGGTCAGGTCAGCGACCGCAATCTCCGGCGTGCGGTGCGCGGGTGCGGCACCAAAGGTCCGCTGGTCGTAGCAGCGGACCGCCCGCCCGGGTCCCTGGCGGGCGGCCCGGCCGGCGCGTTGTTCGGCGGAGGCCCGGGAACAGGACACGTTGACGAGGCCGGACATCCCGCGGCTCGCGTCGCGCCGCGGCTCGCGGGACAGGCCGGAGTCGATCACCAGCCGGACACCGGGGACGGTCAGGGAGGATTCGGCGAGCGCGGTGGATACGATGATCCGGGCGGTCCCGCCGGCTTCCCGCCCCGAGACGGCGCGGTCCTGCTCCGCCGGGCCGATCTGACCGTGCAGCTCCAGCACCTCCGCGCCGACCCTGCTGCGCAGGCGGGTGGCCACATAGGACACTTCCCACGCCCCCGGAACGAAGACCAGGGCATCGATATCCCCGCCGCCTGCGAGCGCCGATGTGTGGGCGGCCGCGGCAGTATCCGCCACATGGTCAAGGAAGGCGCGTGTGACTCCCCGTTCATCCAGCCGAGGCACAGACGCTGGCGCCCATTCGATGTCCAGGGGATACAGCGCGGACGGGCAGTCGACGACGGGCGCCGGTCCGCCGCCGTCGTGGTCCCCTATCAGGGCGGCGAAGCGGGGCGCGTCCAGGGTGGCGGACATGGCGACGAGCGTGAGGTCACCGCGCAACTGGCGGACCTCCCCGAGCATGCCCAGCAGCAGGTCGGTCTCCAGTCCGCGTTCGTGGACCTCGTCGATGATCACCGCCTCCGTTGCGCCCAGGCCGGGGTCGGCGAGCAGTCGGCGCAGCAGGATGCCCGGGGTGACGAACTCAATCAGGGTGCCCGGACCCGCATGGCGTTCCCCGCGGACCGTGTAGCCGACGCGGTCACCGAGACGGCTTCCGTCCAGCGCGGCCAGACGCCGGGCGGCCGAGCGGGCGGCGACCCGCCGCGGCTGGGTCACCACGATGCGGGGGCCGTTGCTCCCTGCGGCGTACCCGGACGCGATGTTGGCGAGCAGCGGCGGCACCAACGTGGTCTTGCCCGTGCCGGGGGGTGCCTGTACGACGGCCGTTGCCGCCGGCCCTCCCGCCCGCAGCGCGGCGGCGAGCTCCGCCAGCGATTCCGCGAACGCCAGGCCGGCGCCAATGGCAGCCACGTCGAAGGGTCCGTGGGCGGCGGCGGGATCCAGTGGGACGGGCGGAGGAGTCACCCGTCCATTGTGCCTACAAAGTCCGGAACCGGCGCTCGCCCCGTTCCTTGACCTTGCCGGTTGCGGGCATGGGACACAAAGAGCCGGAGCGCGTGGGCGTGCCGTATAGTCATCAGAAGGTCAGGAAGCGGCCATGGAATATCACCGTGGAGCCAGCATGCCGAACCAATCCCTTCCCTCTGAGTCCCGCAGGGGAACAGTGAACCCACCCGGCCCGGCCGAGTTCCGGCGCCCGGATGATTGGGTCCGGTCGGTCCCCGCCCCCAAGGGCGTGCGTAGCTCCTCGCCGGGTACCTTCGAATTGGTGCGCGCCGACGGCGGGGTCCTGGTTCAGCTCCTGGACGGTGCCGGGGCGCTGCTGGCCTTCTCCGAGACCTATAAAGACATGGCCGCCGCCGTGAAAGGCGTTGAAGCCATGCGGGACTGCGCGGCAACATCCCACATCTCTGACCGGACAGCCCTCACTCCGGAGCCCTCCGGAACGGCCGGAACCGCCGGCGGGACAGCGGAGCCGTGACGGCGCCGGCACGGCTCCGGCGGCCCCCGTGAACCCACGCAATGCCTGTGTGAACAGTGTGCGGCCAGGAATGCGTCCCTAGGATTCGGGGCCACCGGGCGCGGGCCGGCTGCCGATCACCATTGGGGGTGACCGGGAGCCGCGCTGCAGCCCGTCATAGACGAGTGGAATCCGGCATTCGTCGCTTGTTCCGGAGTCCGCGAAGACCGGTGGCCCGCAGGTCAATGGGACAATACCGCTGTGAACGAACTTGATCTCGATGTGCGCTGGTATGCGGGCGAGCGGTCCTACCGGGCCAGCGCCGTGCCGCCGATCCAGGTCCATGCGGCCACGGAGAACACCATCATTCTCCGGCAGAGCATGGCGGACAGTTTCGAGGCGCCGTTCCTCTACCTGATGTTCGGCTCGGACCGCGCACTGCTTCTTGACACCGGCGCGACGGCGGACGCCGTAATTTTCCCCCTCCGGGAAACCGTCGACGGGCTCATCGGCAGGTGGCTCATCGACCATCCCAGAGCGGGCTATCAACTTGTCGTCGCCCACTCGCACGCGCACGGTGACCACGTCGCCGCGGACGGGCAATTCGCCGGCAGGGCTTTCACCCGGGTAATCGGTCACACCGCTGACGACGTTGCCGCGTTCTTTGGCATCGACCGCTGGCCACACGGCGCGGCACTGTTTGTCCTCGGTGGACGGGTGCTTGAGGTGATCCCGACCCCGGGCCACCATCCCTCGGCCATCGCCATCTACGATCAGGCCACCGGCCTTCTTCTGACCGGAGACACCGTATATCCGGGCCGCCTCTATGTACAGGACTTCCCGGCCTTTCAGGCGTCGCTTCGCACCCTCTGCGAATTCAGTGCGACGCATCCGTTGACAGCGGTTCTTGGTGCCCACATTGAAATGTCGACACAGCCGCGCCGGGACTTTCCGCGCGGCTCCACCTGGCACCCTGCCGAGGCACCCCTTCCACTGACAGCCCGGGACCTGCAAACAATCAGCGACGCGGCAGCAACAGTGGCCGGCCGTCGCGGGGCACACCGGTACCCCAACTTCATCATCTGGAATGGGCCCTGCCGCCGGGAGGCTGCGGTCCATTTCGGCCGGCTCCTCCTGTTCCGTGCCTTTGGCCGCGTTTTCAGCTAGCTGGCCGGCGTCACAACGTCTTCCAGCGTTGACCTGTCGAAGAATCGGACCTCGCCCGTTGCCTCGAAGTACACCGGAACTACTGAAGTGCTCGGGTCCTTCGAGGTTTCGTAGATCTCGGGCGCACTTCCGTGTTTGCGCGCAATGGTACCTATCAGATCAGTGCCGCGAACCCGGACGGTTCGAAATTTGTAGCTCATGGGGACCCCTTCGTCAGATAAGGCACACCCTACTCCTGCTGCGTTGCCCGGCATTTGCCAGGTGTTTACACGCCGGGACCTGCGAGGCCTCACGGGCCTGACGCCGTTTGCCACCCGCATGATGCTCTGATCCATGGCTCGTTCGACCGGAGCAGGAGGCCAACACCGCTGCTGCCATCGCCCATGCCCGGGCCGGCAGGCCGCGTTGGGCACGGGTTCCAGAGTTTCAGCAGGGTTCATCGTCAAAGCGCCCACAGATTGACATTCATCGATATGGTTGGGAATACTTCATATCGACATTGATCAATCTTTCGTCCGGCAGCACAGCTGAACAGCACAGGAGTCCCGTGAGCACCCAGACCGACCCGACGCCCACCCTTGATGGCGGGGCTGCCGTCGTTGGCAAACTCTCTACCCTGGACCGCTTCCTGCCGGTGTGGATTGTTGCCGCCATGGTCCTGGGCCTGCTGCTGGGCAGCTTCATTCCGGGGCTGAACACCGCACTCGAGGCGGTCAAGGTCGGGGAGGTCTCACTGCCGATCGCCGTAGGGCTGCTGGTGATGATGTACCCGGTGCTCGCGAAGGTCCGGTATGACCAGGCGCACCGCGTCGTCGGTGACCGCAAACTGATGTTCACCTCACTGGTCCTGAACTGGGTCCTGGCGCCGGCGTTCATGTTTGCCCTGGCCTGGATCTTCATCCCGGACCTGCCCGAATACCGCACGGGGCTGATCATCGTGGGCCTGGCCCGCTGCATCGCCATGGTGATGATCTGGAATGACCTCGCTTGCGGCGACCGCGAGGCCGCGGCCGTGCTGGTGGCCATCAACTCCGTTTTCCAAGTCATCGCGTTCGGAGCCCTCGGCTGGTTCTACCTGCAACTGCTACCCGCCTGGCTGGGCCTGCCCACCACCAGCGCTGATTTCTCGTTCTGGGCCGTCACCGCCTCCGTCCTGGTATTCCTGGGTATTCCGCTTCTGGCCGGATTCCTCACCCGCACCATCGGCGAAAAGGCTAAGGGCCGCGACTGGTACGAAGGAATATTCCTGCCGAAGCTGGGCCCGTGGGCGCTGTACGGCTTGCTCTTCACCATCACCCTGCTCTTCGCCCTGCAGGGCGGCACCATCGCCTCCCGCCCGCTCGACGTGGTCCGGATCGCCCTGCCTCTGCTGGTCTACTTCCTGGTGGTCTTCGCCGCCGGGATGCTGATCGGAAAGTGGCTGGATCTTGGCTACGCCAAGACCACCACGCTCGCGTTCACCGCCGCGGGCAACAACTTCGAACTCGCCATCGCGGTGGCGATCGGCACCTTCGGCGTCACCTCCGGGCAGGCCCTGGCCGGCGTCGTGGGCCCCTTGATCGAAGTCCCCGTTCTTGTTGCACTGGTCTATGTGGCCCTCTGGGCCCGGAAACGCTACTTCACTTCCCCCGCCGCGTCCCTCTAGCCGCCCCATCCCCGCAATCCCCAGGAGACCCCAATGAGCACCGAAACCGCCAGGAAGCCTTCAGTCCTCTTCGTCTGCGTCCACAACGCCGGCCGATCCCAGATGGCCGCCGCCTTCCTCACCACCCTCAGCGGAGGGCTGATCGAGGTCCGCTCCGCCGGTTCCCAGCCCGCCGACAACGTCAACCCGGCCGCCGTCGAGGCCATGGCCGAACTCGGTATCGACATGTCCGCCGAAATCCCCAAGGTCCTCACCACCGAAGCGGTCAAGGAATCCGACGTCGTCATCACCATGGGCTGCGGCGACACCTGCCCGATCTTCCCGGGCAAGCGCTACGAGGACTGGGAACTCCAAGACCCGGCCGGCCAGGGCGTCGAGGCCGTCCGCCCCATCCGCGACGACATCAAGGCCCGCATCGAGGACCTGATCGTTTCCCTCACACCCGCCACGTAGCACCCCTAGGGGTATTCAATAGCTAAAGTTGGGGCGCCGGCAGATCGGCGGTCGCGGCCACCCGCCAGCGCCCCCACGCGGCGGCCCGTCATCGTGGAAGCCCGGCACCGGCCCCGACGGATCGGCCAACGGACCGGCCGGCAGGACGGGGCTTCCGCATGGACAGCCGGGCGCGTCGATGGATGATGTACTCGGCCACCGCGAGGTTGATCACCCAGGTCGCCGCCATCAGCAGGGCCCTGGTCACCTCGTCGGGTGTGCCCACGAGCAGCATCCAAGGAAGGATCACCAGAACCTGGGTTCCCGCGGCGACGCCGATTGCATAGCCGCGGGTCATCCAGGCGCTGTGCCGGACGAAATCCCGGCGTCGGATCGCGACGACACCCAGGACGATGCTCACCAGCATTGCCGAGCCGAAGAACAGCCGGATCGGGACGTCGGTGTCGCCATCCGGGAGGGGGTAGAAGGCCGACATCCACAGGCCGGAGAGTGCAGCGAAGAGGCCTGCCGGAATCAGGATGCTTCCGGCGATGCGGTGCCAGCCGCGCCTGCCGCGCAGCGCGGGAACGAACTGGAAGGCGCCAAGGAGGCTGTAGACGGTGACGCTGACAATGTGGATCACCACAGGGATAGGGGAGGCAAAGAACCGCGCGTTCTGCGGCGTGATGGCGGCACCCCCGGTCAGCTCCGTCAGCCGCGATGCCCCGGCGATCACCGGAATGAGGCTGAGGAGAATCAGGGCGGCAGGCACGGGCCACTGGGGCCCGGGGTGCCTGGCTGGCCGGAGGGCGGTGCTGGGCTTTGTTGTCATTGGCCTGGTCCTCAATTCAGATGGTGTACGGCGTACACCCAATGGACGCAACGGTAGGTGTACGCAGTACACTTGTCAAGAGGGGGCCGCTAGGGAAAGGTTGTCGGGATGACTCAGCAGCTGGAGGCCACCCGCCGCACGCCCTTAAACCGGGAGCGCGTGCTGCAGGCCGCCGTCGCACTCGCTGATGAAGTGGGCTTCGAGCCGCTCAGCATGCGCAAGCTCGCCGAGGAGCTCGGCGTGGTGCCGATGGCGCTCTACAAGCACGTCGCAAGCAAAGAGGAGCTTCTCGACGGGATGGTCGCGAGCCTCATCGGCGAGATAGATCCCCCGGTTACCGATTCGGACTGGAAGAGCGCCGTGCGGTTGCGGGTACTCTCGGCGAGGCGGGCACTGCAGCGGCACCCGTGGGCTCGTCAGGCGATCGAGTCCCGAACCAACAAGACGCCCGCCGTCCTTGACTACATGGAATCCTTCACCGGCATGTTCCTGACCGGCGGTTTCTCGGCCGATCTCACGCACCACGTGATGCATGCCATCGGCGGCCGGATGTGGGGCTTCACCCAGGAACTGTTCGAGGACCCTGCAGTCCCAGCGGGACCGACGGCGGAGTCCCTGGCGGACGTGCCGCCGGAAGCCCAGGCCGCCATGTTCCAGCAGATGGCCGCGCGGTATCCGAACATCGTCGCGATCGCCACGTCCATGGCCCACGACGAAGGATCGGTCGTCGGGCACGGCTGCGACGACCAATTCGAATTCGAATTCGCCCTCGACCTGCTCCTCGACGGCTTTGAGCGGCTGCACGAGCAGGGCTGGTCGTCTCGCCGGGCCAAGTCGGACGGCAGCTAGGCGGCGGGCCAACAAGGCGCGCCTTGTCTGATCCCTTGCTTGACTAGGGACTTCGGAGGAGGATATGCGCACACTCCAGGAGGCCCTTCATGACCAAGCTTGGCAAGTTTGAGAAGTACCTGATCGAGGAATTCTTCGACGACTACCGTTCCGGCGCCATGAGCCAGCGCACGTTCACCCGCCGGGTGGCGTTCATAACCGGCAGCATGGCCGCGGCATCTGCCGCGATGCTGCTGGTGGGTTGCACACCGGAAGAAGTCCCGCGCAGCACCGACCCCATGCCAACCCCCAGCACCTCGTCGTCGGGCGTGGGGACCGGCGCCGCCTCCGCCGGCCCGGTGCCGGGGGCCAGGAGCCCCCTCTCCGTTCCTGACGGTGCGCCGGGTCTCGAGACGGAAACGGTGCGGTCCAGCCGGCGGGATGGACATCAGCGCCTACCTCGCCCGGCCGGAGGCAGGTTCACCCGGCCCAGCTGTGCTGATCTGCCACGAGAACCGCGGGCTGACTCCGCATATCGAGGACGTGGCACGCCGCTTCGCCAAGGCCGGATATGCCGGCCTTGCGCTGGACCTGCTCAGCAGGGAAGGGGGCACCTCGAAGCTGGACCGCGACGCCGTCCCCGGGGCACTGACGGCGGCCGGCGCCCAACGCCATGTCTCCGATTTCTCCGCGGCTTTTGATTACCTGCAGTCACAGGACTTCGTCGACGGGGGCCGGATCGCCATGACCGGATACTGCTTCGGCGGGGGCATCACCTGGCAGTCCGCGACGGAACTGCCCGGGCTGAAGGCGACTGCGGCGTTTTATGGACCCTCCCCCGATCTGGAGAAGGTTCCGGCGATCAAGCCGGCGGTCTTCGGCGTCTACGCCGAACTCGATCAGCGGATCACCGGCGCATTGCCGGCGCTGCGTGATGCTCTGGCCGCTACGGACGTACGCCACCGGCTCACCGTCTATCCCGGCGTCGACCATGCCTTCCACAATGACACCGGGGAGCGCTACGTTGAGGCGCAAGCCACAGCCGCTTGGAACGACACGCTGGCCTGGTTCGCCCAGTACGTCTGAGCACGGTGTTGCACAGCTTATAACCAGGGTTTACCTGCCCTGTCTTGTGAGACCCCGGGAGCCTGCAACACACTGGATTTCACCAGATGAACAGATCCTTCGCGATCGTTCGACCAGCGCTGACTGTGCCACGAGCAGCGGGACACAGTCGCAGCTACGCGTTCCGGCCTGACCCGCGGTATCTACGCCGAGAGCCAGGCTCCGCAAACCGGGAGGATTGTTATGGCCGGCACGTTTGAATTGTTCATCGACGCGGAGTCGAATTTCCGGTTCCGGCTCACGGCACCGGCCGGCGCGGCCTACAACCATGGGGCAATGACTCTGGCGACCACCAAGTGGTGGCCAAATCCGGCCGGGTGTCCGCGCCCAGCGCATTGCCCGTCAGTTCGTTCATCAGCGCCTCCTCGCGGCCACGAGACCTCGGGGCGGGCTATGGGCGCGCTCAGGTCTCATACCACCGCAGGACCCGCAGCGACCGCAGGGTGTTCCATCGGCTGGGCTGGCCGTCGCCGTCCTCTAGCTCGAAGTGGATCTTTCCCGGATGGGTGTTTTCCAGCAGCCAGGTACCGTCTGGCAGCTTCTTCGATCGAAGCAGCTCAATCGCATCGGCCACTCGCGGGTCGGGCGGACCACCGGCGGACCGGAAGTACTCCAGGGCCCGGAGCACGTCGTAGTGCCAGCGGGCCGGATAGGTGAACTCCAGCCAGGCCGGGTCAATGACCACGCCGGTGCTTTTACGCCGGAACAGCCGCCGCTCGAGGAGATACTCCTCGCCCCGGCGCCGCGCTTCGATGGATGCCGCTGTGCCGCCGGTTGCCCGCTCATGGGCGAGCAGTCCTTCGAGCACGTTGATCGTTGTCGCGGCCGACGAAACAACCGCGCCGTACTCCGCCCAGCAGTTCCACCCGCCGTCGTCGAGTTGCCCACTGACAAGCCGGGCGACGACGCCGTCGACGTCCTGGCCGAAGTAGGCGCCGAGCCCCACGGCCATGCCGTTGATGCAGGGTTCCACCTCGCCGGTGAAATAGGGCTGGCCGCCCTCCTCCCAGCGGCAGTTGTCCCGCACCAGCGCCACGCTCCGGCGCATGTGGTCGTTTGCCGGGTCGACGCCGAAGTCCCGCAACTGCAGGAGGCTGTACGTGGTCGCAGTCCACGGCTGGCTGCCGTCGTCGAACGCATCAGGATCGCCGACTTGCGCCGGGAAGTACGCTCCCCCGGCCCATTGGCCGTCCTCCCCGCGCACGGCAAGCAGCCGGGCGCCCCACCCTTCGTTGGCCACGCGTGTCCGCTCGGCAGCCACGACGCCGGCCGGGGCGCCTGCAAGGTCGCGCAGCGCTTGCCAGCGAACGGAAGGATCAGAATCCAGCAGCCAGTCCAGCACGGTCATGCGCTGATTGTAGTGCCGGCAACGTTTCCTTCACATAGCCTGGTCGGCGACAACGCCGGCCCGCGCCTTAGCCTTCGCAGTCAATGCAGTAAGCGTGGCCGTTCTTCTCGCGCGCGATTTGGGAGCGGTGCCGGACGAGGAAGCAGGAGTAACAGGTGAATTCGTCTTGCGCCTGAGGGATGACCTGGACGATCAGTTCCTCGGCAACGAATTCTCCGCCAGGGGCAATCGAACCGTCCAGCGAATCCGCCTCATCCAGATCACGCACCACACTGCGGGCGTCCGGAGCATTTTCAGATTGCAGCGCCTCCAGGGACCTGTCCTGCGATTCCTTGACGTCGGAACGTACTTCATCGTAATCGGTTGCCACTGCGGTATTTCTCTCTTCTTCGGATTGCTTGTCGGATAGATACTCAACAGACAGGACTGCCCCGATATTCCCTCCCCGCCGGATTTCTTCGGATCCTGACCCGGGCAGGAGCCGCCGCCGGGCAAAGCCCCGCAAAAAAGCCATTTGTACATTCGTTAGGGTTGAGACTAGATTCGGGCGATGTTTCTTTGGGGGAAATTATGAACAAAGCGCAAAGGCGCGCTCACGTGGAGCCGCCGTGTCGAGAGTGCGGCGCCAGGGTGATCCCGATCTGGAAGGACGAGCGCTCCGTTGCGTCGAACCAGCCCGACTGGCGTGTGAGTGCCCGTCAATGCAGCCGCCAGGCCTGCGGCCTCAATAGCTCCCAGAACTGGCGGGAGTCGTGAGGCACGGCCGTCCGGCAACAGCCCTGCAATGATGGGTTCGTGACTATCGCAAAATCAGTCCTGCTGTTCGTGCTCGCCGCCGCAGCTGAAATCGGTGGCGCCTGGCTGGTCTGGCAGTCGGTCCGCGAAGGCAAGGAGTGGTGGTGGGCCGGGCTGGGTGTCCTCGCACTCGGAGCGTACGGCTTCGTTGCGACCCTTCAGCCGGATGCGCACTTCGGTCGCATCCTGGCTGCCTATGGCGGCGTCTTCGTGGCCGGCTCGCTCGTGTGGGGCATGATCTTTGACGGATTCCGGCCCGACCGTTGGGACACCATTGGCGCGGTGATCTGCCTGCTCGGCGTGGCCGTGATCATGTTTGCGCCACGGAGCAGCGGCTAGGCAGGGGCACTGAACAATTTTCCAAATTCATCCGTCGCTGTAGTTAGGATCCATGCCGACCCTCGCGCGTGCCCCGGCCCTGGCCCGCTTCCGTGGCACACCTGGCATGACCGACCTCCAGTTGGGACCGGACCCCGTCCGCTGCGCTGTGCTCAGCCGGCGCATCCGGCTCTTCGCCGCCGCGGTGGGGGTCGCCGTCGCAGCCGGCCTCATCTGGTATGCGGTCTTCACCGCGAACAAGCCAGCCCCGGTGGCTCCGCAGCCGGCTGCCCAGGCGCAACTGGTCCGCGAGGACAGCCATCGCCTCACCTCCCCCGCAACCGAAAAAGCCCAATTGGTCGAGTTCCTCGACATCGAATGCGAATCCTGCCGCGCCGCCCATCCGCTCGTCGAGGAACTCAAGGAGGAGTACGGCGACCGGATCACCTTCGTGAACCGCTACTTCCCCTCCCCGGACACCGGAACTCGGGTACCGCTGCCCTGGCGGTGGAGGCTTCCGCGCAGCAAGGCTTTTAAGAGCAGATGGCAGCGAAGCTGTTCGAAACCCAGACCCAGTGGGGCGGAAAGCAGGACTGACAGGCACCCGTGTTCCGGAGCTACGCGCAGGAACTGGGACTGGACCTGGCCCGGCACGACGCCGCAAGGTGTTTAATGGTAATAGTGGCACCGCCCATGAAGTTCACGGTGCGGGGCTGGTTGCATGTTGCTTGCCGGTGCTGTGGGCTACGGCGCGAAACGGGGCCGCCGACGCTTGAGAGCCCTCTGAGACCGGGGTTCTCTCCCCCAGCCGTCGTCGGCCCCTTTGGGTTTCCCTGCCGCCGCTGGCCCCTGCGGCAGTTCGCGGATCCGCTCCCGGTCCGCCCCGGATTCGGCCAGGCGTTGCGACCGGGCTGAGTTCCCGGCTCCGTGCGGCTCCTCCTGTTCAGGGCACGCGGCCGGCAGCGCTCCCCGGCAGTTGGGAGTATGCCCGGGCTGCTCACGATTGTTTGGTCGTTACGAGCGACGACCGGTGGAAGTCTGTGTGCCACACCCCGAGGCCTTGTCCGTTGCCGTCGGTAACAACGTATTCTGGCCAGCGATCGAAGGCGGAGCAGGGGTGGGAAATCCCAAAGTCCACTACATCCGTAACATCCAGTCCGTTCACTCCGGTGACGACGGTGTGATGGTCGAAGAGATTGCCCACAACGGCGGTGGCACCCTTCTTGGTGGCGCCGCCAGCGGTGCGGGCGGAAAGGAAAACGGGCAGTCCGGCGTCGTAGGGAAGGTCCCGTTTGCCAGCGCCGACGACGGCGACTCCCTCCTCGGGGGTGGACAGGACGACGGCCCGGACGGAAAGCGCCGGGATGAGACCCGGAACTGGACTGACGCTGGCGTAGGTGCCGTGATCATGGGTGACGTAGCAACCTGATCGGAGGATCCTCCTGGTACCGGGCACCTGGCTGTGGTCGGGAAGGTGTTCCACGACGCGGTCAGGAAAAGCGGACCCGCCCATGGAGTAGACGGGGGCGGTGGTCTCAAAGTACTTTGCGGCTACAAGATAAGCGTCGCGCACCAGCCTGCAGTGCCGGTCGACGGCGTCGATTGTCGATTCAGCCCTGCTGTTGGGAACGACGCCTTCATACCCGGCAACGCCTACGAGCCTAAGACCAGGCGCACCATGGACCAGCTCGGCGATGCGTAGAGCATCGTGGAGGCTCCGGACTCCTGTGCGCCCGCCTGGCGTTCCGACGTCGATCAGCATCTCAAGGCTGACGGTCGCTCCCGCGAAAGCCTTGGCTGCCGCCTCGATACCGGCCGCCGAATCGACGAAGCAGCGGATTTCCCGCCCGGCATCTTCCTCCAGCCAGGCACGGAGGCGCATGAGGCCGTACCGGTCGACAATCTCATTGGCGACGAGAATGTGACGATGTCCCCAGTTCAGTGCTGAACTGACTTGGTCCACGGTGGCGACGGTGACGCCGACGGCGCCGGAAGCCACCTGACGCTCAATGATCGGAGCCGACATCGTCGTCTTGACATGGGGAGCCAGCTCCACGCCCAGGCGCTGACACCAGGAGGCCATCACGCGGATGTTGTTTTCGAGGGCAGCAATGTTGAGCCGCATCTGTGGATATGCCGGGGCGGTGAACATCTCTGCGGAGAGATCTCCCCCGGGTTCGTCGTGACGGCTGATCGGGCTGCTCACAAGGCTCCTTTGCAGTCATGGGACAGGTCCCCGCTCGCCGGGCCCGATGTGCCCGATGTGCGCGATGGGTTGATTGTGTCATGCCGGATTCAGGTCCGAACCGCCCCGCCCGCCGCATGCTGTTTCGCTACGGCGCGGCCAACTGCCGATCCTCGACACCCTCATCCAGCCCCACAGCAGCATCGGCCGCTGACGAGTGCGGCTTCCTTTCACCTCATCAACTGTCGCCTGCCATTGCTGGTCCGGCACCAGACTGCCATTCTTGGGGAATCCGCACTTCCGGCTGCGAAGGAAAGGGAAAGACGATGCCGCTCTATCTGTCGAAGTTCAGCTACACCCCGGAGACCTGGGCCAGGATGATCAGCAACCCGGAAGATCGGGGAAAAGCCGCCCAGGCATACATCGAATCGGTCGGAGGAAAGCTCCATGGCTTCTGGTACGCGTTCGGCACCCACGACGGCTACAACCTTTGGGAGGCCCCCAACAACGTATCCATGGCCGCGGTGGCGCTGGCAATCACGGGAGGCGGTGCGCTGAGTTCATTGGAAACGACCGTTCTGTTAACGGTCGATGAAACGTTGGAAGCCCTGCGGATGGCCGGGGACGTCAAGTACCGGGTTCCCGGTTCCTGAGGATCCCCGCCCCAGCCACAGGGAGGGCCTTGGGATCTTCGCCGCTGATCTGCTGAGCCACCTGACAGTTCATATGAAGCTGCCAAGCGGTGAAGAACTGCACCTCATGATCGCCGCCAGCGCCGAGGCTCTGGGCGATCGTCGTTCTCGTTGGGACGCTCGTCGTCGTCGGCTATCTGGCGATCCGGCGACTCGAGCTGCCGGTCCGTCACAAAACTGTCATCGTGTTCGCCGAAGTGATCTTTTGAGCCTGCTGGTCATCGGACTGGAGATACCGGCCCACAGCCTCTGACCGCAGTGGCCGGTCTCCTCCCACGCGGCTTCCCGTTTGCCGAAGCCGTTGGTCGTCCGGGTTGTTAGGCGGCGAGAGAGTATGCCGTGGGCGGCACCCACGCGCCCGACGGCGTCGAACGGGCCCTAAAGCCAACGGTTGTTCGATACGGTGCCAGAGACGTGGAGGCAGACGGAACGCGGTCGTCTCCCGCCGGGATCTGACAAGGCGGCCGGGGTTACTTATTGCAGGCATTCGGAGATAATAGGCTCAGACCAGGCGCTTGTCCGTATTCTGCTGCCCACGGGAGGAATAGTGGCTCCGACATCCGTGAAACGAGGAACGGGAGGCATGGTCACTTGCGTTCTTGTATGTCTGGCAGTGCTGACCGGATGTGAGTCTAGCCCTCCGGAGCCTCCGCCCAGTCCTTCGGTGACGCTCGGAACTCCCCAACCATCGCCGTCGTTCGTTTCGCCAACTCCAAGCTCGCTGCCCATCCCTCCAGTGGGGCCCGATGGCTCGGTGCACTTCACAGCGCAGGGAGACATCGGCGTCGACGACGGCGCCAGGAAAGTACTGGACACCATCGCCGGCCTTCAACCGCAAGTGAATCTGGCCCTTGGTGACTTCACCTACAAGGCCGGCATCGAGCAGCGGTTCTGCGACATGGTTAAGGGCAAGCTGGGTCAGGAATTTCCCTACCAAGTAATTACGGGCAACCACGAAAGTGACGGTCACGATGGTGACATCGAAAATATCGTCCGGTGCCTACCCAACAGACTTCCGGGCATTCAGGGGAAATACGGAACGCAATGGTTTGCGGATTTCCCGGAAAAAGATCCCATGGTGCGTTTTGTCATGGTCTCACCGGGCATCGACTTCAAGGACGGAAAGCCCCTGGACTATTCGAGGGACAGCGAACGCTGGCGCTGGACCGTGGACGCCATCGACGGGGCCGCGGCGGCCAAGATTCCCTGGACTGTCGTCGGCATGCACACCCCATGCCTGAGCGTGGGCAGATACCAGTGCCAGGCCGGCAAGGACTTGACCAACATGCTGATGGCCAAGAAGGTCGATCTGGTGTTGTCCGGCCATGAGCACCATTACCAGCGCACGCACCAACTGGGGCTCGGCACTTCCTGCCCGGATCTGCTCCCCCAGGCCTTTTCGGCGGGCTGCCTCACCGATACCGATGCCAGCATGGTGCAGGGCGCCGGAACCGTGTTTGCCACCGTGGGAACTGGTGGCAGGGAACTACGCGATGTGCAGGCCAAAGACTCCGAGGCCCGATACTTCGCGGCGGTGTCAGGCAAAAACCGAAATCCTGCCCTGGGCACCCTCGATGTGACGGCAACGGCAGACCGGCTCTCCGCCCGCTTCGTCCCGGCCGAAGGGTACGACTTCACAGATTCCTTCACCATCGAGCGGCGGTGAGCATAATACCCGGTTTCTGCCGCAGCCCCACAGCAGGGACTCGAGTTTAGGGGCTTGCGGTCCATCGCCAATCCGCGGTTGAGTCCTCCAGATTGGTCCTGCAGTACTTCCGCCCGGTCTTCGAATCGTTGTTTCCCACTTTGTAGACGAATTCGATGGCGGGCTCATAGCCGGTTGCGCTTTCCGGGAGCGTGATCTGTTTGGTCTCTCCGAGAAATTCGACTTTAACCAGCGTGACTTTTTGGGGTCGCAGCTGTCCGGGCGCAGGGGTTGCGTTCATGCGGCGGACATCGCACTTTGCCTCAGTGGGCGGCGATCCGCTGATCGATCCCGGGCTGTTCCGGAACCAGCGTCCCACCGGCGGGCTCAGCGTATTTTTCGCTCAATTCCTCGTGCAGGCCGGCGTGTTCTTTACAATCCCACTGTTCCTGTCGGTGGTGTTGGAGCTGAGCGCGTTGGAGACCGGGATACGCATCTTTCCGCTTTCCGTGGCGCAGATTCTGTCCGCCGCCGGAATCCCGAAGTTCCGGCCGCATGCCAACCCCCGCCGCGTCGTCCGGCTGGGGCTTATGCTGAGAATCGTCGGCATCCTCATCCTCGTGGCGGGTCTGGACCCCGGGTGCGCATGCGGGCATTGTTGCCATCCCTATGCTGCTGATGGACTTCGGCTTGGGGGCGCTGTCCTCCCAATTTGGTGCCATCACAGTGTCCGCGGTCCCGGACTCGCAAAGCGCATAGGTCGGCGGATTGCAGAATACGGCCAACTAACCTCGGGGCATCCCTCGGAACCGCCCTGATCGGGTCCGTACGCATCTCCACCTTGAGCACTTCGTTCATGGCCGGCATCCAAAACAACCCCGCCGTTCCAAGCTCCATGCAGGAGCAAGCCTCGGTTCAGCTGGCCAGCGGTGTCCCCTTTATCTCCGACACCCAGCTCCAAAGCGCACTGGACAACGCCGAAGTCGACCAGGCGACGGCCGACGCGATCATGTCCGTCAACTCCGACTCCCGTCTGGAGGCCCTACGCAGCGCACTGGCACTCACCGCACTGCTTGCGATTGCCGGACTTTTCATTACCGGACGCCTCCCAACGGTGGCCGTCGGCGCACCGGACCAGTCCCCGCACGTTGCGCAGCCCGCCGAACCCGGCTAGGTGGCTATAGGTTCCGCCGGTCCCCGCTGGCAAAGGACCGCGCGGCGGTTTACGGCACGGTCTCCGCCCAACGAACGGGTTCGTCACCTAGGGCGGCGCCCAAACTGAGCTCACGTTGGCAACCGCCGTCCGGCGCAACGTCGTCCCCGGTCCCGAAGGCCAGAAGGTCGGGCGTGCGAAGTACGCGGCCAGGTCCAGGCCCGGCGGCAGCGGTACCGGAAGAATCGGCCCCCTGCATCCTCGCCTTGGGGCCGCGGGACTCGGTAGGCTCGATCCAACAGCGCCGGAATACCGGCCCGACCTAGGCAGGTACACCATGGCAACTGGCAGCAAGCAGGATCCCTGGACGCTCAAGACGGCCCCGGGAACGTCAGACTACTCGATGTACCGTGATGAGGATACCGATCCACCCGCCCTCGTCTGCCAGGTGGGGTCAACTACACTCAAGTACCACCTCCGGGCCCTGGATGATCTTCACCAGTGGCTCGTTGAGCAGGCTGGCTGGGTGCCGTTGGGCGCCGCCGACGAGAACAAGCCCGCCGCCGAGGGAACCGTTGAAGCGTGGGGCCGGGACCCGGAAAACCCGGTTGGCGGTTGGTACGGGCTGCGCAAAGGCTATCGGGGCCGGTTCGGCATGTACCTGCCGCCCCTTCTTGAGGCCCTGGGACTGGCGGAACTCACCCACGACAAGCGCAACAACAGTGTCCGCGCCATCATCGCGGACGCGCCGGGCCCGGCAACGCCTGCCTAACCCGACACTCTCGGTGCCCCGCCACAGTTAGACGCAGGCCTCCAGATACATTGTCCGCGGCGTGGCACAAGAAAATGCCAAGAATGCAAGCGCACAGTTAGGAATATGAAATCAGTACTAAGCGATGAAGTTGTCGCCGTACGTGGCGTCCTCACTGATACGCATCCGGTCGATTTTCATACTCTTGGAGTGACCGGCGCAATTGACCGATTGACTCTTCCCCTTCGCGAACGCGGAACGGTCGTGCATCTGGAGACTCCGCACCACGGGATGGAAGTGGACCGGCAGTCCGCGGAGCTTCTGTACCGGTCGGCGCAGGAGCTCCTCAGCAATATCCATAAATTCGCTAAAGCATCAGCCGTGACGGTCCGGCTGGGCTGCGTCACCCACGGCATGAGCCACGCCGTTCAGCTCAAAGTGACCGACGACGGCGGCGGTTTCGACGCACCGGCAGCCATGATCGGCCGGCACACCGGCATGGGACTGCGCCTCATGCGCCTGGCCGTCGGCCTTGCGGGCGGCGAGATGATCATCGATTCGTCCGCCACCACAGGGACCTGTGTGACGATATCGCTGCCCCTGGACTAGCCTTTGCGGCCGGACGATCCTCCGTTACCAAAGGCTCCGCTGGCCATCAACTGGGCGGCAGGGCTACTGGCGCTGGAAGATGTTGAGAATGTTGCCCTCGCTGTCCGTGAACCAGGCAGCCTTCCCCACCGGAGTTGCCGCGATACCGTTCTCAGTCTTCAGTCCCGGAAAATCGTATTCCTCGAAGGCGACGCCGCGGCCCCGCAAATCCTCGACCTCGGCCTCGATGTTGTCCGTCCCCCAGCCCATCTGGGTGTTTTTCGCGGTGCCTGCATTGTCGGTCTTGTAAAGCAGGAAAGACGTTCCGTTCGCGCAGCGGTAGAGCAGGTTCTCCTCGTCCATGGCGTCGGCGGGCTCGAGGCCCAGCACGTCCCGGTAGAAATCTCTTGCCCTCGCGATATCCTTCGCGGGGAGGACCGCAATGATGTCGAGTTCCTTCAGCATGACTTTTTCTCCCTCTTGATCGGCGTTGATCAGGTTCCTGGAAGCAACCCCAAGCTGCCATCCACAACGCGACATCGCCCGCCGGCAGGTCGGCGAACCCGGCCACGTTGTGCCGGCCTCGGGCCCCACATTCCCGGATCATCAACATAATCAGCATCTGCGACGGACATCACGCAACTGCTCCTCGAAGGTGCTGATGCGCACCATCGTAGGCGTCCGGCCTTGGGAGTCAAGAGCCGGAGGAAACCGCCCCATGCCGTGCGTGAACCTCGTGACCGAGGATCCGGTCCCATGTGATCCGCGAAGGGCGACTCGACGGCACAGCGCCGGGGGTTAAGGACCGGCCACCGTCTCGACGGCGATCGTCTCAATTATCCGGGTCGATGGCTCACCGACCAGTGCCGGTGCCGTCACCCCCGTTTTCCACGTCTCATTCTGCAGCCGGGCAAGGAAATCCACGGCGGCCTCCTGCGTATCGAAGTCCATCTCCAGCATGACGTAGTCTTCCTGGTCGAGCGGCCGGGAGATCCGGTACGACCGCACCCCCGAGGCGGCGCGGTTCAGCGGGTCACTGTCGAAGGCCCTCCTCCACATTCCGAAATCCCGGACCAGGTGTTCTATCTGCAGGGTAATCATGGCGGTACTCCTGTCGACGGTTCCTCACGCCCAACATTAGGCCCCGAAGGCCGATCCAAGTAAGGCCACGCGCACGGGCATCGAACTGAACGAGGCGATGTTTCCTTGGCTCAAATCGAGTTCCGGCATGCCGGCCGGATTCCTGCTCACGCCTTGCGCTGCGAGACGGCGTCCGTGAGCGACGCCAGGCCCTTCTCAAAGTCCGTGCCGACCATCTTGTCCATGTTCATGAACAGGGCGAAGACCTTGCCGATGCCTTTGTTCTCGCCGGTCATAGTCCAGGTCACCTGGGTCCCGCTGCCGGCCGGCGTCAAGGTGAACGTGGTGGGGTTGAGCGCTTTGAAGGGCTTGGTGAACTCAAGGCGGATCCTGATGGTGTTCGGCGCCGTGGACTCGACGATCTCCATAGTGCCTGAGCCCGCCTTGCGGTTGCCGCTCCAGGCGTACTTGGCGCCGACGCCGGAGTCATTTCCGGAGTAGCTGCGGTCCATCGCGGGATCCACGGTCTCCCAGGGGGACCACTTGGTCCACTCGTGGAAGCTGTTGACCAGGGGAAAGATGTCTTCGGACGGGGCCGGGATGACTGCGTTGCGGGTGACTTTGTAAGTAGACATGGGGCAATCCTAGGGTGTGGCCGGTCCCGCTGGATACGGGACCGGCCACGGCGGCGCTCCCAGCCCACTTCCACGACCGTTTGCCGTTCGTGGAGCCGGCTGACAGGTGCTCCCAGACGGGGCCGGACCACTTCTGTTGTGAGACTACATCTCACCGAGTTCGAAGATCTCCAGGGTGAATTTTCCGTTGCCATCGGAGAGGAACGGGTGGCCGTCAGCCAGGGTCGTGGCGGCCGCGAGGTTTTCGGCTTCCACGATCGAGTACCCGTTCAGGTCCGACGCTTCGGCCACCGCCCCGTCATCCACCACCGCTGTGCGGGACGGAGCGAACGGTGCGCCGGCGTCGAGCAAGGCAGGGCCGATTTTCTCCATCCAGGCGCCCCAGGCGGCCATCTGCGCCGCTGACTGCTCCTCGCTGAACTGGTCCATTGGTGTGGCCGGACCCTTGTAAAGATAGATGAACCTGCTCATGACATGTCCTTTCATCAGGGTGTTCGCTGTTCGTACGGCGTCGCATGGATGCTGCGGCCGCCCCTGCCTGCGCGAATCACAACGGGCAGAGATTTCTCGCGGCAGGCCGCCGTCGCGCGGGCAGGCACGACGATCGAACCACCTCCAATATTTGTTTCAGCTTGGCGAGGTCCCGTTTATGGCGTGGCGCATCATGGGGGCCATCAGGAGATTCACGACGGCGGAGAATCCCGCCGGCTTGCCGGTGTTGCGCAGCCTGCGGGTCCAGGTTCCGGCCCACCAAGTGCGCACAGAAGGCCAGGCGGGAGCCGACCACAAGGGGCTGCAACGATTCCCAGCTGACTGCCTTGATGTTCGTGGACCACTCGGGGGCGTTGTCGGGGTCCGAGGCATAGCGGTCCACCACCACGCGCGGCCGGTGGATGACACTCCCTGTTCGTACGTCAACCATGGCAATGTCCCTATCTACGGGTATCCGCGGAGAATCAGATGCCGGCAACCTCGCGGCCGGTGAACGCGATGAGCCGGTCAAGGCTCAGCGCCGATTCATCGACGAGTGTCTCCTCGGCGAAGCTGGTGCCCCGCATCTGCGCACTGATGGTGTTCCGCGCGAGTCCAAGCACATAGTCGGAGAGCACCGGTGACACCGTGAGTTCCTGGCCGGTGGCCGTCGCGAAGTCCCAGGCGTGGACCAGCAGTTCCAGGTTCAAGATGTTCGCGACCAGCGTCGCCGGCAACTCGGCGAAGCCCATGTCCAGGTTTCCTGCCAGGCCGCGGGTGCGGAAAGCTTCCAGCGTGAGCTCGGAGGCGTCGGCGATCCGGGCCTCCGGCGACGCCGTCGGCCGGGCAGGTACGGCGACGCCGAGCGCCTTACCGATCGATGCAATCGATCCAAAGAGATGTTCCAGCAGACCGGCAACGGTGAAGTCCTCGCACGGCGTGCGGGCGTCCATGTCCGAGTCCTTGAGCCCCCGCAGGACGCGCTGGGCCACGGCAAGGGCGGCTTCGGCACTGGAAAGTTCGTCGATCGGATCCGGGGCAGCCGACCACGAGTCGGCTCCGGCGTCGCCGCTCGTGGCCAGCAGGACGAGGCGTGCCAGGAAGTGGTTCCAGCCCTCGGCATGGCCGACCTCCTGCTCTGCCGTCAATCCCTCGTGGATCAGCTGGACGGTGGTTCCGCCGTCGACCGCTTCCAGGTTCACCGTGACGGTGGATGCGCCCGGCGGCAACTGGCTGTCACCTTCCCAGCCCCAGGTGTAAACGACCCGTTTTCCGGGCTCGACTTCCGTGAAGGTTCCCATCGCCGAATGGCCGGGAGTGACGGTCCACCGGTAGTCGCCGCCGACGCGAAGGTCAACTCTCGCCGCGACAGCCTTCCAGCGGCGGAGCCTCTCCGGTTCCGTGATGAGAGCGAAGGCGGTATCCGGATCAACCGGAAGGAACACAGTTTTGTTGAATGGCATCAGGGATTCCCTTGGGATGTTGGGGGCTGCAGCCGGCCGGCGTCGGCCACCAGCAGGTCCAGTTCGTTTGTCCAGAAAGAGTCAAATTGTTCGCGCAGCCGGACCATCCCGGCTGCCTCTATGCGGTAGAACCTGTTCCTACCGTCTTTCCTGGCGGAAACGAGTCCGACATCGGACAACAGCAGCAGATGTTGTGAGATGGCCGAGCGGCTCACCGGAAAGTGGGCAGATAACTCGGTCACCGTCATCTCCCCCGCTGCCAGGAGACGAAGCAGTGCTCGCCTGTTCGGCTCCGTGGCAACTTCCAGAAGATCAGGCACATTAAATACGTTAGCCGCCACTAACGCATTTCGCAAGCCCCCCGGCCATGTTGTTGTGAGTCGTATGGTGGCCCGACCTCCCACCAGCACGATGCAGCAGATGTAACGGATTGGTGACGGATTGGTGACGGTGCCGGGGTGACCCATCCGGGACGTCTCTGTTGCCGAAGTACTCCTGACAGACAAGCACCGTCCCCGCCCGAGTCACTCGGTAAGCACCACCGTCGGGAACGGACACCCCCA